>CAYYJF010000066.1:0-9390 GCA_964472175.1 uncultured Bacteroidales bacterium | reverse complement strand
GTGTGTGTGTGTGTGTGTGTGTGTGTGTGTGTGTGTGTGTGTGTGTGTGTGTGTTTGTGTGTGTGTGTGTGTGTGTGTGTGTGTGTGTGTGTGTGTGTGTGTGTGTGTGTTGTGGTCAATCGTTAAATAATCCTCGAAACCCAAAAAAGTTTCATAAGACCAATCTTTTTCAGGTGCGTTAAACTCCGCAAGCCAATTTGTAAGCCCACAATTGTTTTCCATTGTAATTTGTTTGGTTGGTTGGTGAGACAAAATACTTAATTCTTATGGATTTTTAGGAGGGTTCACGCCGATAAAAACTCGTGGGCTGTCATCATTCCAAACTTTCCACCACGTCCCGTCATACTCGCTTTGTTTGTAAACCGCTTTGCCGTCGCGTGAAGGGATGCTTTTGGCAATACCCTGTTCCGGTTCAAAACTAGAAAAAAATTTTGTGGATGTCATAGTGGTACACTACTAGCACCTTGGTTTTAAAGTCAATAGTTATTTAGACAAAAATCCATCGCCCTAGGTCCCCATAACTCGAAGTCCAACAATATCAATTTTGTCACAGTGGAAATTTTTCCACGCACGTAATGCTTTGTGGTGATTGCTTAAAACATTTGAAAAAGCACGCCATTCAGCATCAAAAAACGAAGTAAATCGTCTTCCGCGATACTTTGAAATACATCTGTCACCCAGCTTAAATTCAATAACGTACCAATCATTCCACCCACAAATATCATTCTTAGAAACAATAATTTGAAGGGAAAATGTTTTATTCCCCACTTTCCACAAAAAAAGTTCAAATATTACTTTGTCCATGAATATGGAAATGGGTTTAATGTGGTTTTAATAAAAAGTCAACAGTTATTTCAAGAAATCAAAACCGCGTCCGCTTCCTCAATATCATGTCGATGCCCCGTTCCCTTGGAAATCGTTACATAAGTATAACTTACAACAATTTCCCCGGTTGGCTTCTTTGCCACCGCATCCCATTTTTTACTCTCTAAGGTGAGAACATGCAGGATTTCCCCGGAGATTACCGGGCGGGAAATTGATTGAATGGATTGGCCGGGATGGAATTTGTTCATAGTCATGTTATTAACACGCAATATCCTCGTGATTAATAACCAAAATCGATCCGTCTCGCTTGATAATTTCAATTTTGACGTAATCGCACCCCTTATCGTCGAAACCGGGGATTAGCGTTGCGGTAGCGCCACCGCGAAACAAATCGGTGATTTTTTCATCGTCTTGCGAACGAATGGTAAGAATCATTTCCATCATGTATTCAACGGGGGCGGAATAATCCTCCCCCCAAAGCATGTCGGTCATAGAATTGATACACGCAGAAACCATTTCTTGAATGCTCGTGCGGAAAGTACGTTGAATGGCGGGAGAATCTTCGGTTGTCATAGTGATAGGAGTTAATACTGTGTTAGATTGAAAAGCAAGAGAAAAATGAAAAATTCTTTAAGGAAGTTTGGTTAGTTCTTCACGGGAAAGCTTAGTGCGGTAGGTATACGTTTTTTCGTTGCCACTCCATTGATTTTTACTCCAATAATACGGGTTTGCCTTAACATATTTTTCAATGTGAAATGATTCATAACGTTCTTTAATCTCGTCTTCATCCAGAAGCCTGTAACCCTCACTTGCGCCGTATTGCCCCGGTGTCAATCCATCGGGATTATGTGGTTGCGGTTTTTGCTCGGTCGCCGGATTTTCAACCGGAGTTTCCGGGAGAATATCCACAGATTCAACGGTAACACCAAGATTCTTACTGAGGATTTCGCAAAGTTCTGAATGAGTGAGTTGAAGTTTCATGGGAAAGATATTGAGGTTATTAATAGGGATTGCAAGAAAAATCTGAGGTACTTCTACAAATTGTTACCCGGCATTATCCAATACATCAATTTCCAATTCAATGCAGGCAATCAAGTTTTCAATTTTTTCTTTGACATTTTTTACGGTTTCATCGTCTTCTCCGTCAGGAACCCATCCATCAACCGGTGTATTGGAAATACTGAAAAATTCCCAGCCAAAAGTAGATAGAACGTATTCCGGGTCTCCAATTTTAATTTCAGCGGATTCAATGTCAATGCCCAACTTTTCGGCAATTAACTTTTCCGCGACTTCGTAAAATTGATCCTTTGGAACCCAGCCAGAAAAATCATCTTTCGGATGAGCGTAATCGTTTTTTTCATTTTTATAATCCAACTCAAAAGAATCATCCGGCCCCGGAGACCAATACGCGCGAGTGCATGAAATTAAAGTAACATCCGACAACGCCCCGGATTCAGAAAAATACTCATTAGTTGAGCAACACCATGATGCTTCATTTAAGAAACGAATTTCCCCCGTCGCCGGGTTTAAAATCAAAGCACAATAAGTGCCGGGGTGACACGAATGTTCAAATTTACGAAATTCCTCGACAAAATTAACTACGTCAAGCTTTCGTAGGTTATCAATCGCGTTGCGCAGATTAGTGAATGTTTGCGGGGTTTTCATTGTTGCGATTAAAATCGATTGGTTGTTCTAGCTAGAGTATCACAAGCGATGGGCGAGAATTAAGAAGGTGGATTGGCGGGATTACAAATCAAGCGTTTTTGTGGCCCAAAAGATTTCCCTGCATGTCACGCCTCGCACCATCCATATTATACCCTACGACATAAATATCTTCATGGTCCCGGCATGGTTTAGCGGATTTTGCGGCGAATTCAATAGCTTTACCTTTATCCTCAAACCAATCGTGTTTCCGTTCCGATTGCGTATCATGGTTAACTTGCCAGACCTGACGCACATGGGGGGAAACCCTCAACAGTAATCAAAACGCCGTCAAAACGGCGACCTTGCCAGCAAGTGTTTGTTTTACGTGTTAATTTCATCGTGGGGAAGAGTAAAAAGGGAAGGTGGTTGAGTTGCAAGCTAAATCTTCAATTCATGACGATTTTATTGCGCAATCTCACTGTCGGGAAAAATGTCGGGGAAATGTCGGGAACGCGAAATTCCGCTTGACTTTGGCTGGTATTTGTGAATCATATTCGTTCATGGAAACTAATACTTCAAAAACTCCAAAAACTGATTCAGAAGCTCTTTGGCCGTCTTCAAATGACGATTCAGACAAAATGGACCCGAGCGGCGCTTATGTTTCCGCTGACTTTGCCCGTGAAATGGAAAAGATTCTTCGCGATACACTCGCTACTTTTAAAACCGTAGTTGACGAAGTTACTTCGTACGGCCCCGATGAATCAGATGATGAATATTATAAACTCATTAAGCGCGCCGAAGATTTTTTGGGGAAAAGCTAATTTGTTAAAACCATGAAAGTATTTTTAAAATTTCATTATGGGGATTAAAACTTTAGATTTTCGTAAGTTTAAAGTAACGGTGTTATAGTACGAATTACAAGAAAAATATCACAAAACCTTCATTCCAGCTAAAGCGTATCCGTCGAAACTACCAATTCGTGTGGTTTTAAATTCGACAGGAACAAAGAAATTGAAATGCGGTTGAATTGTTACGCGGGAATTAATTTCTTGCAACCGTTCTTGAATTTGTTCGTCAGAATATCCAACCCCATTTTTAAGTTGGCCGATAATATATTTCCGTGCTTTGAAATAATACTCGGTAATATGGCGTAATCCATCCCCACGCCAGCAGGAATCATGACGAGATTGGAATTTCCAATTCATTTTAGAGAAGTCATTAAAACCCGCCTTACTTTCCGCAAAGAAAACGGAAATGTAATTAGAACTAACATCGAACGCAAAGTTAATAACGGAATAAAACTGATCGATTCCATTTTGCGTCCAATTCGTTGAAACGCGCAAACTTACAACGATTTGCGGAGAAGTAACTTGCTTTTTTACAAAAGCGTCGCGATAGCTTTGTACGAGACCTGAAACATAGGATTCGGCGATATTAGATGTCATTTTTTTGAAAAATTTATATGAATCTTTACCACGTAATGTCTTCGTGATAGATTTTAAACATAGTCCCGTTTGTACAAGTTACTTCAACCGAAACGTAATCAACCCCTCTGTCGTCAAAGTTTGAAATAAGAATAACGGTAGCGCCATCGCGAAACAAGGTTGTAATTTCGGATTGATTCTCACTATGCAAAGCAGTTATGACTTCTTTTGCCATGTTAGCTTTGTCGGTTACATTAGCATCGTCCCAAACAGCATCTTTGATATAATCCAAATAAGTTGCGAGCATTTCCTTGGTCGTGACATGGAAGGTGCGTTGAATGACTTGAGAATCGGTGAATTTCATGGAATTTATTGTGGTTGAAATAGACGGAGATGTCAAGGACGTTTCTTGTTTCGGTACGCGATAGGAAATTGATTGTTCAACATAATTGACAATGTTTAAAACTAGTTTAAATGATTCACATGCCTCTTCTGGAATATCTAAGTTAAGCTTAGCTTCAATCTCCAAACAGATTTCAATTACATCTAGTTCATCTGCCCCAAGACATTCCAAAGAACTTTCGAGGTGGATTCTACTTACATCGATCCCCAGTTCATCGGCAATAATAGAAATTACTTTAGATTTGATAGGGGATTCGTTCATATAAAAGCGTTTTAATTCTTATTCAACAATTACACTGACCGATTTTTTCATGCTACCGTGCGCGGGAAACCCAACAATCGCCTTTCGGTTTGCCTTGGCGCAAAGTTTGCAATTAATACATTGGATTTTTCCATTGCTTGTAACGTTTGGACAAATTGTAACTGCATTTCCTTTATCTGTCTTAAATGATTTTGTTTTGTCGAAAGGAACGACCACGACAACCGGCGCAATTCCAAGCGAAACAAATTCATCTGCTTGCGAAAGATTGTCAGCCGAGAGGTTAATCGTAAAACCAGCTTCGTTTGCGGATTTGATTGCAGTCGAATTGTTTCCAACGCTCGGCAAGTAATGGGTGTAGGTGTAACCTTTCTTTCCGTTGTTAGCTTCAACAATATGATTCAATTCAGATTGATTGATTTCACTTCCATTGCCTGGAAGGTCGCCTGCTTCATTATGTCGCCATAGCTGTCCTTGTGGCAAATCCCTGACGTTTTCACAGAATTCTTTTAATTCAATTCCGTTATTCGTCGCGCGCGTCCAATGAATGTTCAAATGGCCAAGCCGAGCGTAACATCCCTTGCCCTTAAATGGACAGGTTGAGGGGCAAGTATCCTTGCTTGTGATTGATACCGGCATGGGACCGGTTTTTTTATTACCTGAAACCTTGGTAAATTTGAAAGTTGCCATAAGTGAATGTCGTTAGTTTGCCCTTGCTCTTAATTCTGTCAACCCATTTTTTTAAGATTCTCAAAAAAGTTTTTGAAGAAAAGTCTTGCAACTAGCAAAAACAACCACACACTTGAGTTTGTTAAGAGTCAATCCAACAATCCTAAATCCTCCTCAAATGTCCAATCAATCCGCATTTATTTCAATCCCGGAAACGGAACTCATTAAAATCCTTTCCAATCAGAAAGGCGCTACGCCAGTCACTCTCTCCGCAATGACGGACACAAAGGCCCGTAAGACCGGAAACCCATATAAGGCAATTTTCAAGTTTGCCGTCGTCAATGGCATGATTGGCGTTGACTATGAGAACGCCGTCAACCGCCAACAGGTCCGTGAAGGTGCCAACGAGGGAACTTTCGAGGCACAGTCTCGTCAATGGGGCGAACAAGTCAACAAAAGCCTTGTCGTCAATGGTGACAAATATTACATTTCAATCGTAAATCCGAAGTCCTGCAAGTCCAAGCCACGTTACTATGGTCAACGGACGGATGGGTCGCTCGTTCGTATCTCTTCGGAGATTGCAAAGCAATTCATTCCTGAACACAAAAAGGCCACAAACCAAGGGACGGCGCGGGAGATTGTTTTCCGCAACTACTCACTCGGCAATATACGCACAATTGCAATCGGTGGTAAAAAGTACCGCATTGCCAGGGAAGCAAATATTTCTGGTATGAAATCATCCGTAACTATTGGTTCGATTCTCACAGATGCGACCGGAAATAAGTACAAGGTGACATTTGTTTTCAATGGAAACGTGGTTGTGCAGGCTATCTAAATAACAAATCTTTGGCGAGACACGGTGTTTGTGAGAACAAACACCGTGTCATTTTAATTAAAAATAACACAATATGAAAATAATTAACTCAACTTCAGAGACGAAATCGGTGATTGTTTTTGAACTTCCATCCGGCAAACCGGCAATTTCATTGGTTAGCCACACTGGAAGTAAAGTGTCTATGGCTGAGCATTTTCATGCCACGCCGTGCTGCGACAACCAATTTATGCGAGGAAGGGGGGTAACTAAAGTTGAAACCCTTGAACTATTGGACGTGGCCGTCATGGAGTGGGCAAAAACTCAGCAACCAAGCATTGGAAACTGTTTTGTGTCATTCAGAGACGAGGAATATACGGAAAAAATCGTGTCAGTTAATGATATAATCTATGCTGGCGTGCCAATCGATGAATATGGGAACGACCTAATCCTTAAAACGGAAGCAATTATTTTCAAACCATGAAACTTATAAAATGGGTACCTACGCTTCACAAGAGGTAGTTAAATCCGAAATAACATCGTCGAAGAAAGACATTGATGCCCGGTCAATTCCAAATGGGTCATGGGGAAACAATCGATTCATTTCATCATAACGGAGACGAAGGAAGGTTTCGACCTTGTTTTCCGATTTAACTATACCAGGGAACCTAAAAAAGAGAATTGATCCGGCCAATTTGTATGAGCTTCGATACCAACGCTGGCTCGAACAAAATCAATCGTAATATACAACCCAACCACCTAATTTTTATGGGACAATGGACAATACCAGAAAAATATAGAATAATTTCCAATTCTGTGATTTTTCCGTATATCTATGAGAATAGGAATTCGGATATTAAGTTGTTGGAAAACAATGGGACAATCCAGAAGCTACTTAATATTATTCGATTTATTTCACACTACTCGACTAATAGTATTCCATTTAAAGGAGATAACAAAGAAGATTGTCGTATTGCTTATATTGTAAATGGAAAAAATCTAATGGTGTTGGCCATTTCTTATTTGGTCTATGAGTCGGTTGGTCATCCGTTCTCGTTTGGTCCAACCCCGCCAAGTGCGGTGTTTAATGAACACTCGGTACCTAATATAAATTCAATCGGTGAAGCTGAAAAGTATGCAACGGAATTGTATGACTTAAATGGTAAATTTCGAGCAATAGTTCATGATTGGTCTTGTTGGACCTTCTCCACAACCACAGATTATTGCATTGATTCGTTTTGGTTTAATACTCAAAATGCCACTTGGATGCGTGATTTGGAATCGGTTGTTAAACTCAAATTTAAGTAATATAAATTTCATTCCAGTCGTAGAAGAAACATATTGACTTTTTAGCATTCAATCTTATTATTTACTTATGAGTGCAACGACCGATAAAGTATTTCAAGTATATAATTCCGGTGAATTATATCGAAGAGTCAATCCGACAGAATCCTCTTATGAGGAAGTCGAATCAATTAGTTCATTGATTTTACTATGTTACAGTTACCAATGGGAAACTGATTTAGCGGAAAGAGAGAACATTTTGAAAACCATTGCGGAGATTGCGGACGGTACACCTATCGATCTTTCCCAATGCAAAGATGTCGGTTCGTGCCATTACGGTACATGATGTCAGATTAAACTTACATAATTCAATTAACCAGAGTAAATAATGTTTAAATTCTGCAACAGTTGCGACGGTAAGAATGTGTTTAATAAAGTAGATGAATGAAATCGGAGACCAACTTGCCCCAGAAAGAGAATTTAATTCGCTTGAGAAGTTAATTTGTTATACACATAATGAACATTTTCGCGTGGAGCAACGGAAAATTTGTGAAAACAAAATAAAATTCCGTAGCGCAGCAGAAGCTAGGCAATTTAATCAATCTCATGGGCACAATAGATATGTTCGTTTATACCCGTACAAATGTCCGGTTTGTGGATTTTTTCATTTGACTAAAAATAAACACGTTGGTGAAAAAAGCATCCATTAAAACGAACCAAAAAACCTTGACTTTCATAACAAAACTACCATTATCGGGTGTGTTACTTAAAATATAAAAAACCTAAAACATATAAATACATGAATAATCTAAAAAATCGGTTTGACCGTTTCCTTTCAATCGCGCAAAATGGTACACGGGTTGCTGTTATTATCGCTTGTGCCATGTTAATGATTGAAAAATTAAATGAAGGTGTAAATAAACCTTTTGTAAATGTTTTCGTAAATTTTTTAATTTTGATTGGTTGCGGAAGTGTAATTTTTATCTTCATTCAAGATTTGTGGAAGGCGGTTAAAGAAATTTCTACGGAAAATAATCAAAAAACTCCTTGACTTTTCCAGAAAGATTCATACGCTAGTTTTCGTTCTTTAAGATATTTTCTATAATTTTAACGCGCGGACGTAGGCTTCGGTGTAATAACACACTTGGCGCGTTAGATATTCTGGCCCTGTGGTGGAAATGGTTGAAACGGGGAAATGGATTTCCCGCTGTAATAAGGAGGAGTGGTACCGAAGCGCGTAACCAGCGCAAGCTTCGCAGGTTCGATTCCTGCCAGGGCCATCATTTTTCTCAAAATATTGCTTGACCCCCAAGAGAAAATTGGTAAAGTGTATCGCATAAGGTCAAACAATTTCTCTCGGCTTAAACGTAAAGCTGAGACTGTTAAACAATCAAATCGAAGGAGACGTTCTTTGGTTAGCGGTTGGGCCATCAGGTATCGGGGCTAAACAGGTGGCAGTCAGTGCGTATAATGTGCAGAGAACATATACGTTTTGGCGAGGTACCTCCAATTTCAGTTCTTTTCAATAAATCAATTTGCTGGACAGTATTCCGGCATTAGCTTGATGATTACGCTCCTCACCGATATAACACGATTATGATCGATGTAGGTTTATGTTAACATTGGATTGGTTGTACCCATCGGTTGTTTAGCCGGTGGTAACTCAACAATCAATCTGGTTCAAAAATCATCTGAACTCGCTTATTGGAACACTCTCAAGTTTGCGAGGAAATTTATTAGAGGCAATGGCTGTTGGGAGCCAAGTAAGAGTCCAAGTTGAAAGTAATCTTGGAAGAATCTCAATAAAAAACTTTCCTGATTTTTCTCTTGACGTAACGTGGTAATTTGACCAATATCGTCAATGTTCTTTTAAAACCCATACAACATCTTACTGGTGCCTAGTATACAAATTACGGCACTATGCAGTTGATGAGCTATAACGATAGGGTTGAAAGTTATCCAAATTCAAAATCTCAACAAAAACTTTCGGTTGTTATGAAATATTTTGTCGGTAAAACGATGATTGGTTACATGTATCCAGTTACCATGGGGTAACAAAGTGTGCTAGTTTG
>CAYYJF010000065.1:0-9499 GCA_964472175.1 uncultured Bacteroidales bacterium | reverse complement strand
GCACCCGAATTCACAGCACATTCATCCGGCACATCCATGGTGGTGGAAAGCAAATAAACCGAACTGAAAAGAGTCCGTTTAAAACATCAAATACTCACGACTTTTCAGTAAGTTTGCAGAACAGAAGAAAAGAAGGTAATGATACAATATCAACAACTGTTACAACGTGTTTTGGATGAAGGTGTTCACAAAGAAGACAGAACAGGCACCGGAACATGGAGTGTTTTCGGACATCAAATGCGGTTCAATCTGGAAGATGGCTTTCCTTGTTTGACCACCAAAAAACTGCATTTGAAATCCATCATTTATGAATTGTTGTGGTTTTTAAAGGGTGAAACCAATGCCAGGTATCTACAGGAAAACGGCGTGCGTATTTGGAATGAATGGGCGGATGCAGATGGAGAACTTGGTCATATTTATGGCTATCAATGGAGATCATGGCCGGACTACGCCGGTGGAAGCATTGACCAAATAACGGAAGCCATTGAAACCATCAAAAAAAATCCGGATTCCAGACGCATCATTGTCAGTTCATGGAATGTGGCCGATTTGCCCAACATGAATTTGCCTCCCTGCCATGCCTTCTTTCAATTTTATGTCGCAAACGGGCGGTTGAGCCTTCAACTCTATCAAAGAAGCGCGGATATTTTTCTGGGCGTACCCTTCAACATTGCATCCTATGCTTTGCTGCTTCAAATGGTGGCACAAGTCACGGGCTTAAAAGCAGGCGATTTCGTGCATACATTGGGCGATGCCCACATTTATACCAACCATTTGGAACAGGTCAAAGAACAGTTGAGCCGGGATCCGCGTCCACTGCCAACCATGCGCATCAACCCTTCAGTCACAAGCATTTTTGACTTTACGTTTGAAGATTTTACGTTGGAAAACTACCAACCACACCCACACATTAAAGGAATCGTATCGGTTTAAACTATATGAAAACAGCTATTATCGTGGCCATTGCCAACAACAATGCCATTGGAAAAGACAATAAATTGCTCTGTCATTTGCCTGAAGATCTCAAGCACTTCAAGGAAATCACCAAAGGTCATACCGTCATCATGGGCAGAAACACCTTTTTATCCCTACCCAAAGGCGCACTACCGAACAGAAGAAACATCGTACTCAGTCCGGAGGAAGAAGTTTTTCCCGGCTGTGAAACCGCACATTCCATCGAAGAAGCCTTGCAACGCTGCCAAGAGGAAGCCAAAGTTTTCTTTATCGGGGGCGCCATGGTGTATCATCAAACTTACCCCATGGTCGATGAATTATACCTGACCATGGTTCATGCCGATTTTGAAGCAGATACCTTTTTCCCTTCCATCAACTATAGCGATTGGGATCAGGTATCCTATGAACTGCATCAAACCGATTCAGAAAAATCCATTCGTTATTCATTTGAACATTATATTAGGAAATGAAACACTTTTTGATTGCCGTCATGGCCTTGATTTTGAGCCAGACAGCCTGGTCACAAGCCAATATTGATTTTCAGGTAAAAACACACGATTTTGGAAATATCAAAGAAGAAGTCGGTGAAGTCAATTGTGAATTTTCTTTTACCAACAAAGGAAAATCCAATCTGATTATTTACAGGGCAGTCGCTTCTTGTGGATGTACCACCCCGATTTTCAGCAAAGAGCCCATTGCTCCCGGTGCAAAGTCGACCATCAAAGTTTCTTACAGCACGACAGACAGACCAGGCACTTTTCAGAAAACCATTACCATTTACACCAATGATCCGGACAATTCGAGCGTAGTCCTCATCATTCGTGGCAGCGTTTTGGCTGTCGGAAACAATCCGTCTGCCAATTATCCAAAAAATCTGCAAGGTCTTCGTTTAAGCCGATCGTCCATTCCCATCATGGATGCCAAAATCGGCAGCATCAAAACAGAAACCATTGAAATGATGAATGCCACTGATCGAACATTGTCGGTTAAATTCAACAAAGTGCCCAAGCACCTGCGCGTGTTTGCTTCAAATACCCAGTTGAAACCCAACCAAACGGGCATCATCACCATCAATTACGTGCCATCACAAGCCAAAGATTTCGGCAGACGTGAAGACCTTTTTTACGTATACACCTCCGAAAAATACAAAGCCCATCCCGACAACCGTATCCTTGTGACGGCCAACATTACCGAAGATTTTTCCGGCTTGAGCAAACAAGAGTTGTTATCGGCACCCATCAGTGAATACTCAACCAACCGCATCGATTTTGGTTCACTCGAGAAAGGAAAAATCAAACAGATGAGCATCAAATTGAGCAATAGAGGAAAATCCAATTTGGTCATCAAGAAAATTGCACCTGAATACGATGGCATTCGTGTTATGACCAGCCAGACCATTATTCCTCCGGGTAAAACGACCCTGTTGAAAATGACCTTCAATCCCGGAAACTTTGAAGGCAAAGTGGTTCAACGGGTGACCCTCTATACCAACGACCCTAAAAGCAGTGTCAAACATTTGTATCTGACAGCACAAATACCTTCCAATTGATTTCTCATGGACCAATCCAAACACCAACATCCGGAAAATGACGATCAATATGTGGGTTTGAATGTACAAAAAGGCATTGAACAGCCACCCATTTTGAATCCGTACCGAAAAAAAGGCATACGGAAGAAAAACTTTACTGTCGACGAATTTGTGGAAGGCATTTTGTCCGGCAATCGGGTGATGCTCAGTCAGGCAGTGACCTTGATTGAAAGCGCCAGAGCCGACCATCAAGAAAAGGCACAAAAAATCATAGAAAAATGCCTTCCCTACGCAGGAAAATCGGTACGTGTAGGCATTACGGGTGTACCGGGTGCAGGTAAAAGCACTTCCATTGAAGCCTTTGGCATGCAATTAATTCGTTCAGGGAAAAAATTGGCAGTACTGGCCATCGACCCCAGCAGCGAACGCACCAAAGGCAGCATTTTGGGGGATAAAACACGCATGGAAGAACTTTCGGTTCAGGAAAATGCCTTCATTCGCCCTTCCCCTTCAGCCGGATCATTGGGAGGCGTTGCCAGAAAAACCAGGGAAACCATTGTGCTGTGTGAAGCAGCCGGTTTTGACACCATCTTTGTGGAAACCGTAGGTGTAGGTCAATCTGAAACCGCCGTACACTCGATGGTCGATTTCTTTTTGCTCATTCAAATTACCGGCGGTGGCGATGAACTCCAAGGCATCAAGCGCGGCATCATGGAAATGGCCGATGGCATTGTTATCAACAAAGCAGACGGTGACAATTTAGACAGAGCCAAAGTCACCCAGACACAATTCAGAAATGCGCTGATGCTTTTCCCCATGCCTCAATCCGGAAAACGTCCGGAAGTGCTATATTACTCAGGTTTGACAGGTTTTCAGGTACCAGAGGTCATGGACATGGTCTTCAATCATATTGAACGAACCAAAGAAAATGGTTATTTCAACCAAAACCGCATGCATCAAGCCAAGTTTTGGATGTACGAAAGCATTCATGAACAGTTGAGAAATCATTTCTACCACAACGATGACATGCAATCTTTTCTGGAAGAAAAAGAACAGCAGGTACTTCACGATGAAATCAGTTCCTTTGCTGCAGCACAAGCTGCTTTGGACAAATATTTCAAGCGTTCATAGTTTTTCTGACAAAAAGCAAGGATTTCATTGTTTCCACTTTACTCCTTGGCTATTTTTCTATATATTTGTAATCATTATAATGCCGTTTTATAGGTTGACGTGTTATATTGTAAACTAATATAGGTAAAATGGATTCATTATGTAAGTACAACAAGGCCGATTGTTATGGTGCCAAAGAACTGGATTTGTTGTTGGAGTTGAGTTTGTTATTGAGCAACAAAGACGTAAATCTGGATGAAGTCATTGGCCAATTGGCAGCACATTTACATGCAGACAGGTTGTTTCTGACCGTTCTGAACAGAGAAAGCCAACACATTAAAATCTAAAAACAGATTTGGACATAACGGCTGGTTTCAAATAGATTGCTATCGGCTATGCCAAAACATACATTTTCGTATGTTTTGGGTTGATATAAAGAATCTATTAAACCTTATTCTAAATAGATAAAGATTTAAGCACTTTGATCAATTCAGGATCGACAGGTTTGTCGTTTTTGATGGCTTTTGAAAAAGGCACCAACACCACTTTGTCGTTTTCTATCCCCACCATCACATTGCGTTGTCCGTCCATCAAAGCTTCGATGGATGCAGCACCCAGGCGACTGGCCAAAATACGGTCGAAAGCAGATGGAGATCCACCACGTTGCACATGGCCTAAAATCACCACACGCACATCGTACTCCGGATATTCTTTTTTCACCCTGTCGGCAAAATGCATGGCACCTCCCGTAATTTCACTTTCGGCGACCAAAACGATGGAACTGTTTTTGGATTTTCTAAATCCCTGTTTGATAAATTCTTCCAACTGATCCACTTCGGTGGAAATCTCGGGAATGATGGCAGCTTCGGCTCCGGAAGCAATGGCTCCGTTCAATGCCAAAAAACCTGCATCACGCCCCATCACTTCAATAAAAAACAAGCGCTCATGTGAGGATGCCGTGTCCCGAATTTTATCGACAGCATCCAGAATGGTATTTAAAGCTGTATCATATCCAATGGTCGAATCCGTTCCAAAAATATCATTGTCAATGGTTCCGGGTACACCCACAATAGGAAAATTATACTCATTGGCAAAAATACGGGCACCCGTCAGTGTTCCGTCTCCTCCAATGGCGACCAACGCGTCAATTTCTTCTTTGATTAAAGTGTCGTATGCCAACTTCCGACCTTCAGCCGTACGAAATTCTTCGCTTCTGGCTGTTTTCAAGATGGTGCCACCTTGTTGAATGATGTTGCTGACATCCTGTGATTTAAACTCTTTGATTTCACCCGTGATCAGGCCTTTGTAACCACGATAAATGGCTTTGACCTTCAATCCGTTAAAAATAGCCGATCTGGTCACCGCACGGATGGCCGCATTCATCCCGGGGGCATCACCTCCCGATGTAAAAATTCCAATTGTCTTAATGTCGCTCATAATTGTTAACCTCTAAATTGTTTGGGAGCTGGTGCAAATATACTGGTTTTGCTATCTATTCAAGTGCATTTCTGCCTGTTTTTTCACATCTTCCATCAACCAAAGCGGGGTGGATGTGGCACCGCAAATACCGATGGTTTCAACTTCCTGTATCATGTCAAGTGTCAGATCTTCGGGGCCGGTCAGAAAATAGGTTCGCTCATTGACCGATTGGCATGCCTCAAACAAAGCCTTCCCGTTTGAACTCTTGGAGCCGCTGACAAACAACACCACTTCATGTTGGGCGGCAAAAGCCCGTATCAGGGGCAGCCGATTGGCCACTTGACGACAAACCGTATCGTGGTAGTTGAATGGAACTCCGGGCTGCATGGAAGACCGGATCTTTTCTACCAAGCTCCTGAATGCATCCAATGGCATGGTGGTCTGAGAATACAATTCAATCGGTTTGGAGAAATCCAAAGCACTCAAATCTGTTGTTTGATCCAATACGATGGCAGTTTGATTGGTTTGACCCATCAATCCGACCACTTCGGCATGCCCTTTTTTGCCAAAAATGACGATTTGCGTATCCTTGGCTTCAGCCGTTTGAAATTTCTTTCTGATTTTTGCCTGTAATCCGAGTACGACAGGACAAGTCGCATCAATCAGGTTGATGTTGTTCTCTTTGGCAATTTCGTAGGTCGAAGGCGGCTCACCATGCGCCCGAAACAGCACATTGGCATTGCGGATGGATTTCAGAAAATCGTGATCGATGGTCTGCATCCCCCTGGATTCCAAGCGCTCTACTTCTTTGTTATTGTGCACGATATCGCCCAGACTGTACAAGGCTCCATCGTTTTCATTCAGGAATTTTTCTGCACTTTGAATGGCTTTCACCACGCCCATGCAAAAACCCGAATGTTTGTCGATCTCAATTTTAGCCATGTTGAATCCGATTTACCTGTTCCATCAACCAAGCATCCTGCGCTTCCAAAGTCAGCGTCCCATTGTCCATCTCGATGGCATCATCTGCTTTTCGAAGCGGGCTCACTTCGCGCGATTGGTCATAGGCATCCCGACGCATGATGTTGTGTAAAATCGCATCAAAAGGCTCGGGTTGCCCCTTCTCTACCAATTCTTTATATCTTCTTTCAGCACGGATTTGTGCATCAGCAACGACAAATATTTTCAAATCTGCATGTGGAAAAACCACCGTTCCAATATCGCGTCCATCCATGACAACGCCACCTTGTTCACCGGCTTTTCGCTGCAAATCCACCATTTTTTCCCGGAGGAAGCCAACCGCACTCACCGGACTGACAGCATAGGACACTTCCATGGTGCGGATTTCCCGTTCCACATTGACACCATTCAAATAGGTTTGATTTTGTCCCTGTGCATCATTTTTAAACGTAACCACAATGTTGTCCAATTCAGATTTCAAGGCCTCAACATCAAGCACATCATTGACAATCAATCCCTTCTGAATACAATATAAAGCTGCAGCCCGATACATGGCACCGGTGTCCACATAGATATAATTCAAGCTTTTGGCCAACGATTTGGCCATGGTACTTTTACCACAAGACGAAAATCCATCTATCGCAATGATCAGTTTTTTCATAAGCCAATTTTTGATAAATCTACCGAATAAGACATTTGCAGGGCATTTCCCGAGAGGTGATATTTGGCATAGGAAGCACCTATTCGACCTGTTTTCATACGAATGGCCATTCCCAAAGTAAACCCACCAAAAGGGGTTCGTTGCTCAATTCCAAGTTCGTTCAACCTTCTGAAATGACAGCCAAAACTCACTAGGAACTGATCGTTGGGCACCAACTCCAGCCCCAAATTCACATGCTTAAAAAGTTTTTGGACGAAAGTGGGCTGTTTTATATTTTCCTGTTCTGTTCTGTCCACATATTGAATGTCCAGATTTGACAAAGACTGAATGGTAGCGGTTAAACGAAAAGGCGCATGAGCCAGTTTTTTGCTGAAACCTAGTTGGATGTCCCAGGGAAGGGATTCATAGGTTTCGTCATAGGCATTGGTTTGAACGCCCATATTTTTCAAAACCAATCCGGCCGAAAACAAGGACTCGGTATTCAAATAATACAAACCCAAATCGCTGTACAGACCAGATGCAACATATTCACCCAGGGCCGAATACAGCCACCCCACTTGAATGCCGGCCTGAAGTCTGTCGGTCAATGGCATGGCATAACCCATGGATAAAGCCAAGTCCGTTGCACCAGTTTCACCCAAAATAACACCTTCGTTTGAAGTCCAAAGCATGTTGCCATAATCCACATATCGAACGCCGGCCATCCAGGCACCTCTATCCTTTTGCTTCCAGGCATAAATGGCCGAACCCACCTGTATGTCAGCCATATAATTCAAATAACTCACCGAGGCGTTGCGGTCGAAATCGCCCTCTAAAATGGCAGGATTGTGCAACACCATATTCAAATCGCTTTCCTGAGAGGACACACTGTTACCACCCACGCCGGAAGCAGCGGTTGAATAGGGTAAATTCAGAAATGAAAAGGTTGGTTCTCCCACCTGAGCCAAAGCCCTGAAAGCAGACAACAACAGCAGAAATATCAACAGACTTCGACGCATTTTGCAATCAATCAAGCATGAGTTCAAAGATACACGTTTTTCATCTAACTCAAATTAACACAAAGCAGCAAAATGCAAGCACATAAAATTGTACTTTTGTGGTACGGATATTTTTGTCACCCTTGTAGAAACAAAAAATGAACCTGCATTCCCGATCCTGGACCGATCTGATATTTGAAAACAGAAACAAATCCTACGGAGCGTACAAGCTTCGCATGGGATCCGGGATGCGGCATTTATGGTCATTCATCTTTACAACCACTTTATTTGCAATGGGTTATCTGTTTTGGTATTGGTATGACAATTGGTCCTATCAAAAAAGTCAGGAAGAAGAAGAGGCTTTTGTAGCAGAACAATACGAGCTCTTAACTGCCATCATGGAAGAAGAACCAATGCGGGAATTGGCGCAAACCAAGATTCCCAATCCGTATGCCAGTGAAGCAACGGAAAAATCCAATTCGAAGCGCAGCCAACCACAATCGCAAGACTTGCTTGATTTGATGGTTCAACCCGAAACCGTCATAGACATGTACTATGAAGAGCTCACCAAAGAAACCGAAGAAGAAGAAAAAGAAACAGAACCCAAAGACGAAGTTGCTGAAGATCAGTTATATACTACAGTCGACATCATGCCTGGTTTTCCCGGTGGAGAAAACGGATTGATTCTGCATTTGGCCAAAAACATTCGATACCCAAATTCGGCATATCTAAAAAAATTGCAAAGCACCGTCACTTGCAGTTTTATCATCGACAAAGACGGAATGATCAGACAAATACAGGTAATTAAACCAGTCGATCCCGATTTAGACCGCGAGGCCATTCGCGTGCTGCGCACCATGCCAAGATGGAAACCTGCCATGAAAAACGGCAAACCCATTGCCGTCAAATATATTTTACCCGTTGTTTTTCGGTTAAAATAGATCGAATACACATTTATTTTTTCTCAAATTGGTTGTTTCTCAGTTTTAGTTCATGTACTTTTGAAAAAACTATACCTGAAGAAGCTATGACAAAACCCGACGAGCTGTTGAAACAAATCAATCTGGCCTTAAATGAACTTTCCCTGTCAAAGCAACCCGTCCGATTATACGAACCCATCCGCTATGTCCTGTCCATGGGCGGCAAACGCATGCGTCCAACCCTCTGTTTGCTTGCCTGCGAACTTTTCTCAGACAACAGCAGCAAGGCTCTGAGCCCGGCTCTGGCTTTGGAAATATTTCACAATTTCACATTGCTGCATGACGACATCATGGACAAAGCCCCCACCCGCCGAAACATGGATTGCGTCCACATCAAATGGGACGACAATGTGGCCATTCTCTCGGGCGATGCCATGCAGATACTTGCTTATGAGGTCTTTGGACATTCCACAAAAAATGTGCTCGAGAAAGGGCTTCAACTATTTACAAAAACCGCATTGGAAGTTTGTGAAGGCCAACAGTTTGACATGGATTTTGAAACCCAGAAGGAGGTTCACATCGAGTCCTATATGAACATGATCCGACTAAAAACGGCGGTGCTCATTGCTGCCAGTTTGAAGCTGGGAGCCATTGCCGGCGGGGCATCCGATACCGATGCAGAAAACCTGTATCAATTTGGAATCAACATCGGTTTGGCTTTTCAATTGATGGACGATTATCTGGATGTCTATGGTGAAACCGCCACATTCGGAAAACGCATTGGTGGAGATATTATCTGCAACAAGAAAACTTTTTTGCTGATTCATGCCCTGAATGAAGCCACCGGTTCAGACAAAACGGAACTGGAGTATTGGATCAACCAAACAACATGCTCTGAAGTCAAAAAAATCAAAGCCGTAACCAGAATCTACAACCAATGTGGCATTCGCGACAAATGCATTGAAGAAAT
>CAYYJF010000064.1:0-9550 GCA_964472175.1 uncultured Bacteroidales bacterium | reverse complement strand
TGACGACTCCAGACGGGAGATGCGTTTGGAATCGGATGGGTGTGTGCTCAAAATTTCCGGTATATAGGAGTCTGAAGCAGCGGACATTCTTTTCCAAAAATCCAAAGCAGCTTTGGGGTTATATCCGGCCATGGCCATAAATATCAATCCGAGTCGATCGGCTTCGTATTCTTGTTTTCTGGAATAAGGCATCGTTACACCATACTCAGCACCCAGACCAAAAACGACCATGGCCACCGTTTGGGTTGTCTGACTTTTGTTCTGCAGGATGGAAGACAAGGCAGAAGCACTGTAGTTTGCCACCATCTGTTGACTCATGCGTTCATTGGCGTGTTTGGCAACCGCATGCGCAATTTCATGCCCAATAACCACAGCCAAGCCTTCGTCTGTTTGGGTTACCGGAAGCAGGCCTTCATAAACCACAATTTTTCCACCTGGCATACAAAAGGCATTCACAGAGGTATCACGTACCAGTTTAAAGCTCCATGAAAGATTGTTGAGGTCACTTTGCATGCCTTCGTTTTTCATAAAAGCCTCCACAGCTGCTGCCAGCTTTGCGCCAACCCTGGCAACCCTGGTGTTTTCAACGCTTTTATTTGAAATGGCAGCCGTTTGCATGAAGGAACGATAACTAGAGTCACTCAGTGCCAAAACCTGCTCGTCAGTGACCAAATTCAATTGCTTGCGCCCCGTTAACAGAACAGAAGAGCAGCCATACATCGCAATCATAGTTACGAACAACAACAAAACTTTTTTCATCTTATATATTATTTAAGGTTCAACAAATTTACTAAAAACCGCCTTCTGCCTTCCTCGACCTGGATGGTTGTCTTTTAAATAGTTCCGCTTCATCGAGAATTTCATTCAAGAGTTTCAATTCTTGTTTTTCCACCATTCCATCCGAATTCACTGCCTTTTGTAATAAAACAGCACATTCTCTTTTCTGAGCATCAGACAAGCTTTTTACTTGTGCGTACACCTTTTCCAATGGTTCTGATCGAAAGGCAAAAAAAGTTTCTTCTGTCACATTCAATTGATTCATTAGATTTTCAAAAAATTGAATTTCCGATTTATCCACTTTTTTATCGGAAAATATTAGTAGCCAAACCAACCTCAACACTGAAAGTGCTTCTATTGGCTGATATGTTTGGGTCAGGGACAAAGTCATCATAATGTAATTATATGGTTTTAAGCATTTTATTTAAAATATCATACAGCTTCTGTTGACAATCCGTCATGGAATGTTTCAAACCGGTTTCAAGCGTTAAAGAAGTCACACCTCTGTCTGAAAATCCACATGGATTGATCATCTGATAATAGGACAAATCGGTATTGATATTCAGAGCCAGTCCATGCATGGTTACAAACCTGCTACTTTTAATGCCAATGGCGCAAATCTTTTGATACACATCCTGATCTTTGGATTTCACCCAAACGCCTGTTGCATTTTTGACTTGCTCGCCCTTTACATGATACTCTGAAAGAAACTGAATCACAGCCAATTCCAGGATTTCAATAAAACGGCGTAAACCAATTCCAAAATGCTCTAAATCCACGATTGGATAACAGACAATTTGTCCTGGTCCATGGAAAGTGATATCACCACCTCTATCTATCATATAGTAATCCACTCCTTTCGACTTCAAGACCTGCTGATTCACTAATAAATTGGAGCTTTGCCCGCTTTTTCCCAGGGTAAAAACGGGCGTATGTTCGCAAAAGACGAGCAAATCGGGCAAAGTCAATCCAGACGCTTTGGCTTTTAGCCTTTCATCAAACAACACTTGCTGCTGTTTCCAGGCTTTATCGTATTGAATAACCCCCCAATTGACAAAATTCATCATCTTTTTTTTTTACAAAAATACCACAATAATCGAATTCAATGGAGGAAAAAGAATGTTTATTTCCTTACGAAACTTTACTTTCATATAAAATAAAATACACTATCTTTGTCTTGTTTCAGGCTCATTGAAACCAAACGATAGGTAAAAAATAGATTGAATTTTATGTCAAGAACCGGACTGATGATATCAGCAGCTATATTGCTGATTATCAATACAAGTGGTTGCTCAAAACAACCACATGCACATGCAAAAAAAATAGCTTATAACACCATCGAACTAAGCAACAGCTTCGTATCGGTTTCAGAATCTGACACCTCCATTTTCCTATTGAAAATATCATTTCAAAATCCTACCAATCAGGAAAATGACAGCATCATTCAAAAGCTTCGCATGACGATGCTCAAGGATTTAATTTCCAATCTTCCTGACACCTGCAATGCACCGGAAATTGCTATGAATAAGGTATTGCTTGAAAAGGCAAACGTTTACTCAGGAAAAAAAACGAACAAACAGGAATCGTACAAGGATTCAAGCAGATATGCAAAAAAACACGACATCGCCATACATACGGTCACCTTTTGCGATAAAAATTTGGTTTCATATGTCATAAAAAATGACAAGATGATTGACGAAGCCCACCCTTTGACAAAAATACAGGGCTATTCGCTTGATTTACAGAAATTCGAAAAAATACAGGAAGAAGATTTGTTTGATGACAATTCACTTCCGATTGTTCACGATTTGATACTTAAAAAGCTGGAAGCCAACAACCATGTAAACAGTCTTGAAGAATTGGAACAAATTGGCTTTTTCGATTTGTCAGAGATTGCTTTGTTCAAGAATTTCTACATCAACGAGAAAGGGGTCACTTATGTGTATAACCCCTATGAAATCGGATCATATGCATTGGGCACAATGGAGGTTTTACTCACCTTTGAAGATCTGAAAAATTTGATCATGCCAGATTCTCCATTGACACAACTACTTCAGAAATAAAATCATGGAACAAATCAAAAGATATTTTCCTGAATTATCTGCTGTACAAATAGAACAATACGAGGCGCTTTTCCCTCTATACAAAGAGTGGAACGAAAAAATCAATGTGGTTTCCAGAAAAGATTTTGACAACTTGTATGAGAGACATGTTTTACACGCTCTGGGCATCGTAAAGTTTATGCGGTTTAAGGATCATACTCAAATTTTGGATCTTGGCACTGGTGGTGGATTTCCCGGCATTCCCCTGGCAATTTTTTACCCTGAATGTCACTTTCATTTGATCGACTCCATCAACAAGAAACTTCAGGTTGTCAGAGCCGTCGTGAACGAATTGGGTTTAAAGAATGTACAGGTAACCCACACGCGCATGGAAGAGCACAAAGAAACCCATGATTTTGTTGTCAGCCGAGCTGTCATGCCTTTGTCCGATTTGGCACGATTGACACGTCAAAACATTTCAAAAGAGTCAAACAACGCCTTGCCTAATGGTTTGATTTGCCTAAAAGGAGGCGATTTAACCCACGAATTAATGCCCTTTCGAAAACAAGTGATTACGTTTGAATTATCGGATGTATTCAAAGAATCCTTTTTCGAAACCAAAAAAGTTGTTTATCTGCCATAATCGATTTCTGCCATGCATATTCAAGCGCTCACATTCAATCCTTTTCAGGAAAACACCTATCTCCTATGGAACAATAACCATGAGGCAGCCATTGTTGATCCTGGGTGTCTTGACGCTTATGAAGAACAACATTTGCTCCATTTTATAGAAAAAAACGGGTTGAAACCAGTTTTACTGATCAACACCCACATGCATTTGGATCATATTTTTGGGAATCAATTTGTTTCAAAACAGTGGAATCTAAAAGCCAAAGCCTCTTTAAAAGACCAATTTTGGTTGGATAAATTTGAAAAACAATGCGTAATATTCGGCATTACACCACCTCCCTCAAAAGGACCAATGATTGTTGAAGGCATACAGGAAGGAGACACCCTTTTCTTAGGCGATGAAAAAATTGAAATTTATGAAGTTCCTGGGCATTCACCGGGAAGTTTGGTTTTATATATGGCAAATGATCATGCACTCATTGCCGGTGATGTCTTATTTAAAGGAAGCGTTGGCAGAACAGACCTTGAAAAAGGAAGTCATGAAACACTCATTGAGGGCATCCGCAAAAAAATCCTAACCCTCCCCGAACAGACAATCGTTTATCCGGGTCATGGTTCAACCACGACGGTTGGTCAAGAAAAGAAATCGAATCCCTTTTTGTGGGAATAGCAGTCTTCAAAAAAGAAAGACTGCCACATTGTCATTTATATTTTATCAGACATGTCAATGTGGCACATTTTTTATTATCGCACACATTCCATATTATACTCCTCATAAACAGCACATTATTAACATTTCATATCAAACAATTGGGCAAATGGCATACCTTTTGTTATTTAATTGATGTAAAATATTCATACATCAACTTAATAATAGGAGGACAAAACTATGTTGACAACCATTAGAAAACAAAATCCATTGTATCCGGTATTTTCCGATTTTTTTGGAAGCAATTTTTTGAATGACACCGATTGGAATTCCAGCCCTGCTGTAAACATTGCTGAAAACAAAGAAGGATTCAAAATCGAAGTTGCCGCCCCCGGCTTCAGCAAAGAAGATTTTAAGATTCATGTCGAGAAACGCGTTCTGGAAATTTCTTCTGAAAAAAAGGCGACCAATGAGACCAAAGAGGAAACCATACATCGCAAAGAGTTTTCTTATGCCTCTTTTAAGAGGACATTTTCTCTTCCCGAATCGGTTGATACAGAAAAAATCAAAGCCAATTATAACAATGGCATCCTGGTAGTTTCTGTGCCAAAACGAGAAGAAGCCAAAGAAAAACCAGCACGTGCCATTTCTATTGAATAACAAGAATTGCGACAAGATGCTTGTTAATACGCATCAAACCTGCGTCCACATTATAACACCCCGAAAAATCACTTCGGGGTGTTTTTTTATCGACACAATATAGTGCCGCATCTCACATCAATTTGCAATGGCTTTTTTTGAACTTTCCATTAATAATGACGAACTTTGCCGAAAAATTTGACGACCGTCAATAAACATACATTAAAGCCACTTATATGCAACAGGATGCACCAAACAGGGTCTCCAAAATACAGGATTTTTTAAGCAAAAAAAAGATTGATGCCTGCTTGTTGTCCACAACAGTTCATATGCTGTATTCAAACGGCAGAATCTTTAACGGATTCATGTATATTCCGGCCGATGGCGCACCCGTAAGGTTTGTCAAAAGGCCTATAGACTATGCGGATGATTGCGTCTTTTTTATCAGGAAGCCCGAGCAAATTCCGGATATTTTACTGTCGTTGGGATACGCCATTCCCAAACGATTGTTGCTGGAAGGTGATGAGATTGGCTACTCCAATTGGATTCGACTTCAACAATGTTTTCCTGCATGTGAATGCATCAACGGGAGCAACGATCTAAGAAGGGTCAGAAGTATAAAAACCAATGCCGAAGTGAGCCTCATTAGACAATCGGCAGAATTGCATGTAAAAGCATATAAAAAAATCCCGGAGGTATTCAGAATGGGCATGACTGACATTGAATTTTCGATTGAAATCGAGCGTTTAATGCGTTTGGAAGGCAACTTGGGACTTTTCAGGACTTATGGAGAAATGGAAGCCTTTATGGGTAGTGTTTTAACCGGCGACAACGCAGATGTAGCATCGCCCTACGATTTTGCATTGGGTGGCGCCGGCCATTACACCAATCCAATCGGAGCTGCCGGCATTGTCCTTTCGGATGGCAAAAGTGTAATGATAGATATGGCGGGAAATTTCACCGGATATTTAGATGATTTAACCCGCACCTTTTCCATCGGAAAATTACCAGATTTGGCTTATAAAGCCCACGATACATCCATCGAAATTCACCTCAAACTCCAGGAATTGATGAAAGAAGGGGCTGTATGTGAAGAATTGTGGGAAACATCCCTCGCCATCGCAAAAAAAGCCCATCTGGATCATTGTTATATGGGAAAAAGGCAGCAGGCAAAATTTGTCGGACATGGTGTTGGCCTGGTCATCAACGAATTGCCTGTCATCGCAGCCAAATCAAAGGATACACTGGTTTCCAATATGACCATCGCCATTGAACCAAAATTTGTCATTGACGGCGTTGGCGCGGTTGGCGTGGAAGACACCTATTTGATTCTAAAAGATGGCTGTGAACAATTGACCAAAATGGATTTTAGTATTGTAGACCTTACCAAATAAAAAGAAATGAGCGCATTTTACAATCGACACATAGGCATTCAACCGACAGAAAAAAAGGAAATGCTGGAAAAATTGGGTTTAAAAGACTTCAATGATCTGACCAGCAAAGTATTACCTAAAAATATTATCATTTCAGAAAGCAATCAGGAACTGCCTGCATTGACTGAAAATCAATTTTTGTGCCACATCAAAGATTTGGCATCGAACATTAAACTATTCAAAACCTATATCGGATGTGGATGGTATGACACCTATACACCTGCTGTCATCCAGCGCAACATCTTCGAAAACCCATCGTGGTATACTTCATACACCCCCTATCAGGCCGAAATTTCACAAGGACGTCTGGAAGCATTGTTGAATTTTCAAACAATGATCATCGAACTTACGGGCTTGCCTTTGACCAATGCTTCCATGCTGGATGAAAGCACTGTAGCAGCAGAAGTCGCCAACATGTTCTTTTTATCCAGAAGCAAGGAGCAGATTGAGAAAAACGCCAACGTTTTATTCGTTGACGAGCAGATATTTGAGCAAACCAAAGCGGTCTTATTGACCCGTTGCATTCCCCAGAATATCCACATAGAATTTGGGAACAAAGCCACGTTTGAACCAACCGATCAACATTTTGCTGCCATCATTCAGAATCCCAACGCTCAAGGACGTGTGGAGAATCAATCGTATTTTGTTGAGCGAATGCATCAACATGGCATCAAAGTAGGTATGGCAACCGATTTGCTGGCATTGTGTTTGCTTGAGTCTCCGGGGACATGGGGAGCCGACGCTGCATTCGGGAGTTCCCAGCGATTTGGAACACCAATGGGATTCGGAGGACCATCGGCCGCATTTCTGGCCACAACAGATGCCTATAAAAGATTGATTCCCGGAAGAATTATCGGCATTTCCAAAGACAAACAAGGCCAAAAAGCCTACCGCCTGGCACTGCAAACAAGAGAACAACACATCAAGCGGGAAAAAGCAACTTCCAATATTTGCACATCCCAGGCGTTGATGGCCATTATGTCAGGATTCTACGCCGTATATCACGGTCATGAAGGGCTGGTCAAAATTGCCCAACGGGTTCACGGCATGGCTGCCTATTTAAGTGAAGCCATTCAAGCATACGGCTTCAAGCAACTGAACGATCAGTTTTTTGACACCCTCCATATTTTGTTACCAGAGCACATTCAAATAGAGGCCATCAAAAAAGAAGCCCTGGATTACGATGTAAATTTGAGATACATCAATGACAATGAAATTGGCATCAGCATTGATGAAACTACGGATTTGGATGATTTGGATGTGCTTTTGGATATTTTTGCTTCAGCAGCAGGTCACTTTCCAAGTACCCCAAAAATGGAAGAAATTGACGGCATTTGCTTGCTTGACGATTCAATCCTACGAAAAGGAGCTTTCCTTCAACAATCCATTTTCAAGCAGTATCGCACTGAAACAGAACTGATGCGCTACATCAAAAAGCTGGAACGTAAGGACATTTCATTGACACACTCCATGATTTCATTGGGTTCTTGCACGATGAAGCTGAATGCTGCAGCAGAAATGCTCCCCTTGAGTATGCCTGAGTTTATGAAACTACACCCGTATGCACCTCAGGATCAAACAGAAGGGTTTGTAGAATTGATCGAATCGACCAAAACTTTGCTTTCGCAAATCACAGATTTACCCGGCTGCAGCTTGCAACCAAACTCCGGCGCCGCAGGCGAATATGCAGGCTTGCGCGTAATTCGTGAATACCTTCAGCAGAAAGGCGAATCCAATCGGAACATTGTGTTGATACCAGCATCTGCACATGGCACCAATCCTGCCAGTGCTGTTCAAGCTGGATTTACCCCCATTACCGTTCAATGCGATGCCTTGGGAAATGTAGATTTGAGCGATTGGAAAGCAAAAGCCACAATGCATGCCGATGCTTTGGCCGGATGCATGATCACCTACCCTTCCACACATGGCATTTTTGAAGAAAGCATTCAGGAAATGTGCGCTGTCATTCATGACTTGGGAGGTCAGGTCTATATGGATGGTGCCAATATGAATGCTCAGGTTGGCATTACCTCCCCAGGAAAAATAGGTGCTGACATTTGCCACCTCAATTTACATAAAACGTTTGCCATGCCTCACGGTGGTGGTGGTCCAGGTGCAGGCCCCATCTGCTGCGCCAAACATCTGGAAGCATTTCTTCCTGGTCATCCGCATTTAAATCAAGCACAGATCACCGTTGCTTCGGCACCTGATGGAAGCGCATTTCTTCTCCCAATCAGCTACGGTTATATTCGAATGATGGGTTCTGAAGGATTGAAGAAAGCCACATTAACAGCCATTTTGAGTGCCAATTATCTGGCAGAATCATTAAAGTCCTATTACCCTGTATTGTATAGAGGATCCAATGGCTTTGTCGGACATGAAGTGATTTTGGATTGCAGAGATTTCAAGAAAACAGGCATTACCGAATCGGATATTGCCAAAAGGTTGATGGATTATGGTTTTCATGCGCCCACACTCTCCTTCCCGGTTCACGGCACCCTGATGATTGAACCGACGGAAAGCGAAAGCCTTTCTGAATTAAATCGGTTTATTGAAGCCATGGTGCAAATCTATCAGGAAATTCAAGAAATTGAAAGTGGCGTATACGATTTGAATGACAATGTCTTAACACAATCCCCTCATTCGGAATCAGAACTCACAGCAGATGAATGGAATCACGCCTACACCCGCCAAAAAGCCGGGTACCCACTCAGCTGGATCAAAGAAAATAAGTTTCAGATTTCTGTATCCCGGGTTGACAATGCATTTGGTGATAGAAATTTATTCTGCAGTTGTCAGGAATGAAATTTTGACATTAAGAACTGACACAAAAACGAATATATTGCTAAAACACTGCCAATTAGTCTGATCGATCATTTGGGCAGGGTTTTTGCATAGGAAAAGTTGTAAACATATAAGAGATTGACATGAAACAACCCAAAAAGGTGCAACCAACAGAAAAGAATCATGTACCTAATGAAACGATAGAAAAGACCAACGATGCTTCCGAATTGGAAACACCATCGGAAGTCAACAATTCGGATTCTACTTCTTTGGATTCAGAAACCGATGCTGCCAAAAAAGAAATTGAGCAGTTGCAGGAAAAATACAACCAGCTAAATGACAGTCATCTAAGAAGCCTGGCCGAATTTGATAATTACCGAAAAAGAACATTAAAAGAAAAATCCGAGCTGATTAAAAATGGTGGAGAAAAGGTTTTAATTGACTTCATCACCATTGTGGATGATATGGAACGCGGATTGTCTGCAACCAAAGACGCTCAGGACGTTCAAGCCATAAGAGAAGGTATGGAGCTGATTTACAGCAAAATGATGGCGTTCCTCAAAAAACAAGGGGTCGTTGCCATTGAAACAGAAAAT
>CAYYJF010000063.1:0-9724 GCA_964472175.1 uncultured Bacteroidales bacterium | reverse complement strand
TTGTCCCTGAATGGTTACGGCATGTAAAGTCCATCCAAAAATCAAAAAAGTCAGGCACAAGCACAAGGCCATTTTTTTCATCATATCTGATTTAAAAAAGTTTAGGAAGAAAAATAATCAAGCCGCAAATCACTGAAAATAGAGCCAATAATAAAACAGCACCGGCAGCAATGTCTTTGATCGATTTTGCCAAAGGGTTCTGCTCAGGAAATAGATGATCGACCAAATATTCAACAACCGTATTGAAGGCTTCGGAACTTAACACCAAACCAATGCAAACCATGATAACGCACCATTCCGTTGAGCTCAACTCAAAAATGAAACCAAACACAATGACCAGAATGGCAATGCATACATGTATTCTTGCATTTTGTTGTGTTACAAGCAGTTCTTTGATGCCATCCATGGCATAACCGAAGCTTTTAAACAATTTTTGCAAGTCAATGAAGGGTTGTTTTCCCATGGTTCTTTTCATTTATTTTAGTTTGGTACCATTTGTTTAATCGATGCGTGACCCAGGCTGATCCAATGCCCATCAGGGCGCCCATGGCAACATCCGATGGATAATGCACGCCCAGATGCATTCTTGAATACCCGACTGTCCCCGCCCAAACATAGCTTGGCACGATGACATACCATTTGGGGTATTTTAAACTCAAGGCTGTTGCGGTATTGAAGGAAGCGGAGGTGTGGTACGAAGGAAAAGAAGGACCACTCTCAGAAACTTTGGGTATGATGTCCGGATAGGTGGTAAAAGGCCTGTCTCTGTTCACCGCATATTTTACCATCAAAACAGCACCAGCATTGGCCAAAGCAGATGCCCCAATTTCCAGCGCATCAGCGCCCAATTCCTTGTCATGGGTGAGGTATGCCGTTATACCCATGGCCAGCGGAGTGCCCACTACAATCACAGGATAGGTATTGGTGACGCATTTCAACACCGGATCCATCGATTGCGGATGATTGTTATGGATTTCACGAAGTATTTTTATGTCTTTGTTTTGAGCATAGGCCATGGTTATATTGATACACAACAATGCAAGGAAAAGCACAAAATGGAGCCGGTTCAATTTGGGAGTGGGGGATGTCATGTCGATCATGGATGTAAGAGCAAAATTAGATTATTTTTCCTTTGAACAAAAAAAACGGATAAGATTTAAACATCGTTCTTCATTTTTGACTAATATTGGGGTCTGAATAACTCTTAAACAAATACCATAATGAAGAAATCGCTTTTTATCGTGGCCGCTTTATTGGTTGCCACCTTTGCAAATGCACAATTTGCAGGTATCCAAAACCAGCAGGGAGCCAGTTTGCCCGAAGGCTTCAAACCGAATGAAACCAACATTTTCAACGCTATTTATCCGGCTGTGAATGCCACAACCAGGCAAGCAATCTTTAAAGTCAATGCCCCGACAGCTCAAAAAGTTCAGATAGATTTGGCCAACAAAAAATACGATATGGTCAAAGACGCACAAGGTGCCTGGACCTGTACCTCCGATCCGCAAGTGGTTGGATTCCATTATTATGCCGTATTGATAGATGGCGTACCCGTGATGGACAGAAATACAGATGCGTTTTTTGGCAGCAACTGGAAATCTTCAGGCATCGAAATTCCTGAAGGTCCCGAAGGTGACTATTACCGTTACAACAAAAGTGTTGCCCACGGTCATGTACGCAGCATGTTTTATTATTCAGAATTGAATGGACTGGAAAGACACATCAATGTTTATGTTCCTGCTGAATACGAAAAGAATGTAGGTAAAAAATTCCCAGTATTGTATTTGATGCATGGATGGGGCGAAGATGAAAATGGCTGGTCCAATCAAGGTCATATGGCCAATATCATGGATTTGTTGATTGCCAATAAGAAAGCTGTTCCCATGATTGTTGTCATGGATTGCGGAGATTTCAAGACCAATGCAAACGTAAGAAGCGGAAAAACCAATGACATTACCCAGGTCTTTGTGAAAGACCTGATTCCTTTTATTGATCAGAATTTCAGAACCCTGACCGATCGCCAAAACCGCGCCATGGCTGGTTTGTCCAGAGGAGGCGGCCAAACCACAACGACCGTTTTTGCCAATATGGACAAATTTGCCTGGATGGGCACTTTCAGCGGTTTCTTCACCCCAAGAGGCAATCAAAATGCTGCTGGTTCATACGTAGAAACGGCTTTCAATGGTGTGTTTAAAGACGCCAAAGCCTTCAACGAAAAAATGAATTTGTTGTTCATCAGCACAGGAACAGAAGAAAATTCACCCAAAGCTACAGTGGAAGAATTGAAAAAACATGGCATCAAAGTGGTATTCCACGAATCTCAGGGAACAGCCCATGAATGGTTGACCTGGAGACGTGCCCTGAATGAATTTGCACCACTCTTGTTCAAAAAATAAGAAGAAATCAAATCGTAACTGAATTACAATTTTCATTTGTTTTTGACATCATGGGCCTTACAAAGTTTTTATTAAACTTTTAGGGCCCATTTTTTTATTGCACAAAAAATGTTAAACGTGCAATTTTGTCCTTTAAGAGCCAAAAAAATAAAATAAAATGACTTATTTTGCACACATCAAACATTTTTGCGCATTCTTGTGCGTATGTTCAACCTTAAAAAATAATACCTTATGCTAGCATTCAATGAAGCATTGTCTCTGATGATTGTCGGGATGATTACTGTGTTTTTTATTCTGATTCTGATCGTCCTGATAGGCGAACTCATGATCAAACTTTCCAATAAATATATACCGGAACAAATAGCAGAAAAAGCTGGGAAATCGAATGCGCCCAAAAATGTTCCTGCCATCATTGATGCTGCCATCCATATGGCAAGCTCAGGAAAAGCAAAAGTAACCAACATCAAAAAAATATAAGAAATCGAAAGACGCATGAAAGAGATTAAATTTTCCTTGGTTTACAGAGATATGTGGCAGAGTTCCGGTAAATATATGCCACGGGTTGATCAATTGATACGAGTCGCGCCTGAAATCATCAATATGGGTTGTTTCGCCAGGGTTGAAACCAACGGTGGCGGTTTTGAACAAATCAATTTACTGTTTGGAGAGAATCCCAATGTGGCCGTGCGCGAATGGTGTAAGCCATTCAATGAAGCCGGCATTCAGACCCACATGTTGGACAGGTCTTTGAATGGATTGAGAATGAGCCCTGTACCATCCGATGTCCGTCAATTGTTTTACAAAGTCAAAAAAGCCCAGGGCACCGATATTACCCGTTGTTTTTGCGGTCTGAACGACCCCAGAAACATCATCCCCAGCATCAAATATGCCAAACAGGCAGGAATGATTGCCCAAGGCACTTTGTCCATCACCGTTTCTGAAGTCCATGATGTGGATTATTACTGCAACCTGGCCGATGAGTTGATTGCCAATGGCGCCGATGAAATTTGCCTGAAAGATATGGCCGGTATCGGTCGTCCCGCAACTTTGGGAAAAATTGTTCACAACATCAAATCCAAATATCCCGACATCCTCATCCAGTATCACGGCCAAACTGGTCCCGGATTTACTCCGGCTTCCATTCTGGAAGTATGCAGAAACGGCTGCGACATCATTGATGTGGGCATGGAGCCGCTGTCATGGGGCACCGGTCATGCAGATGTCATTATGGTACGTGAAATGTTGATGGATGCAGGTTTTAAAGTTCCTGAAATCAATATGAATGCTTACATGCGTGTACGTGCATTGACGCAAGAGTTTATGGACGATTTTCTCGGATATTTTATACCCGAATCCAACCGTCGCTTGCAATCCTTGTTGATTTCATCCGGTTTACCGGGCGGTATGATGGGCAGTTTGATGAACGATTTGAAAGACAATTTGTCCAGCATCAACAAATCTCTTGTCAAAAAAGGAGAAGCAGAAATCACGATTGATGAATTGCTTATCAAGCTGTTTGATGAAGTATCCTATGTATGGCCAAGGGTCGGATATCCACCCCTGGTAACACCCTTCTCTCAGTATGTCAAGAATTTGGCCATGTTTAACATCATGCAGTTGACCAAAGGCAAAGACCGTTGGAGCATGATTGCTGACAATATTTGGGACATGATTTTGGGTAAAGCAGGCAAATTGCCGGGTGAAGTCGATCCCATCATCAAAGAGTTGGCCAAGGAACAAGGTCGCACTTTCTACACCGGCGATCCACAATTGTTGTATCCCGATAAACTGGAAGACTTCAGAAAAGAAATGGAGGAAAAAGGTTGGGATGTGGGACAAGACGAAGAAGAATTGTTCGAACTGGCCATGCACCCAGAACAGTACCGCGCTTACAAATCGGGTAAAGCAAAAGCCGATTTTGAAGCCGAACTGGCTGCAGCCAAACAATCAAAATGTAAGGATTCTGCACGTTTCCAGATTGAACCCCAACAGGTTCAGGTGGTGGTTGATGGCGAAACCTATCTGGTGGATGTTGCCTACGACGATGCTGCTAAATCAACAGAAAACCAGGCCTCTACACCGCAACAATCTGTCGTGAAAGGGGATGTAAAACCATTGGTAGCTCCGCTCGAAGGCAAGTTCTATCTGACCAAAAATCCGTCAGACAAAGCTGTTCAGGTTGGAGATGCTGTTCAAAAAGGCGATTTGCTGTGTTACATTGAATCCATGAAAACTTACAATGCCATTTCTTCAGATTGTGAAGGAAAGATCGTTGAAATATGTTATTCAAACGGAGATGCAGTTCAGGAAGAAGATGTTTTATTTAAAATCCAATAGCACCGATGGAAAATATGTTTACTGAATTGTACGAAATGACCGCGCTGGGAGGCTTTAATTTTCAGGTGGCATTGATGTGGCTGATTTCATTTGTGTTGTTGTATTTGGGTATCAGAAAAGGCTATGAGCCTTTGTTGCTGGTCCCCATTGCTTTTGGCGTTTTGTTGGCCAATTTCCCGGGTGGTGGCATGGGCATTGTGCCTGCCGAATTCATTGAATTGGATAACGACCGCTACAAAAATCTTTTTGAAATTGCCCATGAATACGGGATTATGAATTACCTGTATTACAGTTTGATCAAAACCGGTTTCCTTCCACCCATCATTTTTATGGGGGTAGGGGCTTTGACCGACTTTGGTCCCATGTTGCGCAACCTCAAACTGGCTTTGTTCGGAGCTGCTGCTCAAATTGGGATATTTTCAGTGCTTCTGGTTTCCGTCTTGCTTGGTTTTACCTTGAAAGAAGCGGCTTCTTTGGGCATTATTGGCGGTGCAGACGGTCCTACGGCCATCTATACCACCATCAAGCTTGCCCCGCATTTGCTTGGACCCATTGCCATTGCTGCCTATTCTTACATGGCTTTGGTGCCCATCATCATTCCCTTGGTTGCCAACCTGTTGATGACCAAGAATGAATTCAAAATCAACATGCGACAGATGGACAAGTTGTATCCACCCAAACATCAAATTAAGAACATTCGGGCGATGAAAATCCTTTTCCCCATCGTGTTGGGTTGTTTGACGGCCATCTTTGTGCCATCTTCAGTGCCCTTGTTGGGTATGTTGTTGTTCGGAAATTTGGTGAAGGAAATCGGCACTTCAACTTCCCGTTTGGCCGAAGCAGCTACGGGTCCCATCATGAATACAGCCACCATTTTTCTTGGTCTTTCAGTAGGAGCAACCATGACTGCGGATGTCTTTTTGACCCCCAAAACCCTGGGTATTGTGGTTGGTGGTTTTATCGCATTTGCCATCTCAATAGCAGGAGGTATCGTTGCGGTGAAAATCTTCAACTTGTTTTCCAAAAAGAAAATCAACCCTTTGGTTGGTGCCACAGGCTTGAGCGCCGTGCCCATGGCCTCGAGAGTTGCCAATGAATTGGCATTAAAGCATGATCCGACCAATCATCTTTTGCAGTATTGTATGGCCAGCAATATTTCCGGTGTCATTGGTTCAGCCGTGGCAGCAGGGGTGTTGATTGCATTTTTGTCTTAATATTTTCTTATTTGTTTTGTTAGGTTCCAACAAATGTTGCTACTTTGCACTGAATTAAATCCAATCAAATGAAAAATAATTTAAAACAACTGGCCTTTTTGGTGTTGGCGTGCAGTATCGGTTTTTCGGTACAGGCGCAGGATGCTCCAAAAAAAGCAACCTCCAGAGTCGTTGAAGATGGTGGAACCGGTATTTATCCGGCCCGTATGTATTCAGATGCCTCCCTGACAACGCACACGGTGTTCACACCGGCCGATTTGTCTGTGTTTGATCAGAAGAATAAATTGCCCATTATGGTTTGGGGCAATGGTGCTTGTGCCAATTCTCCCTGGGAACACATCAATTTCTTGTCGGAAGTGGCTTCTCACGGCTTTTTGGTGGTGGCCATCGGCCCCATGCCTCAGGAAGGTGAAAGAGGGGGTGGCAGATCGACTGCTTCTCAAATGACGGATGCCATCAATTGGGCCATTGCTCAGAATTCGAATGCTTCAAGTCCGTATTTCAACAAGTTGGACATCACCAAGATTGCTGCTTGCGGTATGTCTTGTGGCGGTCTTCAGGCCTTGGAAACGGCACCTGATTCCCGTGTTACAACTGCCATTATTTGCAACAGTGGTATTTTGGGAGGTGATGGCAATGGAATGGCCGGTATGCCGGCTTTGAAAAAGGATCATTTGAAGAAATTGCATACACCCATGCTTTATTTGCTTGGTGGTCCTTCTGATATTGCCTACAACAATGGGATGGACGATTTCAAACAGATCAACCATGTGCCTGTTTTTGCTGCAAATATGAATGTGGGTCACGGTGGTACTTATTCCAAGCCTCATGGTGGTGCTTTTGCTGTTGTGGCTACTGCCTGGTTGAAGTGGCAATTGAAGGGCGATAAGCAGGCTGCTAAGATGTTTGCCGGCGCTACTCCTGAGTTGTCTAAGAATCCGGAATGGACTGTTGAAAAGAAAAATATTCCTTAATAAAACAGGAAAGGTTCTATTTGAAAAGGCTGTCAGTTTTTTGGCAGCCTTTTTTTTGGAAATTTTGATTCTCTCGTCCAGCCTTGTACCTTCGAACTCTATTGGTGTTCGCAAATTCACTTTTCTGGTGATAAATTTTGGAAAAATTGGATTTTATTTTCATCTTTGCAACGGCGGTAAATTTTACCGCCGTAAAAAATGCGGCAAATTATGAATTTTTACAATAGAGAAGCGGAGTTGGCACAACTTAAGAAAATGAAAGAGATGGCGTACGACGGCCATTCAAAGCTAACAGTGTTGACTGGGCGCCGACGTGTAGGTAAAACCTCTCTAATCATGAAGGCACTTGATGATGAGCTGTTTATTTATCTTTTTGTTGGTCGTAAGAATGAAGCTGATCTTTGCAAAGGATATGTATCTGAAATTGCGGGAAAACTCAATGTTTTTGTCCCATCTATGGATACGTTTGCTGATGTATTCCGCTTTTTGATGGAACTGGGTACCATGCGAAAATTTTCTCTTGTGATTGATGAATTTCAGGAATTTTTAAACATCAATCCTTCTATATATAGCGATATTCAAAATTTCTGGGATCAGTACCGTACAAAAACAAACATCAATTTTGTGGTTAGTGGTTCCATTTATTCATTGATGGTTAAAATATTTCAGGATAATAAAGAACCATTATTCGGAAGAGCCGATGCAACGATGAAAATTCGCCCCTTTACAATCGCTGTTCTCAAACAGATTATGAAAGATTACAGGCCTAATTTCACCAATGATGAACTTTTGGCAATATATACTTTTACCGGAGGTGTTCCAAAATATGTTGAGTTATTGGTGGATAATAAAGCTTTAAGCATTTCAAAGATGATCAAATATATCTGTCAGAGCGATTCTCCCTTATTAGGTGAAGGACGCAATCTGCTTATTGAGGAGTTCGGTAAGAAGTATGGCAATTATTTTTCAATACTTGATGCGATATCTTCAGGAAAGAATACGCAATCTGAGATTGAATCTTTTTTGGGAGATAAAAGTATTGGAGGACAATTGAATAAATTGGAAGTGGTGTATGAAGTGATCACCAAGCAGCGCCCCATATTTTCTAAAGAAGGTACTCAGACTGTCAGATATGAAATTTCAGATAACTTCCTGCGCTTTTGGTTCCGATACATTGAGCGAAACCGCTCTTTGGTAGAAATTGGTAATTTTTCCGGCATCGAGTACATCGTGACTGAAGACTATCCGACTTATTCCGGTAAAACGCTCGAAGTATATTTTATACAGAAATTGCAGGAAAGTTTTGAGTTTTGTGCCATCGGTTCCTGGTGGGAAGCGAAAGGGTCTCAAAATGAAATAGATATTGTTGCAGTATATTTAGACAACAAGAAAGCATTGGTTGTAGAGGTTAAGAGGCAAAAAAAGAATTACAAACCTCAGTTGTTTGAGGAAAAAGTAAACCAGCTTCGAACAAAAGTCTTATTCAAGCATGAACTTGTAACAGCATGCTGGGATATGGATGATATGTAGGGGATTTTTATTTTTTGTTGAAAATGTAGATGGCAAAGGTTTTGGCAGGGATGGTGGTTTTGAATTGTTGTCCGCTGAAGTCGAGGTTGCTGGTGTTGGGGGCAATGAGGTTGGGGTTTGCCAGGGTGTTTTCGGCATCGGGCACTGCGGAGTTGAAGGTAATCATTTGACTGCCTTGAATTTGCTCGTTCTTTTTCAGGCCTTTGAACAGGATGTCAATGTCCTGTGGGGTGGAGGAAGTGTTGATGACTTTTACAATGATTTGGTTGTCTTTCTGCTCCCAGGCTGAACTTGCGAAGAGGCCATGCTGGCCTTCCTTGCCGGCTATGGGTTTTTGGTCCATGGTGAGTGACAATACGTGGCTGCCTTTGTAGGTAGCGTAGAGTTTTTGGACGTAGTAGCTGGAGGAACGAACGGTTTGAAGGTTGTCGTACCAGATCAGATCGGGTCTCCATTGCCAGCCTTCGTAATGGGCAAACAGCGGGGCGTATGTGGCCATGTGCACGATGTCTGCATTTCTTTCAAGTCCTGTCATGAAAGCGGCTTCCATGAGGGAGGCGTTGAAATGGTTGAACTTCTTGCCGTTGCCGTGACAGGCATATTCACCGGCAAAGACTTTGGGGCCTTTTCTGTCGTAATTGTCGTATCTGGTGCCTTGGTTGAGGAACCAATTTTCGTTGCGGTAGAAATGTTCGTCCACCAGGTCGGCTTTCAGTCTGGTCATTTCCGGCCATAAGTACTTGAATTGGTCGCCTTCCGAATTGGGACCTGAACCGCCAACGATTTTGATGTTTGGGTATTTTTTTCGGATGGCCTGAACAAAGGGTTCCAGGCGTTCGATGTATTCGGGACCCCATTGTTCGTTGCCGATGGCAATCAATTTCAGATTGAAGGGTGCGGGATGACCCATTTCTGCACGGATTTTACCCCAGGTGCTTTTGGCATCGCCGTTGGCAAATTCGATCAAATCGAGGGCATCCTGAATGTAGGGTTGCAATTCGGCGACGGGCACATGGGCTTGCATGTTGTTGTTCTGAAACTGGCAGGCCAAACCACAACTCAATACGGGCAAGGCTTCTGCGCCCAAATCTTCGCACAATTGGAAAAATTCGAAGAATCCCAGGCCGTAGGTTTGGTAGTAATCGGGATACAATCGGTTTGCGAAGGTGTAGTGCCAACGGTTTTCGTTCAAGGGGCGATTTTCAACCGCGCCGATGCTGTTTTTCCAGTTGTAGCGGGTGTTTAGGTCGGTTCCTTCGACAATGCAACCGCC
>CAYYJF010000062.1:0-9727 GCA_964472175.1 uncultured Bacteroidales bacterium | reverse complement strand
TCAGAATCTTCACCAACCAGAATGTTCATTTTTCTTTTGATGCCGTCTTTGGTCCTATTGAGGATGGATGTTTGAACAACCTGTGTGATGGGCAACGTAAAAGTAAAAGTCGTTCCTTTATCTACTTCCGATTCTAAGTATATTTTGCCACCAAGCTTTTCGACAATAGAACGACAAATAGGCAATCCCAGACCGGTTCCCTGCGTGAAGCTATCTCCTTTGATGAAGCGATCAAATACTTTTTGTCGCTTGTCTTCCGGTATGCCTTTTCCCGTATCTGACACATAGAAATAGAGGGCATTTTCCTCAATTCTGTATCCAAAACGAATGGTGCCATTTTTGGTAAATTTGATGGCATTTCCGATGAGATTATTAAATACCTGAGATAATCGGTTTTTATCGGTCGTGAGCAGCAAATTTGGATCGGAGGGTTCAAAGATCAATTCAACCCCTGGTTGACATCTCAAGCGCATGGTTTGTTGTATGTCCTGACACAAGGCTGCTACGTGAATGGTTTCCATGTCGAATTCCATGATGCCGGATTCTATTTTTGACAAATCCAAAATTTCATTGATCAGCCCCAACAATCTACCGTTGTTGGTTTCGACAATGGAAAAATAGGATTTTCTTTCTTCCGGGTTTTCGGTTTCTGCAATGATTTTTGAGAAACCGACAATGGCATTCAGGGGTGTTCGGATTTCATGACTCATGTTGGCAATAAAAGCCGATTTGAGCTTGTCGGATTCTTCTGCTTTTACTTTGGCATCAATCAATTCCTGCTCCATCATTTTGTCTTTGGTGATGTCTCTTTCAATTGAAATGAGCAATGGCCGGATGTCGTCATCCACCAACAATCGCAATTGATCATAAACGATGGTTTCGCCCGTTTGATCTGTATCGAGGATCAGTCGTCTGATTTCATTTTTTGATTGAGCTGCATCCATATCGTCAGAACGACGTTTTAAGGCTTCTTCATGAGTGTACAAATCAAAATCTGTCTTCCCGATGATGTCATCCATGATTCCCCAGTGTATTTTTTTGCCAACACTGTTGCTGAATATGTATTTAAAATCGTTGTCCACATCCTTCACGGAGATATTCATCGGAATATTGGTCAAAACCGTACTCATGATTTGATTCAGCTCTTTTACTTGCTTTTCATATTGTACCCTTTCGGTGATGTCTTTACCGAAAGTCCATATCAGGTCTTGACCCTGAGAGCCTTGAATATAATAGGATGTACAATCAAAAGCCAACAAATCACTTTGCTCCGGAATGGGCTTGGACAAGACAAAGTTGATGCTTTGCTGACTGGTGGTGAGTTGTTGGATGATGTCTTTCCATCTGAATCTGAAGTGATCTTGCGCGATGTCATCAAACAGATTTTTGCTGGAAATTTTTTCATTTCCTGCGAAACCATGCAGCAATCTGAATTTATGGTTGCCAAATTTGAGCTGACCATTGCTGTCCATTGCGAAAATGTAATCGGTCGATTTTTGAACCGCAAGGGTAATCATTTCCAATTCACGCTGTTTGGTGATCAAATCTGATATGTTTTGAACATAACCTTCCAGGATGTCTTCGCCTGATTCATTGACGCTCAAGTGTATGGCGCGTAACCGGATGTAGAAAAGGGTGTCGTTGTAAACAATCTGATAGTCAATTTGTTTGCCGAGTGAAGCATTTTTATCAAAATGATCGAGGGCAGATATGATTTCTTGTCTGTAATCGGGGTGAACATGAACCAGGTACCCATCAAGTGTGGAATGGATCATTTCTTCGTTGCCGTCCATACCCAATGCGGTAGATGTAAATTGTAGTTCCCTGGTTTTTAGATTGATGGCCCATTGCCCAATTCTGGCTACCTTTTCAACCTCACTCAATCTTTTGTTGACAACTTCAAGTTTCTTTTTGAGCAACATGCGTTGCGTAATGTCTCTGTATTGCCAAAGGACGGTGTTCTTGTCATAGAGCGACATGATGCATTTGAAGTGGTATATTTCACCATCTATCTGAACTTCATAGTTGTTCGTGTGTTTTTCACCGGTTTTGAGAACTTTTTTAAAATTCAATTGAAGCTCTCTGGCCAGTTTTTCAGGGATGATTTTAAATAAATTTTTCCCAATGAAATAATCCGTATCCTGCATGAACCAACGTTCAGTACGTATGTCCATATCCAAACACATGCCATTGCTGTCCAATAAAAACATGGTGTCAGCTGTGATTTGCAGCAGTTTTGCAGCATTTTGTGGATCGGAGAGCACGCCGGAACCTTTTTTAAAGTTGACTTGCGGTTCCGTATTGTTTGTTGCCATGCAGATTCTGGTGTTAAATAGTAAGGTTTGAGCAAATGTACAATTTTGTCAAGAAAATGCCATTGACACGCACAAAAATTGATGCAATATTCTATCTTTGTAACAATACGAATAAAAACAGTTTTTGAACAGGCATTGAATGGAATGATATGGACAATACGAAAGGAGATTCAAGCAAACCGATTATTCTTGTCGCTGAAGATATCGATAGCAATTTTATATTGGTGGACATCTTGCTTCGAATGGAATATACCATTGTACGGGCAAATAATGGCATGGAAGCTGTAAAGCTGTATCAGGAAATTCACCCAAGAATCGTATTAATGGACATCCAAATGCCAGTCATGAATGGTTTGGAAGCAACAAAATCCATTCGTTCAATGGACGCTAAGATCCCAATCATTGCACTCACGGCCTTCGCTTTTGATTCTGACAGAGAAGAATTTATGAATGCCGGTGGTACAGATTATATCGTAAAACCTTTGGACCCACCTCAGCTTAGGGCTAAAGTTAAAGCCTATTTGGGGCAAAGTTGACTCCTTGGTGTGTCTTTTTTTGAACCAATTTCTTTTCGACCAAATGCGTGAATTCGTAATTCTTTAATCCCCATTTTGGCGCAATTAGCAGTTCTGAAGGAGATTGCGAAACGAATCGTTCAACAGCGATGGCTGGGTTCAGTCTTTCTAAAAAATCTACGACCAAATCTGCATACTCCTCCACTTGAAGCAAATCAACTATACTGGAATCTTTTGAATACATACGGCCCAGCTTTGTCTCCTTAATGATTTGCAGTTGATGTATTTTGATGGTGTCTATCGGTAATCTGTTGATGGCGTCAGTGTGCTGGAGCATGTCTTCCCTGGTTTCACCGGGTAAACCCAAAATTAAATGGATGCCAACCGGAATATTTCTTTTGGCCGTTTCCAGGATGGCAGATTCGGTGCAGGATTGCGTGTGCCCACGGTTCAGGAAATGCAGGGTTTTGTCCAGGGTCGATTCCATGCCATATTCAACCAGGATAAAGAAATTTTTGGTCAAGGATTGAAGATAATCCAGCAGACTTGTGTCTACACAATCTGGTCTGGTGCCAACAATCAACCCGACAACATCTTCCACGCCAAGCGCTTCCTCGTACAAATCTTTTAATTTTTCAAGCGAAGCATATGTGTTAGTATAGGCTTGAAAATAAGCCAGATACTTCATTTTTGGATATTTTTTTGAAAAGAACTTTTTGCCCTCGTTCAATTGCTCGGTCACCGATTTGATGGGTTGACAATAGTCCGGATTGAACGTTTGGTTGTTGCAATAGATGCAACCTCCAACACCCAACGATCCATCACGATTCGGACAGGTAAAACCGGCATTGATGGAAATTTTCTGAACTTTTACATCCAAATGTTCTTGCAGGAAGTCCTGAAAGCGTTTGTATCGTGGTTGATTGATTTGTTGCATGATTGACAAAAATACATAAAAAGCTGTTTCAAACCTGATGCTTCCATCTTGAATGCTTATTTTTGTCGTATAAAACATTGGAAGAATGAAACGAATTTCAAGTATCCTGTTTGCGGCAATTCTTTGCTGTAATTACTTGTTGGCCAAAGAATCTTTTCAGTTCGAATCGTTTGTTAGAGGTGACTACGATCTCCCTGCCTCTGTCGAAATGAAACCGATGCGGGACCCACGTTTTTACCTGAGCATGGTGGAGAATGGAAGCAAAATTGCTATTTATGCGTATAAAACGGGCAAACAAACGGATGTTTTTTTGGATTTGACTTCTGTGAAGGGAACAGCACCGGAGCGTATGGTTGGATTCATCCTCAATGAACAAGAAAACAAAGCGTTGATTTGGTATTTGGAGGCGCCGATTTACAGACGATCCTTCATGACGGAGTATTACTTGTACGACAAAAGAAGAAATACCATTGAACCTCTTTCTCAGGCAGGCGCGCAGCGTGATGCAAAATTTTCACCCGATGGGCGTTCCGTTGCTTTTGCAAGAGATCAGAACCTGTTTATCCGCAGGCTGGATTTTGGAACAGAAATTCAGGTAACGACCGATGGAAAGCACAATGCCATCATCAACGGAACAAGTGATTGGGTTTACGAAGAAGAGTTCGCGACGACTTCGGCCTTTGAATGGTCACCCGACAGCAAATATTTGTGTTATGTAAAATTCGATGAGCAGGAGGTGATGGATTTTCAGGTTCCATTGTATGGTGCGTTTACCCATCCTTTAAAAACCAGCAAATACCATGCATCTTCCTATCGTTTTAAATACCCTTCTGCCGGAGAACCCAATTCGAAGGTTTCTGTTTATGCCTATCAATTACAGACGCGTTCTTCCAAAAAAATGAATGTGCCCATGGCTGAAGATGATTACATCCCGCGCATCCGTTTTACGAGAAACAGCAATCAATTGGCGGTGATGACCTTGAATAGGGCACAAAATCAATTCAAAATGTATTATGTGAATCCGAAGTCTGCGCAATCCACGCTCATTCTTAGTGACCGCAGTGAAACCTACCTGGAACCCAAATATGACGATATTTGTTTTTTACCCAATGGGTTTACCTATCTTTCAGAAAAAGATGGATATCAGCACCTGGATTTTTATGGTCAGACAGGTGGTCAGAAAAAGACACTGACCAAAGGAAATTGGAATGTGCTGTCTGTGATTGGATGTGACACCCTTCAAAATAAATTTTATTTTATCAGCAATGAAAAAGGAACGCTGGACCAAGGTGTGATGTCTGTTGATTTAAAAGGAAAAATGCTTCCCATTGCTGCCGAAACCGGGTATAATGTTGGTTCATTCAACAGTGATTATTCCCTGTTTGTGCATCAATGGTCCAACATCAATACCCCATCGATGTCCAAACTGATCGAAGTTAAAACCGGAAAAATGCTTCGCGTGTTGGATGACGGCACTGCGTATCAAAAACGGATAGAGGAACTGGAATTTGGAAAAAAACAACTGGTGTCCATCCCTGTTTCAGGAGGTATCTCGCTGAATGCCTGGGTGCTTATGCCGAAGGGATTTCGGGCGGATGTTAAATACCCGGTGGTTTTGATTCAGTATAATGGACCTGCTTCGCAAATGGTGAAGAATGTATTTGATCCGGGGTGGGAATATTTGTTGGCTCAGGAAGGTTTTGTGGTGGTTTGTGCAGATGCAAGAGGCACAGGAGGCCGAAACAGATCTTTCACCAATGCTTCTTATATGAATTTGGGGCAAGTAGAGTCGGAAGATATGATTGCTGTGGCCGGGTGGTTGAAGAACCAATCCTATGCCGATGCTTCCAGGGTCGGTATTTGGGGCTGGAGCTATGGAGGAACCACCACGCTGATGTGTCTGTCGAATGAAAAAAATCCTTTCAAAGCCGGTATTGCTGTCGCTCCTGTTGTGGACTGGAGGTATTACAATACCATTTACACGGAGCGATACATGAAAACACCAAACGAAAATATGGACGGTTATGACCAAACCTCCATGATGAAACGCGCCGGACAAATCAATGGGAAATTGTTGATGATCTTTGGAATGGCCGATGACAATGTGCGTTCAAATCAATACATGGATTTTAACGAAGCGCTGATAGAGGCCGGCGTTCAATATGAAACGCAATTATACCCTGTGAGCAATCACAGCATTCCGGGACTCAAACACCAGCTCCATTTGTACAGGAGAATGTTGAATTTTTTCAAAGCTGAACTTTAAACATGAGTCATTATATTAAAAAGCCCGATTGGTTGAAAATTCGTTTGGGTGAAAGTGATACTTTCATAGAAACCAAAAGGACTTTGCAGAAATACCACTTGCATACCATTTGTACCAGCGGAAAATGCCCCAATCAGGCTGAGTGTTGGAGCAGAGGCACGGCAACCTTTCTGATTTTGGGCGATATTTGCACCCGTTCCTGCGGTTTTTGCAATACCCTTACCGGAAAACCTCTTCCTCCGAATCCACTTGAACCCGAACAAATTGCGGATGCCATTCTGCGCATGGGCATCAAACATGCTGTCATAACCTCTGTCGATCGCGATGATTTGCCTGATTTGGGTGTGAAGCACTGGAAGCAGGTGATTACGGCCGTCAGAAGTGCCAATCCAACCATCACTCTGGAAACCTTAATCCCTGATTTTCAGGGTAAAGAGCTTTTGATTGAGGACTTTCTTCAACTCAAACCTGAAATTGTATCACACAACATCGAAACCGTAGAACGATTGACTTCATCAGTTAGGTCGGCCGCCAAGTACAACACCAGTCTGGCTGTATTGAAGCAAATTGCAGCCGCTGGCGTACGATGTAAGTCCGGATTGATGTTGGGCCTGGGTGAAACCGAGGAGGAAATGCTGCAAACGATGGACGACTTGCTGGCTCATGACTGTGAGATCCTGACCATTGGACAATATTTACAACCCAGCAGAAAGCATCTCCCTGTCCAACAGTACATTCATCCCAACGATTTTAACAGATACAAAGAAATTGCCTTAAGCAAAGGCTTTAAACAAGTCGTAAGTGGCCCGCTGGTGCGCTCCTCCTATTTTTCAGAACATCAATTGTGAGTTAGAATCCCTTGTATAACAGAAATATACAAGGTTTCTTGGGTATGTCAAATTTGACTTTCTTCCATTCAGAAACGCTTTTTGTGGTGATTTGTTCTTCATCCCCCGTTAAATCCAATGCCATGCAAATCTTGGTTTGGGGTTTTAAGTGGGTCGTTAAATCTTCCATCAATTTGTTGTTTCTGTAGGGCGTTTCAATGAAGATTTGTGTGCAGTCTTCTGTATAACTTCTGGTTTCGAGTGTTTTAATACGCTTCGTTCTTTCCTCTTTTTCTAGCGGTAAATACCCATCAAAAGAAAAACGTTGTCCGCTGAAACCTGAAGCCATCAGTGCAAGTAAAATGGAGGAGGGACCAACAAGGGGTTTAATCCTGAATCCTTTCAGATGCGCAAGCGCAACCAGGTTGGAACCCGGGTCAGCAACAGCTGGACAACCAGCCTCAGAAAGCAAACCCACATCCTGATTTTGCTCCAGTGCTTTTAAGTATTCGCTCAACAAATCTCCATTGGAATGCTCATTTAAAGTATAAAATGTGCAAGCATCGATGTCAAAATCTTTGTTGACCATTTTTAAAAAACGTCTTGCGGAACGGATGTCTTCCACAACGAAATGTTTTAGATTGTTGATAATCTGATTGTTGTATTCTGGAAGAACAAGATCAAGCGGACCTTCTGACAGGTGTACAGGCAATAGATACAATGTACCGGACATGAGCGTATTTTTTGTTTTCAAAGATATTCAAATTTGTGGACTTCCGAATTTCTGATTTTCTTTGTGGCATGAAAGATGCAGGGAAATATCCGATAGAATTTGTCGCTCAAATGGAAGCTTTACTAGGGGATGATTGTCATGCTTTTTTTGAAGCATTGAGCCATACATCGCCTACCAGTATTCGACTGAATCCGGCAAAGCCTACATTGCCTGGTGCACTTCCCTTTGCGTTGAAGGCGAAGATTCCCTGGTCTTCAGCAGGTTATTATCTTTCTGAAAGACCTTCTTTTACCTTCGATCCGCATCTGCATGCCGGATGTTATTATGTCCAGGAAGCATCCTCTATGTTTGTTGAGCAGGCTTTCAGACATGTCCAAAACTGTCTGGGACGCATGGATTTGGCGGCCTTGGATTTATGTGCTGCTCCGGGTGGAAAATCTACCTTGTTGGCATCTTTGATGTCTGATGATGGGGTATTGGTTGCCAATGAGGTTGTAAAGACCAGGGCCAGTATTTTGGCGGAAAATATGCAAAAATGGGGACTGCCCAATGTGGTAGTGACTACGAATGAACCATCAGATTTTCAAGATCTGGCAGCAGCTTTTGATGTGATTCTCACCGATGTGCCCTGTTCTGGAGAAGGGATGTTTAGAAAGGATGCGGATGCCATTTCTGAATGGTCGCCTCAACGAGTGGAGCAATGCGTGAAGAGACAAAGGGATATTTTGCAGCAAATTTGGGGTTCGTTGAAGCCAAATGGCTATTTAATTTATAGTACCTGCACATACAATAAACTTGAAAATGAGCGCAATATAGAATGGATTCAAGAGACTCTGGGTGCAGAGACGTTGGAGATACCTTTGACTCATTTGCCAGATACCGATAACAAGCCTGTCAAAGTTGTAGAAAAATCTGGTATTCATGCCTATCGGTTTTATCCCCATAAAACCCAGGGTGAAGGTTTTTTTCTGTGTCTGTTGAAAAAAAAGGCCCTGTCGGATGCGGATATTCATTCCACAAATTTTTCACGACCGGCTTCAAAACAGCAAGATAAAATAAAACGTAGTTGCGACATTCCTGATGCGGGAAAAACGATGTTGTTTTCCCATTTAAGAGCCTCTTTTCAGACTTTCCAAAATGCCAGGAACGAATTGTTTCAGTATCCTAACAGCCTGAAAACATGGTTGCTGCTTTTCGTAAAGCGGTTGAATGTATTGCATTTCGGAGTTAAAATGGGAACGATGAAAGGCCGTGATTTTGTGCCCGATCCGGCATTGGCGCTATCAACGGCTTTGGATCAGAACGAAGTAACTGTTGTTGATTTAAGCTTGAAACAAGCCATCGATTTTCTAAGAAAAGAATCCTTTCCGCTTTCAGAAAATGTACAAATTGGGTGGGTATTGGTTAGATATCTCGGACAGCCATTGGGCTGGATGAAACATCTCGGAAACAGGGCAAACAACAATTACCCGAGCGAATGGAGAATTCGCTCGGGTAATCCATATTAGACTATTTCCTTTTCAGCGAATGGAGAATTCGCTCGGGTAATCCATATTAGTTTATTTCCTTTCAGCGAATGGAGAATTCGCTCGGGTAATCCATTTTAGACTATTTCACCCAAATTTTATTCTTCCACCAGAGTCATGGTGATTTGAATGTCTTTTTTGGGTCGGTCATTGCTGTCGGTCGCTACAGCCTGAATCTTTTCAATAATGGATAAACCTTCTACTACTTCGCCGAATACAGTATATTCTCCGTCCAAAAATGGAGTGCCACCAATGGTTGAATACACCTTTTTTTGTTCCTCTGTATAACCGAAGTCTTCTTTAGAATTTTTGAAAGCTTTTTCTGTTTCAGCAGCCAATTTGGTTTGAAGTGCGTTCAATCCTGCACGATCATTGGCATTTTGCATTGCAACGATGGAATCTTTGTTTTGATTGACCAGATTTTGAAAATGCCTTGTCATGGCACTTTGCTGAAGTTTTTGCTCCATTTGATCCAGTTGTGTTCTGATGTAGGTGCTTCCCCATACGATGTAAAATTGTGAACCCGAAGATTCTTTCATCGGATTGACATTGTCCCCGGTTCTGGCTGCGGCCAATGCGCCCCTTTTATGATACAATTCAGGAAATTT
>CAYYJF010000061.1:6847-10102 GCA_964472175.1 uncultured Bacteroidales bacterium | reverse complement strand
GGACTATTCCATATTCAAAGTGATGCGTTTGAATGCGCTAACAGTCAATGCTTTGTCAACGCTTGCCAAATATTGGGTGATGTTGATTTTGCCATCTTTGATGAAAGCTTGTTCCAACAAGCAAGATTCTTGATAGAATTTATTCAAGCGGCCTTGCGCAATTTTATCCAGCATGTTTTCGGGTTTGCCTTCTTCTCTGGCTTTTTCACGACCAATTTCGAGCTCTTTTTCAACTGCTGAAGCCGGCATGGATTCTCTGTTCAATGCGATGGGCGACATGGCTGCAGCTTGCATGGCGATATCTCTACCAACCTGCGCTTCTGTTTCTTTGTTGAAAGCAACGATGGTGGCCAATTTGTTACCCGGGTGGATGTAAGATACAGCATAGGCATCTTTAACGAATTCATAAAAATCCAATTCCATTTTTTCGCCGGTGACGCCAATGCGGTCAGTGATCAAATTCTGAATGGTACGACCATCCATGATAAGATTATTAAGCGCATCCAGGCTTGCAGGTTGTGCTTCCAAAGCTTTGTCCAAAATAGATTGGGTCAAAGCAATAAAATCAGCATTTTTAGCAACGAAGTCGGTTTCACATTTCAAAGCCAAAACAGCAGCAAAGCCACCATTTACTCCAGCAAGAACACAGCCTTCGGATGCTTCACGGTCGCTACGTTTTGCGGCAACAGCCTGACCTTTTTTACGAATAATTTCGATTGCTTTGTCAAAATCACCTTCTGATTCGATCAAAGCATTTTTGCAATCCATCATCCCTGCTCCGGTCATGGTGCGGAGCTTCGAGATTTCTGCCATTGTTACAGCCATAATGATGTATATTTACAGTTAAATAATATTAAATATCTAATAAAAACAAATGTGCCAATATGCCTTCAATCTGAAATAAGCACATCGGCACATGTTGTATGAATGGAGCTTATTTCTTACTCTTCGTCTTCCTTAATAAACTTGGAAGCAACGTTGGCTTTCAATGCTTCGGCATCGTCTTTTTGGATCAACTCCTTGCGGGGTTTGCCAGCACGACGCTCACGTTGTTTTGGAGCTTCATTTTCTTCTGCTTCAGCAGCTTTTTCATCTGCTTTTTCGATTTTGCGTTCTTCCAAACCTTCTTGGATGGCAGCGCATACAGCACCTACAACCACTTCAATGGATTTGGTGGCATCGTCATTGGAAGGAATGATGAAGTCGGCAACATCTGGGTTAGAGTTGGTGTCAACCATCGCAAATACAGGAATACCCAAGCGAAGCGCTTCTTGTACTGCGATGTTTTCTTTCATCACGTCAACAATGAACAAAGCAGAAGGCAAACGGTTCAAATCGGCGATAGAACCAAGGTTCTTTTCCAATTTGGCACGTTGGCGGGTTACTTGCAAACGTTCACGTTTGGACAAGTTATCAAAAGTACCGTCGGTCAACATCTTATCGATGGAACCCATTTTTTTAACGGCTTTACGAATGGTCGGAAAATTGGTCAACATACCACCCGGCCAACGTTCGATCACGTATGGCATACCAACAGAAGCGGCCAATTCGGAAACGATGGGTTTTGCTTGTTTTTTGGTTGCAACAAACAAAATTTTCTTTCCGGCTTTGGCGATGCTTTTTAAAGCATCAGAAGCTTCGTCGATTTTTACGACTGTTTTGTTTAAGTCAATGATATGAATACCGTTGCGTTCCATGAAGATGTATGGAGCCATTGCTGGGTTCCATTTTCTTTTAAGGTGTCCGAAATGAACGCCGGCTTCCAATAATTGGTCAAAATTGGTTCTAGACATTGTGTTGTTTTTTTTTGTTTACTTTCTTTTGGATTCTTGCAATCAATCGTTGGGTAGCTCCGAATCATTTCGGAAAGTCCCAACCATTTAGATACTAAACACTTCTTAAATATAGTAAGAGCAGTGGTATCAAATGATCAGCGTTTGCTGAATTGGAATCTTTTGCGAGCTTTTGGACGTCCCGGTTTTTTACGTTCAACAACGCGTGCATCACGAGTCATGAAACCTTCAGTACGAAGGGCCGATTTGTCTTCCGGATTGATTTTAACAAGTGCACGGGCAATGGCCAAGCGCAAAGCTTCGGCTTGTCCTTTGAAACCGCCACCGTTTAAGTTGACTTTGATGTCATATTTTTCAACCACACCAAGCTTGTTCAAAGGTTGTTTCACAACATATTGCAAGATGCTTGATGGAAAATATGTATCAATACCGCGTTTGTTGATGGTAATGGTACCGTTGCCCTCTTTCACGAAAACGCGAGCAACTGCGGCTTTTCTTCTTCCTATTGCATTAACTACTTCCATACGATTTATTTGAGGGCGTTGATATCAATTACTTTCGGACTTTGAGCCTCATGATTGTGCTCGGTTCCGGCATAAACGTACATGTTTCCAATAATGGCTTCACCCAAACGATTTTTGGGCAACATACCCTTTAAAACCTTACGGTAAAGTCTGGTCACATCTTTCGCCATCATTTTGGCCGGGGTGATTTCTCTTTGCCCTCCGGGGTAACCGGTATGGCTCAGGTAAATGCGGTCGTTCCACTTGTTACCTGTCATTTTGATTTTGTCTGCATTGATGATGATCACATTGTCACCACAGTCAACGTGGGGAGTGTAATTGGGTTTGTATTTGCCTCTCAGCAATTTAGCCACTTTTGTAGCCAATCTACCCATTACCTGGTCGGTTGCATCTACTACAACCCACTCCTTTTGTGCCGTTGCCTTGTTCGCAGAAATGGTTTTGTAACTTAACGTATCCACTGCTTAATTTTTAGTTGTTTAAAAAAACTGCTAACCCATTGACAGACCTCGAATTCAGGACACTCGAACCCTTAATCTGCTATGAATTAAATTCTTACCTCTAACTTGATAATAATCGGCCTGCAAAAGTACGGCGTTTTTTCTGATTTACCAAAAAAATCAAGGCAAATAACTTGCAATATTTCATCGTCCGACCAAATATTCAACCATGCGAAACATTTGGGTATTTCATCTAAATTCACGTAATTTGGGGTGCTTTTGGAAAGACCAAAAATCAACCATTTATTTTGCACTTCAACAGATCACTACCATGGAAATAGATTTTGTCAGATCGCGCTTCATCAAACATTTTGACGGATTAACAGGTACGCTTTACACCTCTCCGGGTCGCATCAATTTAATTGGCGAACACACCGATTACAACGGCGGATTTGTATTTCCGGGAGCTATTGACAAAAGCATGCTGGCCGAACTTCG
>CAYYJF010000061.1:2857-6747 GCA_964472175.1 uncultured Bacteroidales bacterium | reverse complement strand
TTTGCTTCGGTTTTCGGAAAAGCAGGAAACCTGATGTTGCTCGATTGCCGTTCACTCGAACACAAATATTATCCCTTTAAACCCGAAGGTTATAAATTGGTGTTGCTTGACAGTGTGGTGAAACACGAGTTGGCTTCATCCGCATACAACAAACGCCGCGAAAGCTGTGAACGTGCCGTGGCAGCCATCCAAAAGAACCAACCCGAAGTCGCATTTCTTCGCGATGCCACCATTTCCATGCTTGATGCTGTAAAGAATGAAATTTCGAATGAAGATTATATGCGTGCCCGGTATGTCATCGAAGAAATTCAACGGGTTATGGATGTATGCGATGCACTGGAAAAAGGTGATTATGAAACCGTTGGCGCATGCATGTATGGTACACACCATGGTATGAGCAAGCTGTATGAAGTAAGCTGCGAAGAATTGGATTTCCTGAATGACGTGGCCAAGAAAAACGGTGTCACCGGTTCCAGGGTCATGGGCGGTGGTTTTGGCGGTTGCACCATCAATTTGGTAAAAAACGAATTGTACGATGCCTTTATTGCCGATGCCAAAAGCACTTTCAAAGCGACATATGGCCATGAACCCAAAGTGTACGACGCAGTGATTTCGGATGGCGCCAGAAAGCTGGATTAAGCCTTTGGCAGATTCAAATCTTTTTATACCTTTGCGCCCGCAACCCTAAGGTTGGTTGCGGCAATCCGAGCTGTTAGCTCAGTTGGTTTAGAGCACTACCTTGACAGGGTAGGGGTCACTGGTTCGACTCCAGTACAGCTCACTCGGATTTTACAGCAACGCTTTCAAATATTTTCCTGTCAGCGACTGCGCACAACGCACCAAATCTTCCGGTGTCCCTTCAAATAATACTTCTCCCCCACGCTTTCCACCTTCAGGGCCCATGTCTATGACCCAATCGGCATATTTGACAATATCCAAATTGTGTTCAATGATGACCACCGTGTTGTGGTGTTTCACCAGCGACTGCACAATGTGGTAAAACGTTTCAATATCAGACATGTGCAAACCGGTAGTGGGTTCATCCATGATGTAAATATGGCCTTCCTTCTTCAATTCGGTGGCAATTTTGAGTCGCTGCGATTCGCCACCCGATAAATCACTCAACGACTGACCCAATTTCAAGTACCCCAACCCGACGTCCATCAACAACTTCAAATGTTTGCGAATGTTGGCCGAAGAGAAAAACTCATAGGCTTGATTCACCGTCATATCGAGTACTTCGGCAATGTTTTTGCCCGACAATTGATGCAACAAGACCTCGGCATGGTAGCGTTTGCCTTCGCATTCATCGCAAATGGTCTTGACTGAATCCAAAAAGTGTAACTCAAACGACAGCATACCCTGACCGTTGCATTTGGGGCAGGCGCCTTTTGAATTGAAACTAAACAAGGAAGCCTCGGTTTTGGTTGCTGCAGCAAATTCCTTTCGTATCAAATCAAAAACGCCGATAAAGGTGGCCGCATTGGCACGGGACGATTTTCCGATGGGCGATTGGTCAATGAGTACTGCTTCCGGATGCTGTTTGGCAAAACACGCATGAATCAGGCTGCTTTTGCCACTTCCGGCCACTCCGGTGACACAAGTCAACACCCCTTTGGGGATGCGTACAGATACATTTTTAAGGTTGTTAGCTGTTGCATTGAGGATCTCGTAACAATCGACGAAGGGTTTTCGGTGATAACTGGTCTTCATCCTGTTGTTCAAATAAATGCCGGTAAGACTATTGGTCTGAACAACGTCCTCAGGGACACCATTATACACCACTTCACCACCCAGTTTTCCTGCCTTGGGTCCCAAATCGACCATCCATTCTGACGCACGAATGATGTCGGGATCGTGTTCCACCACAAAAACAGAATTCCCCCTGTCGCGCAAACGATACAGGATCTGAATGAGGTTTTCGGTATCTCTGGGATGCAGACCGATGGAGGGTTCATCCAACACATACAGCATATCGACCAAATTGCAGTCCAACTGCCTGGCCATCTTAACGCGCTGAGATTCACCACCCGAAAGGGTGCCAACCGAACGATCGAGCGACAAATACCCCACCCCGATTTCGATGAGTTGTTCCAACAGAAAGCGTGCCTTTCGAAGCACAGGGGTGGAAATTTCGTCGGTGAGTTCATTCAGAAAAGCCAAAACCTCTGGCAGTTCCATTTGACAGACCGTGTCGATGCTCTGACCATTGATGCGCACACTTCTGGCTCTGTCGTTGAGTCGGGTTCCCCCGCAATGGGCACAGGTTTGATACACAAAATAACGGGTATAGGCATTTTTCTCTTCCTCGTCCGATTCATCATCGGCGCGCAAAGCCACCACATTTTCCAACTTGCGCACAAGACCCTCAAAAGTACGATTGTACGACAGTTTATCTTTGGAATTGGGTATTTTAAAGGGTTCTGAATACAACAACAAATGCAGCTCTTCGTCTGAAAAATCACAAATGGGCTTGTCCACATCGACCACCCCGATTTGCAGCAATTCTTTCCACAGATAATTGCCCACTTTGTAATGCGGATGAGTAATGGCGCCTTCGCGAATGGTTTTAGACCTGTCTAAAAAACGTTCCAAATCGACCTTGATTTCTTTGCCCAAACCCTTGCAATGGGGGCACATGCCTTCGGGATGATTGAACGAGAAATAAAACGATGGGCCCATAAAGGGTTGACCCAAGCGTGAAAAGAGCAAACGCAAGTAGGTATGGATTTCGGTGGCTGTTCCCACGGTACTGCGCAGGTTGTTGCCCATTCGTTTTTGGTCTATCACGATGGCGGTGGACAAATTCTGGATGTCGTCCACGTCAGGCCTGGAGAGTTTGGGCATTCGTGTTCGGGCAAAAGTTGAAAAGGTTTCAACCAACTGCCTTTGCGCTTCGGTGTAAATGGTATCAAACAACAGGGAAGATTTTCCCGAACCTGAAACGCCGGTAAAAACCACCACCTGATGCTTTGGGATGGTTACATCAATGTTTTTCAAGTTGTTCGTGTGGGCATTTTTGACCACAATGTGAGATCGGTCCATGGTGCGTGCATTTGGCGTTAAAAATTGCCGCAAAAGTAAGGTCTAGCTTTTTGGCTGAATTGTAAAAAACGGACTATCCTTGAAAATCCGGATATTTTTCAACAAAGGTACCAGGCGTATATCCACAGTACGATTTAAAATCGTGAATGAAATGCGCCTGATCGTAATAGCCATTCGAATAAGCTATCTCGGTCATATTCTGAGATTTATTTGTTGATAAATCTTTTAGAACCGACTGGAAACGATGCAATTTGATGGCCTGTTTGGTGGCTTTACCCAACCATTTGGAAAATTTTCTATCCAGGGTTTTGGGGCTGACGGACAATAAATCGGCCAGCTTCTCAGCCGAAATCTGCCCCCGGTGTTGTTTGATGATTTGAACGCCACATTGAATGAGCCGACCATCAGAATGGGGTATGGGTTGAAATCGGTTCATCAGAAATTGCTCGATCAATGTCACCCGTTCACATTGCGTTTTTGCCTCAAAAAGTTGTCCTTCTACCCGCTCCACTTCTTCATGCAACAACAGGGTTAAATCCAGGCTGGAATTTTCGACTTCAGACAAGGGAAAGGGGAAGAAATGACAGGCCGATTCGGGAAAAAACTGGACAAAAACCACTCCTGTTTCACCCGTTGTCGACACATCAGAAAACGTATTGCTCAACCCGCTTAAAATGGTTCTTGGCTGCATTCGGGGCGTTAATGCGCTGTCATACACCACAAAAGGGTCTTTATAATGAAACATCAACTGAATGTTTTCAGTCGGAATGACGCGTTCCATCACCGTCGCCTCCAACGCAGTTGCCTCCATGAAGCAAAACTCTTTGATGTATTTTTGTAAAAAT
>CAYYJF010000061.1:0-2757 GCA_964472175.1 uncultured Bacteroidales bacterium | reverse complement strand
CAGATCCGGCTCACTGAAGCCGACATTGTGAATACCTTCGGCCCATCGGAAGAAGGCACCATCGATCAGCTTGTTCCAGAATACTATGACCAGGCATTGGCCGGCTACCTCCAACATTATGCGCAACTGCATCCTAGGCTTTGCCCCCACCCTTTTCCCGGCATTCAGGCCCTATTGGACGATGCGCTGAAGCAGGGACTCCGACTGGGTATGGTCACGGGGAAGGGACGAATCAGTACCGATATTTCGCTTCGGCAATTTGGTCTGGAAACCTATTTTGAACACATTGAAACCGGGCAGAAAGAAGGACCATCCAAACCTGCAGGCCTACGCAAAATGCTTGATTTTTTTCAACCTTCCCGCCCCTTGTACATTGGTGATGCCCCCAGCGATGTGGTCGCATGCCGCCAGGTTGGCATTCCCATTGCTGCAGCTGCCTGGGCAGAAACAGCCAACCTCAGCCAGCTCGAATTGACCCAACCCGACTTCCTGCTCCACAGCATTGAAGAACTGCGAGACTTGCTGGAGATATAATGGATCAAGGCAATTCCTCTAGGGATGTTTTTCATAAAAGGCCCTTGCGTTTGCTTAAAAAATAAACGCTCACGACCGCTGCAAATGATAGCCTTGCCCCAAGATTTCACGACTCTTGAACACGTTGTATTTTTCCTCATCATAGGGATAGTCCCAACAACCCAAACGCCTGAGCACTTCGCCACCAAAACCTTTTTTAAACTGATACAGTCCATAGAGCGGATGTGATGCATCATTGCTTGGAGCAATGCCGAACATATCATATTCTTTGCAGCCTTTTTCCTTAGAAAGCCGAATGGCATACCATTGCAGGGCGTAGGTTGCCATCACCTGTCTGTTTTTACTCGAAGAAGCGCCATATAAATAGGAACCGCGATTGCCGGAAATGATTAAGAACATGGCTGCCAAAGGAACTCCTTCATATTCTGCGATTAAATAACAGACCTCTGCAGGCGATTTGGTAGAATCGGCCTTGGTGTCCAAGATAGCTTCAAAATACTTGATGTCATTCAAATACAAACCATTCCGATGCGCTGTTTCTGTATACAGATCATACCAAATGGCCAAATCTTTCATGTCGGCGATCCGCACCGTCACCCCTTTCTTCTGTGCCAGTTTGATGTTGTAGCGCGTTTTTGGCTTCATCCGATCTAAAATGGTATTGAGATCCAATGCCAAATTCAAGAACAAGGTATTGGTAGGAAGCACATTGGTTTCCGACTTTCTTAGATTCCAATGAACGGTATTGAAATTCAAACGCATTTCCTGCGACTTCAAAGAAGGTGCATCGGTCAAACCTTCTTTGGCCCAAAACGTTTCCCAACCCAAATCGTACCGAACCATAAAACAGCTTTGTGGCAAATACGAACGCAAGCACTCGGACAACTCCTCCAAAAACGCGCCTTGAAATTCGTTATCGGGCTCCAATTCAGGACCATAAGGCACATAAGCAACACTTTCAAAACGATTGACATTCTGCAATATTACCAGCACATCCGATTGCAGGGTCGCATCACAGGAAACATCGGTATATAATGATGTTTTCCTTGATTTAAAATTCATCGCTATGGAATCCTGACCAATTTTTTGCTTCACAATCGACCAAAAAGCCGTTTGCTGGACAATGGAGGTTTTGTACAATTCCTCCACCTCCTTTTTATACACATCTACCAACATGATTTTAATGATTTGACACCATTTTAAGTCCAACGATTGAACCTATGAGTGTGGTTAAAAAAAACAGCCGCAAAAAAGTGGTAGGCTCTTTGAAAACGAAAATGCCCACCAATACTGTACCTATAGCACCAATGCCTGTCCATACGGCATATGCCGTGCCAATGGGTAAGGTTTGTGTGGCTTTCACCAACAATCCCATACTCACGGCCAAAGCGGCCAAAAAGCCTACATACCACCAGTACATTTCATGCCCGGTAGTCTCCCTTGCCTTTCCCAGGCAAAAAGCAAACGTGACCTCAAACAATCCGGCAACGACTAAAAGCAACCAATTCATATCAACAATTCGTTCAATGATTAAATTCCGACCAAAAACGATTAAGATACAAAAAATTGGCAGAATGGCCAAAGAATTATTTCAGATTCGGTTTGACATTCTATTGCTTTTCGCAAATAAAGTGTCTATAATTTATAATTTTATTTCCTTTAGACTATCATTCTCATTAAAAATATGTACTATTGCATCATATTTATTTTTGTTGTAACCCCTGTGGGCTACGGCTATCTAAATATCTATATATAAAGACGTTAAATTGAACCATTGTTCTAATTATTCATTGATTGTTTAGATTCACTTCGGTTTTTCCAAGAGAAAACGACAGAAATTTGGTCATTGAGTTATGAGTAGCGTGTCAAAATTGGCTCCACGTTTTTATCTATATGTTTTCCATGAAAAGTACCAACAAACCAATTCGGGAGCCTTTGGTTATAAAAAAAGAAAAAAATGAATCGCATTAATTTCACTAAATGCATGCTTTTTGCATCTTTATTTCTTGGAATGGCCTTTTTTTCATCCTGTCAAGAAGACTTGACTGATGGAACGACCAACACTGAAAATCCTGAAGTTTCGGAAGAATTAGATCCAGCACTGTCTCCTTTGGAGCAAAAAGAGAAGCTTGAAGAAATTGCCATTGATTTTATGAACCAAATGCCGGCAACTGATTTTCAAGAATTGGCCGATTTTTCTAGTTATATAAACGATAGATATGG
>CAYYJF010000060.1:0-10402 GCA_964472175.1 uncultured Bacteroidales bacterium | reverse complement strand
ACAATGTCGATGATTTCTTTGGTGATGGCTTCTTGTCTGGCTTTGTTGTATTTCAATTTCAGGTCGTTGATTAAGTCAGCTGCATTGTCGGTCGCAATTTGCATGGCTGTAGTTCTTGCGCCATGTTCTCCGGCAACAGAGTCTAACACTGCACGATAAAGTTTGTTTCTGACGGCCTTTGGTATCATTTTCTGAATCAACACTTCCGTGTTGGGCTCCAAAATATAATCAGGAAGGTAGTTGTTGACTGAGGTTACCTGCTTTGCCGTGGGCTTCAACGGTAAAAGTAAATCTGACTGAACCTGTTGAACGGCTGCATTTTTAAAGTGGTTGAAAATCAGGATGACTTCATCCACTTCTTTCGCCAAAAACATATCCATCAATTGATTGCTAAGCCCCGAAACACTGTTGTAGTCGGGCTTGTCTATCACATGTTGAAAGTCAATCCTGGATGGAAAACCCATTTTTTTGGATGCGTCGGCCACCTTTTTACCCAAAGCAAAAACCTGAATGTCTTTTTTATCCAAATGTTGGTACTTGGTCAAAGTCTCATCCAGTTTTTTGATGATATTTCCGTTGAATGCCCCGCACAAGCTTGAATTGGAAGAAATGGCCACAATGGCAACCCGTTGAACTGTTCTGCTTTCGGACAAAGGGATAAAGACATTGCCTGATGAAAAAGTTAACAGTTCACCTAAGATTTGACTCAGCGTTTTTTCGTAGGGCAAATAGTTGCCCACAGCATCCTGAGCACGTCTCAACTTGGCAGCTGAGACCATCCTCATGGCACTGGTGATTTTGCGTGTTGAGGTTACCGATGCTATTCTTGCGCGAACTTCCTTGAGCGAGGCCATAAATTATTTTTTTGCGTATTCAATGTCGATGAGTTGCCTGGCTTCCTTTTCAAGAATGCCCATAATCTCATCTGTAATGACTCCGGTTTTCAGTACATCCAAGACTTTTGCTTTGTGCTTCATCTCCAATTGTTCCAAAAATATCTTTTCAAAAGACTGAACCTGATTTAGTGGTACTCCGGATAATAAACCTCTGGTACCCAAGAATATAATGGCAATTTGCTTTTCAACAGGAACCGGTGAATATTGACTTTGTTTGAGAATTTGAACGTTTTTCGACCCTTTGTCCAAAACCGACTTGGTCACCGCATCCAAATCCGAACCGAATTTTGAAAAGGCTTCAAGCTCACGGTATTGCGCCTGATCCAATTTCAAGGTACCAGCCACTTTTTTCATGGCTTTGATTTGAGCATCACCACCCACACGGGAAACGGAGATACCTACATTGATGGCAGGTCTGATCCCTGCATTAAACAACTCTGTGTCCAGAAATATCTGACCATCCGTAATGGAAATCACATTGGTAGGAATGTAGGCCGATACGTCACCGGCCTGCGTTTCAATGATGGGCAGCGCAGTAAGTGATCCGCCGCCTTTTACCATGGGTTTCAAGATGTCAGGCAGGTCGTTCATTTTTTGAGCAACCTGGTCATTTTTAATGATTTTAGCTGCACGTTCCAGCAGCCTGGAGTGTAAATAGAAAATATCACCGGGGTAGGCTTCACGTCCGGGAGGTCTTCTCAAAATAAGTGAAACTTCGCGGTAAGAAACTGCCTGTTTGGACAAATCATCGTAAACAACCAAAGCATGTCTGCCGGTATCACGGAAAAATTCTCCAATGGCTGCACCCGCATATGGTGCATAAAACTGCATGGCAGCAGGAGTGGCAGCAGGAGCAGAGACAATACAGGTGTATTCCATCGCACCGTGTTTCTCGAGGGTTTGCATCAAATTGGCAATGGTCGAACCTTTCTGGCCGATGGCTACATAGATGCAAAATACCGGATTTCCGTTGGCGAAGTTTTCTTTTTGATTGATGATGGTGTCAATGGCAATGGCTGTTTTTCCAGTCTGACGGTCGCCAATAATCAATTCACGCTGTCCACGTCCAATGGGTATTTGCGAATCGATGGCTTTCAATCCCGTTTGAAGCGGTTCACTTACAGGTTGACGGAAAATAACACCGGGTGCTTTACGTTCCAGGGGCAGTTCATACAATTCTCCTTTGATGGGGCCTTTGCCGTCGATCGGATTTCCAAGGGTGTCAACGACACGACCCATCAATCCTTCACCCACGCGAATGGAGGCAATTCTACCTGTTCTTTTAACGGAGTAACCTTCTTTGATTTCCTCGGATGAACCAAAAAGTACAACACCAACGTTGTCTTCTTCCAGATTTAGGACAACACCCATCATACCATTCTGGAACTCAACCAATTCGTTTGATTGAACATTGTCTAAGCCGTAGACACGGGCAACCCCATCGCTCACTTGGAGCACTTTACCGACTTCTTCCAGCTTCAGGTCATTTTGAATGCCTGCGAGTTGCTGTTTTAGAATATCGAATACTTCACTTGGTTTTATATCTGACATAGTGATCTGATTATCTGCGTTATATTTTAGATGTGGATGCTATGATTGAATCAATTCTGTACGAATGTTTTCCAATGCTGTATGCAAACTGGAATCCATTCTGTAATTGTCAACCTCCAACACAAATCCACCGAGTAGTTGAGGCGAAACCTGAATATTCAATTCGATGGATGCCTGAAATCTGGAATTGACCAATTCCCGGATTTTTAGGATGGTATTTTCAGGCAAAGGCAAAGCTGAATGAATGGTACCGGTCACCAATCGTTGCTTTTCCCGATATAGTTTCATGTAAGACATGGCAATAAAATGAGTCAAATCTTCGCGCCCCTTGTCCATGATAAACTGGAAAATGTCTGAAGCCAAAGGCAGTGAACTTCCATTGGAAGCCATCAGCAGCAATGACAACTTGACATTTTTTTCAATCATGGGGTTGGAAATGGATTTTCCCAATTCCGGTATTTCAAAAAAAGCACGTGACAATTGATCAAACAATTGATACAATTCATGTTCGGCGTTTTTTTCTTCAGCCAAAGAATAAAACGCTTTTGCATACCGAATGGAAATTTTGCCTTCGTCCATACTTTTAATTCTTCAAGCCGTTGGCATCATCCAACATTTTGTTTATCAACTCTATTTGGGTCGTATCGGTTTCAAGGTTTTTGCGCAGTAGTTTTCCGGCAATGGATACCGACAACAGTGCAACCTGATTCCTGACCTCTGTAAGCGCTTGTTCTTTTTCAGATTGAATGGAGTTTCTGGCTTCGGCGATGATTTTATCGGCTTCCATTCTGGCTTGAATTTTGGCTTCTTCAATCAATTTTTCCCTCAAATCCTGTACTTCCTTCAATAGCAAATTCTGCTCTTCTCTGGCTTGTGATAAAATGGCGGTTCTTTCGTCCTTCACCAATTCCAATTTCTGATAGGCTTCATCGGCTGCTTTGACAGAATTGGTGATATACTGTGCTCTATCGGCAATGGCTTTGGTGATGAAAGGCCAGGCAAATTTCCACAAGATGCCCACCACCGTAAGAAAAACGATGGACATCCAGAATAGCAAACCTGTATCCGGCGTAAACAGTCCCATGGCTTACAATACGATGGCCAAAACTGCTACAATGATGGCAAACAAAGCCACCCCTTCAACGAATACACAAGCAAGAATCATGTTGGTACGAATTTCGCCGGCTGATTCCGGTTGACGTGCAATGGCCTCAACAGCAGATCCGCCAATCTTTCCGATACCGATACCTGCACCGATTGCAGCAATACCTGCGCCTAATGCGGCACCCATTTTTGCGATGGCTGCAAGTGAAACACCTGATGCAGCGGCTTGAAGAAGGATAGAAGCTAACATAATAGTATAAATTAAATATGAATGAATAAATTATTAAAATTAGTGTTGTTCAATAGGTTGATGTTCTTTTTTAGCATGGTGCTCTGGATGCGCCATACCAATGAAGAATGAAGTCAACATGGTGAATACATAGGCTTGCAGGAAGACAACGATGATTTCAAGCAAGTTCATAAATATGGCAAAAAACAAAGCGAAAACAGAAACACCGCTGCCCAATAGCGGGCTGATGGATCCGAAAATAAAGATGATGGACATAAAGACCATTAAAATCATATGCCCGGCTATCATATTGGCAAACAAACGAATACACAATGCCAACGGCTTGGTGATGACCCCTACAAGCTCAAGGAAGGGCATGAAAGGAATGGGCTGTCTCAACCATTTGGGCATGTCAGGAACCAAAAAGATTTCTTCCCAATAAGCTTTGTTGGCAAATACATTGATCAACAACATGGACAATAGGGCCAGCACCATGGTTGTGGCAATGTTGCCTGTTAAATTTGCTCCACCGGGAAAGATGGGGATGATGCCTAAAAGGTTGTTAATCAGGATAAAGAAAAAGAGGGTGAGCAAATAAGGCGAGAATTTCGCATAACTTTTTCCAATGCCGGGTTTGATGACTTCATCCTGAATGAAAATAACCAGAACTTCCAACATCCCGAAAAAACCTCCCGGTACTTTTTTTGGATCCCTTTTATAGAAGTTTGCCAAACTTAAGAATATGACAATCAATAAAATGGCCGAAATCAAGAGGGATGCAACATTCTTGGTGATGCTCAAATCCAATGGTCTGACTTGTGTTCCATCCGGAAGTATTTCTACCAGTTTGTCTTTGTAGGAACCTTCATGGGCTATTTCAAAACCCTGAAATGCCTGATGTCCATGTCCCAACTTTGAGGAAGGAAATACAAACCAACCTCTTGATTGACTTTTGGCAATAACCAACAATGGAATGGTAATTTTTGTTTCACCGATGTCGGTCACATGCCAGTCGTAAGCGTCTCCAATGTGCCCAAAGATAAAACTTCCGGCATCAAACTTTTCTTTTTCAACGTGTTTGTCCTGCGCATGCGCTTGTTCTGAGGCATCAGTATTCAATGCTTTCAACGAAAAAATATTCGCGCAAAACATGGAGGCAATGACCAAAATAAACAAGATATGTTTTTTCAACTTCATGATTTACTTTTTTTATTCAATTGTACCATGATCCAGGTTTCAACCCCGAGGTACAGGAGAAAAAATGCACCGAAAGACACAACAAACACAAGAATGTTGTCCGCGACGATGAACACATACAAAAAAATACAAACCAAACTCAACAACAACCTCAACATTTTGGTCGCCATGATGACAGACAACTTGACTTGAGGATTGAGGGTGACGCGTTTGAATGTGGCGAAGGCAAATAAACTAAAAAATGCAGGAATCACAGCCAACCACGGCGTGAAAGCCGTTTGGCTGAAATTCATGGCGACAATGGCAAACATACCAAAGACCATCCACAAAAGCAACACCATCAACAATATATATCGTTTTGATTGCATCTTATGATTCAAAAGTACATTGTTCAACACAAATCGAAACCACATCGTTTTTCACATCGGCAAATCCATCTTCAACAAGCAAGGTGACTTTTTCATCGTCCGCCGTTGTGTATGACAAGCTGCCCTTATCTATGGTGGTAAGGATGGGCGCGTGTTGAGGCAAAACTGTAAACAACCCTTTGGATCCGGGGATGGTTACCGAGGTGACATCACCATCAAACAACGTCTTTACCGGTGAAAGCAAAATAAGTCGCATGTCGTATAATTAAGCGTTGGCTTCTGCAATGATTTTTTTCCCTTTGGCAATGGCCTCGTCGATGGTGCCAACCATGTGAAAGGCCATTTCCGGATATTCGTCCACTTCGCCATCCATAATCATGTTGAAACCACGAATGGTTTCTTCAATGGGTACAATGACACCGGGGATGCCGGTGAATTTGGCTGACATATAAAATGGTTGTGACAAGAATCTTTGAACACGTCTGGCTCTTGAAACAATCAACTTATCGTCATCGGACAATTCATCCATACCCAAAATGGCTATGATGTCTTGCAATTCTTTGTAGCGTTGCAACAATTGTTTTACCCTTTGAGCGGTGTTATAATGCTCGTCACCAATAATGTTTGGATCCAGAATTCTGGACGTTGAATCCAGGGGGTCAACCGCAGGGAAAATGCCCAATTCAGAAATCTTACGATTCAATACGGTTGTAGCATCCAAATGCGCAAAGGTGGTGGCAGGAGCCGGGTCGGTTAAGTCGTCAGCGGGAACGTAAACAGCTTGAACAGAAGTGATGGATCCATATTTGGTTGAGGTGATGCGCTCTTGTAAAAGCCCCATTTCGGTAGCCAATGTCGGTTGATAACCAACAGCAGAGGGCATACGTCCCAACAAAGCGGATACTTCAGAACCGGCCTGTGTGAAACGGAAAATATTGTCGATGAAAAACAAAATATCTTTACCTGCACCTCTTCCACCTGCATCGCGGAAGGATTCTGCGACGGTCAGGCCGGACAAAGCCACAGAAGCTCTGGCTCCCGGTGGTTCGTTCATCTGACCAAAAACCAGGGTGGCTTGGGATTTGGCCAATTCTTCCTGGTCAATCAATGAAAGGTCCCAATCACCTTTTTCCATGCTTTCCATGAACTTATCTCCATATCGGATGACATTCGATTCCAGCATTTCACGCAATAAGTCATTGCCCTCACGTGTACGTTCACCCACACCGGCAAAAACGGAATATCCGTTGTAACTCTTTGCGATGTTGTTAATTAATTCCATGATTAACACGGTTTTGCCTACGCCGGCACCACCGAACAATCCGATTTTACCACCTTTGGCATAAGGTTCGAGCAAGTCGATCACTTTGATGCCGGTGAATAAAATTTCCTGATTGGTGGTCAGATCCTCAAATTTTGGAACTTCTCGGTGGATGGGGTAAGACCCTTCTCTATTCAGTTCATCCAGACCATCAATGGCATTGCCGGTGACATTCATCATCCGACCCTTGATTTGGTCTCCAATGGGCATGGTGATGGGTGAACCCAAAGCAACGGCATCCATTCCTCTTTTTAAACCATCTGTTGAATCCATGGCGATGGTACGAACGGTATCTTCACCAATGTGCTGCTGACATTCTACCAAAAGCGTTTGACCGTTTTCTCTGGTGATTTCCAACGCATCATGAATTTTGGGCAATTCTGAACTGCCTCTTGGAAAGGAGATGTCCACGACTGGTCCAATGACCTGTACGATTTGACCTGTAATATAAGACATGAGAAAATATCTTTAGGGTATCGAATTATCCCGCGAAGGTATTCATTTTATTCGAAATTTGTCCTTTTTTTGCAGCAAACTATTCTTATTTGTTGTATAAAAAAAGCTTCATGCCTTTGGTGTAATGCGTGGATAAACCTTTGCCTGAATCCGCGCAAATAAATAAACCTTCAGTATCCGAAAGACTTTCAACCAGTTTGAGCGATTGATCCAAACCCATCACCATGCAGGCTGTTGCCAGGGCATCCGCAGTCAAACAATCTGGAGCAACGATGGTCGCACTCAAAATATTTTGTTGAATCGGATAACCGGTTTTGGGATGAATGGTATGTGCAATTTTTTTTCCGTCCTTCACATAGAAATTTCTGTAGTTCCCCGAAGTCGCCACCCCTTTGTTTGTCAATTGTAAAATGGATTCAAATTCCATGTTGGTGGAAGTGGCGTCGTCGATGGGGCTGTTGATGCCGATACGCCAATTTTGACCTTGCTTGTTCTTTCCGTATGCCACCATTTCACCTCCGATTTCAACCAGAAAATCGCGAATGCCTTTGCTTTTGAGCCATTCGCCAACCACATCACAAGCATAACCTTTGGCAATAGCTGAACAATCCAATTGCAATCGGGCATCTTTTTTGCACAACTGGTCGGCTTTTAATGCCAATAATGTGTATCCCACAAATTGACGGATGCTGTCAATGGTTTGAGGGGTAGGGGTTTGCGATTTCTCAAAGCCAAATCCCCAAACATTGACCAATGGTGCAACGGTGATGTCAAAAGCACCGTCCGTGAGTCTGGAAATTTCCAGGCTTCTGGAAACGCAATGCTGCATCCATGGGTCCTTTTTTAAAGAAAAAGCCTCCACGCCCCATTGGTTGAAAGCTGAAATCGTTGATTTTTGGTTGAAAGTTGAAAGTGACAAGTCAAACTCAGCCAGTTTGTCGTCAATTTCCTGCTGCAGATTGTCTTTGCCAATATAAGTGATGTGGTAAAGCGTCCCAAAAACCGTGCCTTCCAGGCGGTAGGTTTCTTTTTTCTGACAAGAAACCATCAGGAGGGTACATGCAACCGTCCAAGTCAAGGTGAAATGGCTTTTGTTTCGAACTGACATGACTTATTTGATTGAAAAAGAATAATATAAATGAACCGACAAAGCCACCTGAGGGTCGTTGTTTACACCATATCCGGGCACCAACGCAGGGATGCCTTTCGGATCATTCGAGACGTGTAGCATTCTTTTATACTGTGCCTTCCAACCGATTGAAAGCGGATCCAGAATTCCGACACGCACCCCAACGGCAATTTCCAGCCAATCGGCATCAGCCTTTAATCCGGATGCTGAATATACAGGTAAATCCCAATAGCCACCGCTTCCTGCTGTGGATGCAAAACCATAATCAAACCAGGCATGAGCAAAATGAACGCCGGCATAGAAACGATTCTCATCCCGATTTCCATAGGTGGTAAATGCTTTATTCAATCCAATTTTGACGAAATCCCCGGACGAAACGCTGCTGTTTCCGTTGTCACTGCTTTTATCCATGGAAACACGTCCCCATTCAATGGATGGAAACAGTTTGTTTTTTAAGTCATAATCGAGCGACACACCAAAGCCTTTGTTTTTGGAAAACAGGCCTTGAATGGGGCGGCCAACATCCACGCCGATGTGTACTTGATTGTCTTTGGCATAAACGGTTTGGATGAACGCAAAAGCCAAGACCATCAAAATGCCTTTAAAAATAGATTTTGACATGCTCTTTGGTTTCATTGTTTACGCTCGCATTATAAATGGAAACCGAGTCGGCCAAAGTGGTCAGTCCGCTGCACGAAGTCAGGGTATAATACACCTTGTACCCGCATTCCAACGATTCAAACGAAGGATGATTGTTGTGATGAATGGTCAGGGTGTCGGTGTAGATCTGTCCGTTGTCCTGAACCGAAATTTGAAATTGCGTGCTGGTTGCCGTTGGATTCAGGTATAAAGTCATCCCCGACAGGGTTTTGTTGTCGTAAATCATGGAATCCATGCCAACACCTTTCACCGTGACGCTGTCCATCGAAACGCGGGTAGCACTTCCGCTCTGAACAAAGTAAAATCCGGCAACAAACCGCACATTCATATTTTCATAACAGCCTTTGCTGTTGCAACCAACAAAGGCGAAACAGATAATGAGTTGAATCAGAGCCAGTTTGAAAAATCGTGGCATGCTTAAATGGATTCTTTGATGGAATAATGGTTTCTTTCCGGTGCATTCCGCACAATCAGTTCACCCAAAAAACCGGTTAAAAAGAGCAAAACACCCAAAATCATACTTGTCAAAGAAAGGTAAAATGCGGGTTGGTCTGAAACCAATCTGGCCGGAATGTCATTGATCAGTGCATTCAGTTTGGTCGCACCAACGATAACGATAGAAACCAAGCCCAACAAAAACACCAAACTGCCAATCAAACCGAAAAAGTGCATGGGCTTTTTGCCGAATCTGTTTAAAAACCAAAGGCTGATCAAATCCAAATAGCCATTGACAAACCGTTCCATGCCGAATTTGCTTTCGCCAAATTTGCGTTTGCGGTGCTGAACCACTTTTTCGCCAATTTTTGTAAAACCTGCATTCTTGGCCAGATATGGAATGTACCGGTGCATTTCCCCGTACACTTCTATGTGTTTGATGACCACATTTTTGTAGGCTTTTAATCCACAATTCATGTCGTGTAGCTTCAATCCGGTAATTCTTCTGGCAGTCCAGTTGTATACTTTAGAAGGAATGTTTTTGGTTAGTTTTCCGTCATAGCGTTTTTTCTTCCATCCGGAGATCAAATCGTACCCCTTTTTTGTAATCATTTCGTACAATTCGGGAATTTCATCCGGGCTGTCCTGTAAGTCGGCATCCATCGTAATGACCACATCTCCTTCTGCCTCGGCAAAGCCACAGTATAAAGCCGGAGATTTTCCGTAATTCCTTCTAAAACAGATGCCTTTGACTTGATCATGTGCCGACTTGAGTTCTTTGATGACACTCCAGGATGTATCGGTAGAACCATCGTTGATGAAAATGACTTCATACGTGAAGTTGTTTTCATCCATGACTTTTTTGATCCAATTGAACAGCTCCTTTAAGGAGTCGGCTTCATTGTATAATGGTACGATAATGCTGATGTCCATGCTTTATGAGTTAGATGCTGATTGATTGTTGTCAGAATTTTTTTGATCGTTGGCGTAAGGCGTGTAATCGTTGTTGTCGTTGAAAGGTGGTTTTTTGACCACCAAACCTGAAATGAGTAAAAA
>CAYYJF010000059.1:7993-10480 GCA_964472175.1 uncultured Bacteroidales bacterium | reverse complement strand
TTCAGGCATCCTATCAATTGCTTGAAGTCTTGACTGGAATGAAGTTTCAAAAACATGAGAACCAAAACTAAACACCATGAAAATCGTTGAATTTTTCAGATTGATTTGGAAGCACCGACGACTTCTGATCTTAACACCTTTGGTTTTGGCCGGATTGGTGGTCTTGTTGACGCGAAACCCCAAATACAGCTATAGTTCTGAAACCACCCTGTATACCGGTATGGCATCAGCAGGAGGTTTGGATTTGTTCTCCTCGTTGAACTATTACACATCCAATACTTCCTTCGACAATTTTATCAACATCGTTCAAAGCAGAGAAACGCAAAAAGACATTGCCATTGGGCTGTTGGCGCAACATTTGTTGATGGAGAAAGCCAATCCGTCGTACATATCTGATGCATCCATGAACGAATTCAAACAGATGATACCGAATTATATTCGAGTATTGGCTGTTGAGAATCCCATCCCGGATTCAACCACGATGGCTGTTGTTGACACCATGCTGATACAAGTGCTGCCCCAGGGTGTTTCGGCCGATTCCTACAGACAAACAGTTGCCAACCTAAACACCTGCCTGCAAAAAAGCGACACCAATTTTATTTATAAGTTGCTGCATTACAACCATCCGCATTATTCTTTGGATGCCATTTCCCACATTCAAGCCATTCGTCTGGAAACCAGCGATATGGTTCGTCTTCGATTTGAATCGGATGATCCTGGCATTTGTCGACAAACCCTGGCATTAACTGCCTATTATTGTGCTAACAATTATAAAAAAATCAAAGAAAATCGGTCTGAATCGCTGATTCAATATTTTGAATCAGAATTAAAAAAGGCATCAGACAATTTGTTACAAAAAGAAAAGGCGTTGTTGGCATTCAGTGAAACCAACAACATCATTGATTTTGGCGAACAAACCAAAACCATTACCACCGGAAGGGAAACCCTTGAGTCTCAATACAATGAACTAAAAATCAAAAAAGCAGGCGCGAAGGCTGCCATCGATCGGATTGAAGAGCGCTTGTCCAACAAAGGACAATTGATTGTTAAGAGCACACTTATTTTACAGATGCGGAATCGTTTGTCTGAAGTCAATTCAAAAATTGCCTCCATAGAAGCAATTGAAGGGAGAAAATCGGCCAATCAACAGCTAAATAGCCTGAAAGCTGAATCGGACAAACTCAAAAGCGACATCGAGAAAACCATAGGAGAATTGCATGCAGCCAATCACACAACGGAAGGATTGTCAACCACCAGGTTGTTGGACGAATGGATTGACAATGTCCTTATTTATGAAGAAACCAAAGCGGCTTTAAAGGTTCAAGAAGAAAAAATGAAGGATGTTGAAGGCAAATATGAATCGTATGCCGCCAATGGAACAGACCTCAAACGACTTGAACGAGATTTGGTGGTGGCCGAACAATCCTATTTGAAAATGCTGGAGGGCTTGAATCAGGCAAAAATCAAAATTCAGGATGCCGAAATGTCGGGCAGCATCAAAATGGTCGATGCCCCCTATTTTCCCTTAAATCCAAATCCGACAAAGCGCAAAATTTTGATTTTGGCAGCATTGTTTATTGGATTCTTCCTGGTACTGACCATCATATTGGTTTTGGAATACGTTGACCGTTCCATCAAAAACCCATCCGTTGCAACCAAAAAAACCGGTTTGAGTGTCGCAGGCATCATCCCCAGAATCGGCATTTCAAGTCCGTTCTGCGATTTAGATTTCATTGTAAACAAATCGTTTGAACGTATTTTGTTGGGAATCGATTTGATATCAGCCATTGAAAAATCAGGCAATAAACCATTCATACTTTTGGTTTCCAGTATGTTGGACAAAGAAGGCAAAAGTATGTTTTCAGCCAATGTCACCAAATGGCTCAACGATTCAAACATCCAGACCAAGTACATTCGATGCATGCATGATTTGAAGCATTGCCATTCGGAATCCACCTTCAAACAGTCTGTTTTAAGCAAAATATTTGGCTATGAAAACCGAAAAATTGACACCAATCATCCAACCCTATTTAAAGCAGAACAGATCCTGGATCAAACCCAATATGGCGTATTTTCGGTTAAAAATGCAGGCTTTCACGCAACCAATTTGGAACAAATCATGTCAGAAGTCAGCCACATGGATGTCTCTTCAGCAACCTGTCTCATCGTGGAGGTGCCATCTTTGTTGAATCATCCCATTCCTGCCAAACTACTCAAACAAGCCGATGACATGTTGCTGATTTGCCGTTCCAACAGAGAATGGGAGGAAGCCGATTCGGTTTGCCTGACTCAAATAGAGCACTTGCGCAGCACGAAACCATGGTGTGTCCTGAATGGCGTGGAACCCGAAGTGGTTGAAGAAATGTTTGGAGAACAGCCCAAACACAAACCCGCATTTCACAGAATATTTAAAAGACTCATTCGTTTGCAATTTTCATCAAAAACCGAACTTTAAACTGTCCGTATGAAATTGCCAATCAAAAAACT
>CAYYJF010000059.1:0-7893 GCA_964472175.1 uncultured Bacteroidales bacterium | reverse complement strand
CCATCCAATGGATCAACTTCTTGATTTTTCGCTGGGAGTTGGATGTGTTGATTTGGGGATATATGATAAGCATTGTGGGCACATCAATTTATGCTATAATCAAAAAATGGGATGGTTTGAGGCATTACAAAAGGGCCACCAGAGCAACCAACAAAAAAATCCTGGACTTTGGCAAATACACCACCTTCACCCTGGTTTTCACCAACTTATTGAGAAATGCCGATGCCTTTTTGATCAGTCTCAGTCCGCTGGGTACTGCTGGCGTAGCCTTGTATGGTATTCCCATGAAATTGAATGAGTTACAACAATTGCCCCTGCGGAGTTTTGCCGCGACAGCCTTTCCAAGAATGTCAAAAGCCAGCATGCAGGAGGATACCCCTGAGGTCAAACGGCTGTTTGACATCTATTCAGGTGCTTTGACCTATTTATTCATTGTCATGAGTTTGCTCATCTTTATTTTTGCAGAGTTTTTGGTCACCCTTTTGGGTGGTGCTCAATACGAAGGCATGAATGCAACATTGGGGGTAAGTGCAGCCAACATCCTGAGAATCTTTTCCTTGTACGGACTGCTACTGCCACTGGACAGAATGACTGGAGTTGGTTTGGACAGTGTCAACAAACCAAACAAAAACATGGTCAAAGTCATGTTTATGGTTGTGACCAACATCATTGGCGATTTGGTGGCGCTCTTTGTGTTTCAATCGCTGGAAATGGTGGCCATGGCATCGGTGTTGTTTACATTTATTGGCATCGTACTGGGATCCTATTATTTAAAAATGGAGTTCCCAATTCGAATCAAAGACATTTATCGTGAGGGATTTTTATTTTATCAAACGATGTTTTTCCGATTTTTAAAAAGATGAACAACAACCACCCAGACAAACATCCATTTGAAACAGTCGTCGGATCCATGAAACTATCAAATCCGATCGTTGTGATCACCGGCCTGGTTTCTCTGATCGCCATTGGGTGGATGCTGTCACGGTTTGGTCTGCTTGTGGGTTTGATGATGGTGGCATTGCCTTTGTTGGCAGGATATTTATTGGTGTTGAAAAACAAGCCCATCGTTGGATTTTATACCACAGTCATATTGAGTTTTGTACTCCTGGGACTGGGGCGATACCTCCCCTCACTCCCTGTTGGTCTGGGCATGGACGGCATCTTAGTCATTTCTTTTATCGCATTGATATTCAATCAATTCTACACAAAAGTGGATTGGAGACCCTTGAAAAAAGACGTCATGCTGCTTGCCTGTATCTGGTTTCTATACAGCCTTTTTCAAGCGTTTAATCCTGAAATGCGCAGTTTTTCGGCCTATTTTGGTGGCGTGAGGGGCATTTCATTCTACATGTTTTTAGCCATTCCACTCACACTCTTGTTGGTAGACAACAAGCGCAAGCTCGATGTGTTTTTAATCATTTGGGGCATCCTGTCCTTATTGGCCACCCTCAAAGGCTTGCAACAATTTCTCCTTGGCCCGGATCGTTGGGAAAAAGACTGGTTGAATGCAGGTGGATCTGTAACACACCTTATTATGGGTCGGTTGCGCATTTTTTCCTTCATGAGTGATGCAGGACAATTCGGTGCCAATCAAGCCTATACAGCAGTTGTAGCCGGCATTGTTGGCTTTCACACCAAAGGCATCAAAAAGAAAATCTTTTTCTACCTCGTGGCTGTTTGTGGCATCATTGGATTGTTTTTATCCGGTACAAGAGGTGCCATGGCCATTCCCCTGGCAGGCCTGTTCCTCTATTTCGTTTTGAGAAAAAACAAAACCATTCTACTTTTGGGCATGGCCTTGCTGGTTGTTGTCTTTGTCTTTTTCAAATACACCACCATCGGTCAAAGCAATTATGAAATCCGACGCATGCGCACTGCTTTTGACCTATCCGACCCGTCCTTGCAGGTTCGCATCCAAAACCAAAAAATATTAAAAACCTATCTGGCAACCAGACCCTTTGGAGGTGGCATCGGACATGCAGGTGTCAAAGCGCAACGCTTTCTTCCCAATGCCTTCCTTTCAAAAGTGGCCACCGACAGCTGGTATGTTTTGATTTGGGCTGAACAGGGCATTGTCGGCCTATGCCTGCACCTGTTTATTTTAATCTACATCCTCATCAAATCTTCCTATTGGATATTATTCCGCATACGCGATCCGGATCTAAAGTTCACCATGATAGCCCTGACATCCGGCTATTTTGGCATTTTGGTTGCTTCTTACGGAAACGCTGTTTTGGGGACCCAGCCAACAGCCATTCTGATGTACGCATCCATGGCCATCCTGATGAACGCAAAAACAATAGAACAAAAACAACCAACATTTTCAAAGGACCTACAAACATGCAAACAATTTTAGTGACCGGCGGGACCGGATACATAGGCTCACATACCGTTGTTGAACTTCAACAGAAAGGCTACGAAGTGATCATCATTGACAACCTGTCCAATTCAAGCGCAGAAGTCATCGACAGCATCACCAAAATATCTGGAATCAAGCCAACATTTGAACAATTTGATTTGGCCGATGCCAGCTTGACAGCCGATTTTTTCAACCGAAACAAAGCCATTTCCGGCATCATCCATTTTGCTGCATTCAAAGCGGTGGGTGAATCCATGTCCAAACCGCTTGAATACTATCGAAACAACCTGAATTCGCTGCTCAACATTCTGGAAGGGATGAAATCAAATCAAATTGAGCACTTGGTGTTCAGTTCCTCCTGTACGGTGTACGGACAACCAGATACCCTGCCTGTGGATGAAAAAGCCCCCATCAAACCCGCCTGGTCTGCCTACGGCAACACCAAACAAATGTGCGAGGATATCCTGCGTTTTACCACAGCAGCACATCCGGTGAAAGCCATTGCACTCAGATATTTCAATCCGATTGGCGCACACGAATCGGCTTTGATCGGTGAACTACCTTTGGGCGTACCGGGAAATCTGGTGCCCTTCATTACACAGACAGCAGCTGGAATCAGACCTTGTTTGAGCGTCTTTGGCGATGATTACAACACCCCCGACGGTTCAGCCATCAGGGATTATATTCATGTGGTCGATTTGGCAAAAGCCCACGTCATCGCCGTTGAACGCATGCTGCAGCATACAGGCAAATCAAATCTGGAAATTTTCAATCTTGGCACAGGAATCGGTTATTCCGTGCTGGAAGTGATTCATTCGTTTGAAAAAGTATCCGGCGTGAAATTAAACTACCAGATTGTACCCAAACGTCCGGGTGACATTGAGAAAACCTTTGCCGACACCCGTTACGCCAACGATGAATTGGGTTGGAAAGCCGAAAAATCGTTGGATGAAATGATGTTGTCAGCCTGGCGTTGGCAACAAGCATTGTCTGAAAAAAAATAAGTACCCATGCAAACGCCCTTGGTGACCATCATTACAGTCAACTACGAGCATTCGGATGTGACCTGCGAACTCTTACAAAGTTTGTCGAAAATCCAGTACCGAAACATCGAAATCATCGTTGTTGACAATGCCTCAGAGAAAGACCATCCTGAGGACATACTGCGTGCATTTCCCCACATTCAACTCATCAGAAGCACAGAGAATTTGGGGTTTGCTGGAGGCAACAACCTGGGCATCAAGCAATCAAAAGGTGATTATTTATTGTTCATCAACAACGATACCGAAGTCGAACCCAACTTTTTGGGACCCATGGTCGATTTTCTCGAACAACATCCCGAAATCGGCGCCATCAGTCCCAAAATACAGTTTTTTCATCAGCCCAACACCATTCAGTATGCCGGACATTCGCCCATGAACCACTGGACCATGCGAAGTCACAGCATTGGCTGGAACTGTCAGGACGAAGGCCAGTACAACGACATTCGCGAAACAAACTTTGTACATGGCGCAGGCATGCTGGTACCCAGAAGGGTGATCGAAAAGGTAGGCATGATGTCAGAATCCTATTTTCTCTATTACGAAGAATTTGATTGGGCTTCCAGAATGCTTCGTGCCGGATACCGATTGTATTACTTTGGCCCATCCCTGATTTTGCACAAAGAATCGGTTTCGACAGGAAAATTCAGTCCCTTCAAAACCTATTACATGAACCGATCCCGATGGCTGTACCTGAGACGAAACGTACATGGTTTTCCTGCCCTGATTGCCTGGATGTATCAAGCCCTCATTTCGATACCCAAAAATAGCATCAGCTACCTCCTGCACGGTCAGTTTGGGCATTTCAAGGCCTATACAAACGCTCTAAAATGGCATCTCAAGCACCTGAGAGATTCGGAAATATATACAAATCCTACCCTTTAATTATTTAAATACAGCAGCTTATGGAATGGACATTCATACTACAAGTCATCGAATTGATGGGACTCATTGTACTGGGATTGCCAACGTTGTACATTCTTTTCTTTGCCATCAGCGGGCATTTTTTCAAACAAAAAATGTATGATGCAAGCGTTCCCTTGCAAAAAATAGCCGTTTTCATACCAGGCTACAAGGAAGACGAAGTCATCGTAGAAGCTGCCAAACAAGCGCTGGAACAAAGCTATCCCGCCGACAAATACGAAGTCATTGTCATCGCCGACTCTTTTCAGGACAGCACCCTGATGGAACTATCCAAACTTCCCCTGCAAACCATTCAGGTACAGTTTGAAAGCAGCACCAAAGCCAAAGCACTGAATGCAGCCATGGAAGTTCTGGATGAATCCTATGACATTGCCCTCATCCTGGATGCTGACAATCTGATGGATCCACATTTCCTGAGCAAAATCAATGCAGCTTTCACAGAAGAAGTGTCTGCCGTTCAGGGACATCGGACTGCCAAGAATCTGAACACCAATCTGGCCGTACTGGATGCCATTAGTGAAGAAATCAACAACCACATTTTCAGGAAAGGACATCGCGCTGTGAAACTTTCTTCAGCCATCATTGGTTCTGGCATGGCTTTTCGATACCCCTTGTTCAAAACCGTCATGAAAGACATTCATGCCATTGGCGGATTCGATAAAGAACTGGAATTAAGGCTTTTAAAAGACAAACATCTCATTGAATATCTGGACGATGCCTTGGTATACGATGAAAAAGTTCAAAAGGCTGATGCTTTCAGCAATCAAAGAAGGCGCTGGCTTTCTGCCCAATTGTACTATTTCAGAAAAGACATTGGTCCGGCCATTTGGCATTTACTAAGATATGGTCAGATTGACTATTTTGACAAAGCCATTCAATTCATCCAGCCGCCGCGTGTCCTGCTTTTGGGCGGCGTATTGGCTTGCACCCTTCTTTTTGGAGTGACGAACCTTCTGATCCAGATTGAAAACGCTTATATCTGGGCATGGATGGCGCTTTCCGTGTGCTGTATCAGCGCACTGCTCTTGTCTGTTCCTGCAGCACACTGGAATAAAAAAACTGGTAAAGCCTTGCTTAGTTTGCCCAAAGGCATGCTGCTGATGTTGGGCTCCCTGCTGCGCATCAAAGGAGCCAACAAACGGTTTATCCATACCAAACATACCTCAAATCTATCCTAAAACCAGACCATTATGAGAATAGGAATTGAAGGACAGCGGTTGTTCAGACCAAACAAACATGGCATGGACATGGTTGCACTGGAGCTGATTCGAAACCTGCAAGCGCTGGATAAAGACAACGAATATGTCATTTTCGTCAGCCCGGACACAGACAATCAAGTACTCCAGGAAACCGACAACTTTAAAATTGTGGTGTTGAAAGGCCTGGCCTACCCCATTTGGGAACAGATACTGCTTCCTCGAGCCGCCAAGAAATACGGCTGCGAACTCTTGCATTGCACCAGCAATACAGCGCCCATCCGAAGTACCGTACCCATCATGATCACGCTTCATGACATCATTTACATGGAGAAAAGCATCTGGAAAATCTTGTTGGGAAGTGGCAGTGCCTATCAAAAGTTTGGCAACATTTACCGAAAGATGGTTGTCCCTCTAGTCCTGAAAAAAAGCAAAAGCATCATTACCGTCTCCAACTTTGAAAAAACAAGAATCTCAGAATTTTTCAAGCTTGAATCTAACACTACATTGCGGGCTGTGTACAATGGCGTGAGCGCACATTTCAAACCCCTGGATGAAATCCAGACAGCAGCCATCCGCATCAAATACAGTCTTCCGGAAAACTATTGTTTTTTCCTTGGCAATTTGGATCCCAAGAAAAACACCCCCAATACCCTGAAAGCTTTTGCCCTGTTTGTCAAAAGATCCGGCATCAAACCCAAGCTGGTCATGATTGATTTCAAACCGGCCGACCTTGAAAAAATACTGCAAGAGATCGACGAACCAGAACTGCTACAACACATGCACATTCTTGGTTATGTTCCAAATGTCGATTTGCCGGGCATCTATCAACTCAGTCAGTTCTTTTTATACACTTCTTTGCGTGAAAGTTTTGGCATTCCCATGTTGGAAGCCATGGCTTGCGGAACACCTGTCATTACTTCCGATTCGTCTTCTATGCCCGAAATTGCAGGAGATGCAGCCATACTGGTCGATCCGAATGATGTGGAGTCTATGGCCGATGCCATGTTAAACCTCACCCAAGATGACGCCATGAGAAACCAGCACATTGAAAAAGGAATGTTAAGGGCCAAAGAATTCTCATGGAGCACCATGGCCGAAAAAGTGCACGCGATATATCAGGAGATTTTGGGCGACAACAAACAAAGCAACTGAACATGGACATCGTTATGGTAGGCATTCAGGCCTGGGACATCGAAATCGGGAGCAACAGCAAGAACCTGGCTGTTGAATTTTCCAAACACCATCGGGTCTTGTACGTGAACTATCCACTGGACAGGCTCACACGCTATAAAAACGCAGGAACTTCCATGGTGCAAAACAGGCTGGAACGCATGAATAAAGGAGCAGACATCGAAGCCATTTCGACCAATCTGTGGACCTTGTACCCCAACCTGATCATCGAACCCACTGCCGGAATGCCCGTCAAAAGCCTGTTTCAAATCATCAACCGTCTGAACAACATCCGTTTTTCTAAAGCCATCAAAAAGGCCATCCACCTTCTGGGATTCAAGGATTTCATCCTGTTTAACGATAGCGACATGTTTCGAAGTTTTCATTTGAAAGAACTGCTTCAACCCAGTTTAAGTTGCTATTACACACGTGATTATCTGCTTGGTGTACCCTATTGGCACAAACACGGACGGTATATGGAACCCGCATTGATGAAAAAATCAGATTTGGTGTTTGCCAATTCAACCTATCTGGCTGAAATTGCGCAGAAATACAATGCAGAAAGTCACTACGTCGGCCAAGGTTGTGATCTGACCCTCTACGATCCATCCTTCATCAATGGCGAACCTGAAGACATACAACCCATCCCAGCGCCAAGAATCGGATATACCGGTTTTTTGTCACAATTGAGGCTGGATGTGGACATCCTGTTGACCATTGCCAAGAACAAACCAAACTGGAATTTGGTCTTGATTGGACCAGAGGACGAACATTTTGCAAAAAGCACATTGCATCAACTGCCCAATGTCTATTTCCTGGGAAACAAACATCCGGACCAACTGCCAGCCTACATCCAAGCCTTTGATGTGGCCATCAACCCACAAAAGCTGAATGCTTTAACCATAGGCAATTACCCCAGAAAAATTGACGAATACCTGGCGCTGGGCAAACCTGTTGTGGCCACAAAAACCAAGGCCATGTCTGTTTTCGAGGATTATACCTATCTGGCAGAAATTCCTGAGCAATATGTCACACGCATCGAGCAGGCCCTGAATGAAAATTCACCGGAAAAAGAAGCCACCAGAATGGGTTTTGCCAAAGAGCATACCTGGGAAAACAACGTTCTGGAAATAGAATCACATTTTTACAGAAAACTTTCCAAAACCAAACCCGTATGAAGCCCATCAAATCCTATTTGAAA
>CAYYJF010000058.1:0-10629 GCA_964472175.1 uncultured Bacteroidales bacterium | reverse complement strand
CTGAAATCCAAATTTCCAGGGGTTTAACCGGTTTGAAATTCATAATGACTCCCAAGAAAAGACGAATCAATCCGGCAAATGGAATGCCAATAACCATAACCATTCCGAGAACAAACCAAGTCAGAGAGGTTGGATTTTGAATGAATTGCTGCAATGGTTCAAAGGGTTCCGGCCAGGGTTGCAGCAGGGCCGTTGGGCCACTCCAGGCAGCAACAAGTGCAAAGATGAGAATCATCAGCACAAAAAAACCGACCAAACCGAGCACGCCACCAATAATGGCCAAAATAACTTTTAACACCACCTTGATAAACTGAAGAAAGCCACTTTCAGCATGCCTTACATGGTTGTCAAATTTTCCGGATTCCACATATCCGTCAACTTTTTTTTTTATCCGATCGGCTTCTTCTTTGACTTTTTTTTCAATGTTTTCAATGGTCACATCTTCTCCACGCATTTCCAGTCTTTGAGCTGCAGTCTTGGCTTCAGGAATGGCCATCCATGCCAATAAATAAATCAAAAGTCCCAATCCATAAAACCCAATCAACAAGGCCATTAGAATTCGCACCAAAACGATTGACACATTAAAATAGGCCGCCAACCCGGCACATACACCACCTAAAAATGCATTTTCAACGTCTCTATAAATACGCCTTGACTGATTTGGGTTTCGCTCACCTGATCTGGATTTGCCTGCTTCCGATTTTTCTTGTTCATTGGCTTCTTCCTTTTGATCATCGTCATTTTGATACTGCTCAGGCCTACCCAATATTTCAATGATTTTTTCCACATCCGAAACCACAATCACTTCGCGTTTTTGTTGCATCCACTGATTGATCAGCTCACTCATGCGTTGCTCAATGTCGTTCAATACTTCTTCGGATGAAGCAGGAGAAAGGTGCAATTTGACTTCATGCAGGTAATCCATCAACATTTGATAGGCATCTTCGTCAATGTGATAGACATATCCTCCAAGATTGATACTTAAAGTCTTTTTCATAGGTCGAATTTCATTTCATTTAACTTGTTGATGGTATTTGACAATTCTTTCCAGGATTGGGTCAATTCCAACAAAGAGCTTTCACCCAAACTGGTTAAAGAATAATATTTTCTTGGTGGTCCTTGATTGGATTCCACCCATTCATAACTCAGCAATCCGTCATTTTTCAAACGATTGAGCAATGGATACAGGGTGCCTTCGACGACGATTAATTGCGCCGCTTTCAATCCTTCAATGATGTCTGAAGTATACAATGCTTTCTCTCTCAATATCAGCAAAGTGCAATATTCCAGAAAGCCTTTTCGCATTTGAGATTTCACATTTTCCAAATCCATAATCTATATCGTCATGTTTCAAAAGACAAATATAATATAAAACATGGTTCTTTGTATTACATACTACTATATTTTTCAAATTAATTTTACACAGTCATTTTTATATGCTTTTTCGTTTGTAAAAGATATCCTACCTTTGAGTGTTTCTGAATACTTTTCCAGCATCCAGAAACACAAACCTTAATCCAAAGACATGATGGAAACCACAAAAACCGGCTATGCTCAAAAACAATACGGACAAGCCATTAAACGCTATTGCCAAACGCTTGATTTAAAAGACGATCCGGAATTGATTGCAGAATATTGCAAAAGGCACAGTGCCGCTTTTGCCTGGCCTGAAATATCTGCCGGCATCCGTGAAGTAGGTATTCTAGAGATGGAATTATACATTTTGGGCACCAAGCTATTTATGATCGTCGATACCCCACTTGATTTTGACTGGGAAACCGCCATGACCAAACTGGCGACCCTGCCCAGACAAGCCGAATGGGAAGACTACATGTCCATCTTTCAAATTGCAAAACCGGGAGCGACTTCAGCCGAAAAGTGGACACTGATGGACAGGATATTCAAATTATTAGAATAGAATCGCCATACGGTATACCACAAAGGCTGTCAACCAGGCCAAGAAGATGGTGTAAAACACTGTAAAAAACCCCCATTTCCAACTACCGGATTCATTTTTTATGGCCACAATGGTGGCTATACAGGGCAGGTATAACAATATAAACACCATAAAAGAGAGCGCTATTGAAGGCGTAAACACCGGAGTCCCATCTATCTTATGTTCGGATTTCAAACGTTCCCCCAAGGCCACATCACTGCCTGAACCCGTATAAAGAACACCCAACGTGCTCACCACCACTTCTTTGGCAGAAATGCCGGTTAATATGGCAACACTCATTTTCCAATCAAAGCCCAATGGCTCCATAACCGGAGCTATGATGCGTCCAATTTGACCGATGTAGGAGTTTTCTTGCTGTTCTATTCGATCAGAATAAGATGGATTTTCCTTATTTGAATGGGGATAATACCCTAGAAACCAAATGATGATGGAGGCAACCAAAATGACAGAACCCATTTTTCTTAGATATTGGGCGCCCTTTTCCCACATGTGTCGTACAATTGATTTTACGGTTGGAATCCGATAGGGTGGTAACTCCATGACAAAGGGCAATTCATCCTTTTTGAAAAGAAACCGCTTGAACAATCTGGCCATGAGAACAGCCATTAAGATGCCCAGCATATAAATGCCAAAGAGTACCAAGCCTGCGTGGTTGGGGAAAAAGGCTCCGGCCAACAACAAATAAACCGGCAATCTGGCACTACAGGACATCAAAGGAGTGACCAGCATGGTGATCATTCTGGAATTTTTGTTTTCGATGGTTCTGCTCGACAAAATGGCAGGAACACTACATCCAAAACCCATGATCATGGGGATGAAAGATTTCCCGTGGAGCCCCATGCCATGCATGAATTTATCCATCAAAAAGGCCGCCCTTGACATGTAACCTGTATCTTCCATCAACGAAATGAACAAATACAGAATCAAAATATTAGGCAAAAATACCATCACCCCTCCTACACCACCTATGATGCCGTCAAGCAACAAATCTTTAAATGGACCGGCATCAATGAAAGCATCCAGAGATTGTGACAAAAGCGTAAATCCAGCTTCAATCCAAGCCATAGGGTATGCGCCCAACTCAAAAGTGCTTTCAAATAAAAGATACATAAAAAGCAGGAAAATGGGGTACCCCCAATATTTGTGCAGCAATATTTGGTCAATCCATTTGGTATGATTGCCGGTCTTTTTTTTGCCCGGCTTATACGTTTCCTTTAAGGCCCCTGAAATAAAACCATATTTGGCGTTGGTAATGGCGGTTTCAGCGTCCTCCTTGAGTTCTTTGGAAATGTGAACCACCAGATTGTCTCTCAATGCGATGATGCGATGACCTTCTGGAAGTGTCTCCATCAATTTGTTGATCTCACGATCACCCTCAAGGAGTTTAATGGCCAGAAACCGGGTAGAATAGGTAGCTCTGAGCGATTCGTATTCGGACAATTGCTGACGTAACAAGTCAATGGATTTCTCCAACTCTTGTCCGTGATTGATGTGAATATGCCTGGTCATGGCACCCACTTCGTACTGATGCAAATGGGCTTCTGAATCTGTTTCGTGGTGCTGCTTTTTGCTTTCAGCATCTTCGTGAATTTCATCCAGGGTTTCATGATCAAGACTTAATTGGTGGTAATAATCATGCAACTCCTGCAAACGCTTTAAGTTGATGTCGCCGCTTTTGGTATAGAAGTCGGTGCCTTCATACACTTTAATGATTACATGAAACAAATTATCCAATCCCCAACCTTTTCGTCCATTGGTAGGAACCACAGGAGCTCCCAGCAAGTGACTCAATCTCAGGTAATCGATGGAGGCTCCTTTATTTTGGAACTCATCATACATATTTAGTGCCATCACCATCCGAACGTTCATATCCACCAACTGGGTGGTTAAAAACAGGTTTCGTTCCAAATTGGTGCTGTCAATCACATTGATGACCACATCCGGAGCCTCTTCGACCAAATGTGTACGGACATACATTTCCTCCGGCGAATAAGCCGACAAGGAATAGGTTCCGGGCAAATCAACCACTGTAAACTGATAATCTCTAAAGGTAAAAGTGCCTTCTTTGGCATCGATGGTCACCCCACTGTAATTTCCTACATGCTCATGGGCACCGGAGGCATAATTAAACAAAGTGGTTTTGCCGCAATTTGGATTTCCGACCAATGCCACGCGAATGTGCTTTCGTTTGTTCAGCGCGACTTTTCTCAGCTCTTCTTCACTAAAAACGCCATTGTATTGATCGAGAGGTGCATGATTAGACAAATCCTCACGCGTCACGATTTCAATATTTTGAGCCTCACTTTTGCGCAGTGAAACCTCGTAATCTAAAATTCGGTATTTGATGGGATCGTGCAGAGGTGCATTCAGAACGGACTCCACCACTTTTCCCCGAATAAAACCCATCTCTATGATGCGTTTACGGAATCCGCCGTGACCCAATACTTTTACAATGACTGCCTTTTCACCTGTTTTTAATTCGGAAAGCCTCATCTGGAAACATTTATGGAACAAAGTTATTCCTTAATTCGAATGTAGGCAATACCAATTAATGGGTAGATCTTAATTGATAAAGCCTTTCTGTTTGAGCAAGGTTGCATCTTTGAGCGCCGATGCTGCATCATCATAATAGCCCATTTGCACTTTGAAATAAACACCCTGGTTTACAACCATAATTTTTTCCGGCAAGATCTGTAAAAGTTTCTCCGCCAACTTCATGGCTTGTTCATATTTGTTGAATGCTGCAACCTGAAACATGTATTTACCATCTGATTCAAACATCAGACACCATGCTGGCGCATTGGTATAGGGTATCATCATTTTTTCTTTGGAAAAATATTCTTTGATGATGCTTTTTGATACAGTTATATTACTCTCTATTAAAGACATAACAAATGGTTGCTCTGCTTGAATGTTGATTGGTATTGGTTTAAATTCAACCCTTCTGTTCCTTGCCTTCTCATTATCCGTTTTCTCTTGGTTTAAAAGCCTCTTTAATCCGAATGCACTGGTTTTCAGACGTTTTGGTTGAACACCATACTGAACTAACAGTTGTTTGACGGCTTCCGCTCTGCGATTGCTCAAAATCAAGTTGTAACGATCTCCGGCATCAGAATCTGTATGGCCCTGAATATCTAAACCTTGATCTGCATGTTCAGGTTTGTTTAAATAATGTGCGAGTGTTCTTAATAAGGCATGATATTCAGCTTTAACCTCTGTTTTATCCACATCAAACAAGACAACGAACAAGGACAAAGAATCTTGCTCCATGGGTTTTGCCTGAACAGGGGCATGGATTAGAACTGTATCTTTCTGAGTCGTTGAGGCTCGTTTCAACGCTATGGTACCAACATCAACAACGTCTCCTTCAATGGATTCTAAAACAGTCGCAAATGCGGGCTCTGCATTGTATTTAAGGATTTTCAATTGTACAGAATCTACAAAAACCGAATAATCACCAGGTTTCAAACCAATATAGTTAAAATAACCATCAGATTCGGTTAATAAGTTGGTCACCTCCTGTCCATTTTCATCAACAATTCTGATCAATATACGACCAATGCCATTGTCATTTTCATCTACCACCAATCCGGAAATTTCAGCCATTGGATAAATGGGCAAGTTGAGCTTTTTAAATTGATTGGGGTCGGAGGTGATGCGCATGTTGTTTCTACTTGCTTTCAAGGACACATTGTCGAAACCCGATTCATCCAATATTAGGCCGTAATCAACAAAAGGTTCCATATCGATGATACGAATAATGGAATCGCCTTCCACATCTAAAACACGGCCACCAGAAGTTCTGACGCGCAACCCTTTTGTTGTAGGTTCATCATTGTCGCGCACACCGTTGAAATTGACATCGACAAATGGAGCAATGGACACACCACTCCTGCCGACAGCCCCGCGATTGCTTACATGCACATATTTTCCACCACTGTTAAAGGCCAAACTGCCGTTGGCTCCTTCAGAGAAAACAAACTTTTTATTGTTGTAACTGGCCGAAGCGTTGGCCATCATAAACGGCAATTCATATCTGAACGATACATTCAGACTTTTTGAATTGGACATGAGATTGTTTTCAAACTTGAGAGAGGCAAATCCGTTTGCAAATAATTTCCGATCAATTTCAGCCCGCAAAGAAATCAGTCGGTTAAAGGCATAATTGTATTGAGCCGAGGTTCGTAAACTCAAAGAACGAATTTTTGTTCCCAAAGTCATTTGTCCATAAAAATTATTGGCATTTGCTTTGGAGGCATTGAAATAATTCGTGTAATTAAGGGAATAATTTTTGATGTTGTTTGACCAATTGATTTCTGCCGAAGAAAAGGTGAAGTTTGGATACACATTTTGTCTTGCCGCTGTCCGAACAGAACCCGACCAAAGCCGATATCTATACGGAATACTCAATCCCAGCATCCGTTCTTGCTTATAATTGTATATGATGTATTTTTGGTTGGGATTGTAATCAGCATACATTCCATCTAGTACAATATTTCCTGGCAAACTCAAATTGGCCGTCATTTTTGAACGAACCTGTGGGGCATATTCTGCAGTAATTAAGAGTCTAGAGAATGGTTGAAAGGTCGCATTCGCAAACAACAAACCATCATTCTTGCTGACTGAAGACAAATACTCTGCCCCCATACCTAGCGTTAAAAACCTGGATAAACCATATTCAACACGCGCTTGTCCATACCTGGAGGAAGCTGAATCCAACATCAAACCACCATTCACATTGTATTCAAACTCACCTTTTGGCAGCATGTTGAATGGCATGCTAAAAGATTTTTCCTCAGAACGGATTTCTCCGTTCGGACCGTAAAACCGGAGCGTTAAAAAGCTGGTTCCGTAAACAATGGGTACTTTAAACGTGAAAAAACCGGTTGCATCTGCCCGAGTATAGGTCATCAATTGATTGTTCACGTACAATTCAACCACCCAATCTGGTTCGGTATATTGTTCTATGATGTAATGACCCAATGCTTTTCTAACCGTGGTTGAAGCATTTGTCAATACAAAACCGTCTATTGGAGATAGAAGCGATGAAACAGCACGTGTCGGAATCCTTCCCAACATCACCTGACGAAGCGGAGCAAAACTGTTGTCTGCCCACCTCCAGGAATAAGTTTGTTGATTTCGGGTAAAAGGGGTCTTGTCAGAATAATTTAAAAACGCTTTTGCTTCACCGCCCAGAATTTCCGCACCGTAACCCAGAGAAAAACGATTTTCACTCAAACCATTTTCAGACTGAGTAGCGGAAATACCCCAATCCAACATATGTCCCTCAAACCAATGATATTTTCGACCAATAATGGTATCATATTTGACATCAGTTTCGAGGGAAGTACCTCCCAATTGTTCTCTGCTTTTTTCTTGTTTCATCAACTTGAACAAAGGCAGTTCAAAAGGAGAGGAAAAATCCACACTCAATGCCCTATCATTGAAAGCCATGCCAAAACCAAATATTTTTTTAAAGGCTCCTGTGTTCAAATACATCATCCCCATGTCCATGATATAATCCTGAGTGGACAATGTCACGGTATTTTTCTGAAATTTTGCTGTTTTATTAAGGATGTTGATTTCAAAACCATTGCTTTCCGTTTCGAAAAAACCTTTGACAACCTGTCCCTCTTCGGTAGAAGTATTTGGAACTTTGAGTACATCAAACAATTCTTTCACAGAGACCATGATGGAATCGGGCGGTAAATACATGGTTGGGATAGAAGCACGATAAGTTCTATCTAATACAAAATCGAGATCTAAAGGCTCAAAAACCTCTTCAGAATTATCAGTTTGACCCCAAGTTACAGCACTTAGGGAAAGAGAAAAAACCAATATGAGGCTCTTTAATAAAAATAATACGATGTTGGATTTGGAGACATTCGAATACATGAGAAGCATTTACTGATAAGCAACTGTGATTTCAAATGTTCCATGGTAATGTCCTGGAGGATTGGTCATATAATTTCCACCAACAGTCAATGTTGTGCCCAATTTTAAATAGTGGGACTCATCACAACCTTTATTTGAAAAAAAAGATTGACCACTTGAGGTCAGCAAGGTACTGCCGACCTGAATGTTGTCAATGACCATTGGCATTGAATATGCGCCATTGGTCAAATGAATCGATGGACTGTATTGAACATTGACCGAACGTCCTGGACATAATTTGAAAGAGAGTATGGCTTGGTGATAATTATCTCCTGGATAGGCAACCAAAGAACCGGTGAGGGTTCTTGATCCGGAATAATCAATTTTTACAGTTCCCCCTAAGGAGTTGTTGGGTAAAATAATTCGACCGAAATCCAGATCCTGAACAGTTGAAAGGGAGACTGTTCTTTGAGGTAAATCCGGTGCCGACCTTTGACCATATGCTGCAAAAGCGGTAAAAGTCAACAGAAACAAGATTTGTCGAATGCATTTATTCACTATTTCCAACAATTATACTATGGGATCTGATACTCAACTTTAGAAAGTTCCGCTTCACCTTCTTCACGAGAAAGCATATAGCGGATAACAAACTTCCCGTTCTTTAATACTTTCCCGGGTTGATTGCGAATTTGGAACACAAAAGACCTCGAAGTAATATTGGTGTAAACACCTACGCCATTGGCCTGCGCAACGGTATATGATACACCCGAATTTGGAACAAAATCTACTTTCAAGTTGCCGTAAGATGACCGGTTTCCAGTTCTATTAATTTTAACACTCAACAAGGACACACTGTCAGCAGGAGTATAAGCGACATCGCTTAAAGAGATTTTATAATTCAAATTTCCTTCACGAATAATGACAGGAATGCTAATACCAAAAATAGGGGTTATGGAAACGGACATTTTTCCTGAATCAGTTTGGGCTGTGCCCATTCCCAAAGCTGTTACATCCTTTTCAGCCCTGAAATACAAATGAGACCTGTATTCACCGATTTTCATATCCGCTGTTTTTCTGAATTGCAAACTCACCGTTTGAGATTGACCTGGAGGCAAAGTGACCTTTCTTGGAACAATTCGAACAAATTTATCGACTTTGGTCGTTAAGGTGTCCGGATTTTCTATTTGTTTAAAGCTACCATCAGGCAACATATTGTTTTGAATATAGGAAATCAGATAAATGGCGGTATCCTGGCCAATATTGGTCAAATTCAAGTTCTCCTTTACTTTGCCGTTTTCAAAAACGACACGGATAGGAGCAACCAACAAATTACCCTGCGCGGAAATATGCTGCGCGAATGCACAACATACCATCAATAAACCCAAAAGTTTTCCGGCACCTTTTTTCATGATACTTGTCTTTAATTGTACGTAAACACTACTTCATAACTTCCTGAGTAGAATCCGGCTGGGTTTGTTAAATTACTTCCGATGAACAAGGTAGCACCAATATTGACTTCGGCTTTACCATCGGCTTGACGAATGACTTGTCCACCTTGTGGAACACTCGATCTGAAATTGTCCACTGTCAACGTTTGATCGCTATTCGACATGTACAATTTCTGAGGCTGTTGGGGTAGCACCATGGAGAAAAGACTTTCAGGAAGACCTGAAACCTGAAACTTACCCGAACTAAACTCGTTATCGGCCAACATCACATTTCCGGAAATAATGCGCTCGCCGGTTGGTGTGATTTGAATTGATCCTCCACCCACTTCGACCACAATTTTTCCAAAATTCAACAAGTCAGTTTCAACAGCAGTCACCGGTACAACCAATTCTGCTTCAACCCTGCCAATTACACTCGTTTGTGCTCGCAAAGAAATGAAAAATACAGCAATAAACAGCGTTGTTACTGCAAATCTCTTCATTATTGAACTGTTTTCGTGCAAATTAAGCATAAATATTCATCAATTTGTATATATTTCTCTAAAAAAATCATTCATACGACACCTCTACTGAAAAATTACCAGAATATGCACCCATCGGGTTGTTCGTTGGAAGGTTCAAGCGGGCACCAACGTAAAAAAGATTGCCCAAACTAATAATCCCGGAATTTCCTGATATAGAACTGGTAAACTGATCTATCAACAAATTATCGACTCCATTGCTAACAGTAATTGATGTTGGCAATGTAATGTTATACACGCGTCCAACTTCACCTGTAACCTGAAACTTTGCCGGCGACTGAGGTATATTCATTAGAATTTTAGCATTTCCTTCTTCCACTTGGATTGATAACGGATTGACCGGGCCTATGACTACTTTCGACGCCACCTGGCCCACTGCTATACTTCCAAAATTTAAGCCCTGCCCATCTACATTTATGATCCCGATTGGCTCCAATACACCGACTCTTCCCTCAGCAGATTTCGAATCTGATTGCTGAGCAAATAGCATGTTTGAGCTTACCAATATTGATAAGAATGCAAATTCCAACTTGTTTAAGAATGTCATGCTTTGTTACTGTGTATTCTTAACAAAAATAGCCAATCAACCTGGATTTTATAGCATTTACAACCATACAGATAAGATACATTCTGCAAGATGTTGGGAAACAAAAAGGAAGCAGACATGGAGCAAGCATAAAAAAGCCCGAAGGACTTACTTCGGGCTTTCTCTATATTATTTGTAAGAAATCAATTGTACTCGATGGTTACAGAGAATGAACCACTATATGAACCCACCCTTGCATTTGCAGGAATAGACAATGTACCACCTACCATAAACACATTATTA
>CAYYJF010000057.1:0-11123 GCA_964472175.1 uncultured Bacteroidales bacterium | reverse complement strand
CCTTCACATATTTCATATTTTCCTTGCAGGGTCCGCACCAGGTGCCCCAAAAATCCACATAGACGACCTTTCCGATGTATGGCTTGGTGAGCTCATCAAAAAGAGCTTTGGCATCTTTATATTCTTTCAGATGTTCGGTATTTTTGAGGCTGGCAGCATAAGTCATCCCGGTTGAAGCGACTTTTTCGTAAAAATGATGCACAGCTTCCACTTGCTCAACAACAGAAGGAATGACGACCGATGTTCTCATCTCCTGCAGTTGTTCTGGCTTAAGGGGTAAATGGTTGACATACATCATTTCATAATACGTTCTCGCATTCCAGAGATGTCTCAGGTTCTCGTTGGTCAGCAATGAATCTGAAACAGGTCTTAATTTTTTCCTTTTGGCAACCATCTCAGCAGCCACTTCGTTAAACAGGGGATTGAGCGTTTCCGCTTTTTTCAGCATGGGTTTGAATTTTTCCTGCAATGCAGCCTGTTCTTCCGGTTTGGCTTTTTCAAAGGCATCGTTCATAGAAGCCAATTCTTTGAGCAAGCGCATGGATTCCTCAGGAATGGTTTTGTTGGATAAAACGTAATTCAATATTTCCTTGAATGTCAATGTAATCTGGCTTGGATTGATGTCCTCATGATAGCCTACCCAATCTCTGAGAAAGCTGGAAAAGTCACGTATTCCCGTGTACATCCACTCCTGATCAAAAACGGCCTTATTGCGTACAAAATCAATAAATGCATCGTTCATTTTTGGACTTCCCTTACGACGGGCTTCAAACCGGTGTTGCATCAAATAAAAAAGCAGGTTGTTTCGCTCATATTCCGTTGAAATGACTTTAAACTTCTCAGAAACATTGGGATGCAGATTTATGTGTGACTGCAATCCCTTCAGGCGTTCATTGGAAATGGAGTCACAATGACGTAAATAATCCATTTCGCTGCCCTTTTCGGCCCTGTTTCTATCCGGAAACAATCTTGGAGCTTTGAATGTATTCAATTCATTGCTCAGTCTGGCATTGTCGCCCATAAACAACAATTGTTTGGGACGATTCATATACCCATCCATGCTGCCGTCTTTTTCAAGCGGAATGTAATCCATCATATCAGCAAACAACATCAGGGTATCTCCGGCTTCCAAAAACAAACGTATTTGCATGCGTTGCCAATCGACATACATTTCCTGTACATTCATCACAGGTATGGTTATTTTAAACCGGCCAAGTGAATCAATATCAGCAAAAAAATCGTCTTCATCGTCAGAAACAAAGTTTGAGAGAGACACGCGGAACGGGCCATTCACGAGCCTCTGGATAAATTGCTGGGGAATTTTTTCCCTGTTTCTGTAGTAGCCGACAATGGTGACAGAGTCTCTTTTATAGTTTGGTTTACGGAAAAAAGACTGGTCTTTATGGGGATAATCTGGATAGACTTTGTCCATACGAGCAAATGAAGCAGCTTTCGATGTCCCTTGCTGTATGGTGAGGGCATTGTCTTTTTGAAGCTTCACCTTCAACTGAACCTTATCCTTCCCTTTGCGCAGCACCATGTCCGTGTTGCCTTTTTTGTCTGAAACAACAGACTCGTAGTCCCAAAAGTCATTTTGAAATATAACAAATTTCTCAAAAAAACCATATTCCCAATTTCCGTTGTTTGGATTGATCCAATTGCCAACGACTGTTTCGGGCAGCTGTGCATTCAACCCTTGAGTGCACCATACAAGCATGAGACCTAAGATAACGATTGATTTTTTCATGGATTATGGATTAGTAGATTCTCAAATAACTTGTACTGTCTCTTTTCGCAACAATTTCATTCGGAGACTGTTGAATGGTTGCTTTTGCAAAGTTTACCAAATTTAATTGAACCTGCTGAATCATGCAAGAGGTATTGGACTGTAAATTTGAACTATCCATTTGCGCATTCAAGTGGTTGAACCAACTATTGAGTTCCACATACGATTTAGATTTGGCTTTTAGATTCAGGTTAAAGGTGTGTCGAAGCAATTCAGCCTGCTCGCTGTTTGAGGTGGATTCAAGAAAAAATTCACCTTGATTGACCACCACGTCCAAATTGGTATGCACAGGTTCGACCAAACGCACACATCCACCAGGCTGTATGATGAGTGTCTGCAAACTTTTGGAAGTAATATTCAAATCCCAGGTATTGCCTGTAATGCTCTTTTTAATGTACAGTGTATCGTTGCGCACAAAGAACGGTTCACCTAAAACATCCTTTTTCCCGGGTATTTGCCAGGATGCTTTATTGTTATCTTTGGAAACGACAAGTTTGCATTTGGCTTCATCCAAAAGCACCACAACCTTGAATTCGGGCAAACTTTTTTCGTGCGATACAAGGTCCATTTGCTCCATTCCGGATCGCGGATCGTAACCTTTATACATGGTTTTCGAAACAATGAACAGCGCCAGGATACCGGCAAATAAGAGGCAGAAATACAGCGTTATTATTTTGGTACTTGTTTTCATATCTTGGTGTTTTTTTCAAGTAATTCCATCAATTCGGTTAAGTCTTCTTTGGTTAATCCGAGTAAACGGACTTTGTTTAAAAATTCAGGCAATTCATCTGCAAAAAAAGCAGCTTTCTCACGGGAACGAATGCGTTCAACCGCATCGTCAGCAACGAAAAAACCGACGCCTCGTTTGTTTTCAATGATTCCGGCATCGTTCAGAAGGGCATAGGTACGCAGCAGGGTGTTGCGATTCACTTCAAATTCCTCGGATAAATCCCGTACGGAAGGAATTCTGTCCCCGGCCTTCAATTGACCTTCCAATATGCGGTGCGAAAGGGTATCGGCTATTTGCTGAAAAATACCTTTCGTCGATTTAAAATCCATACTCATACTTTCATTTCTTTAAGCTTGAAGTAACCAATAAACAGAAAAAACAACCAGGAGGAATACACCAAAGCATACATGGCCAAATCAAAACTATTGTATTTCTTTGTCAACTGTACAGTATCCAGGTGTACGTTAAAACCCATGGTTTGATCCGGATAGATCAAATGCGAAAACAGCACAAAGGTACAGGCGACCAAGAACACACCGATAAAAAAGAGCAAGATGGTTTTGATCAGGGCTTGTTTTCGGAAAAACATGGGAACAACAAATAAAAACAATCCAATCGAGACAAATGCAAATACAATGGGCACAATCGGGGTCGGTACTTTGGATTGATTGTCGTCCAACATACCATAACTAAAAGCATCGGGTTTGTACTCCATCTTTTGGATGGTGTAAGTGGAAACATTTCCGCTGTTTTGAAGGGCCATCATCTCATGGTATTGGGTCGATTCTTTGAAAGCAGACATTTGTTTGTTGTAGGTAAATCCGGCCAACTGTGCCACCAGCATAAAGAGGAGAAAAAACAAGCTTGCGCCAGCGACGATGCGTACCAGAAATGGATGCAGGTACTTTTCAAAAGTAGAAGCAGGCAACTGAAGATATGAAATGCGGCGAATTTTGTTTCCCCAACGGGTAAAAGACATCCCAATAAACAATCCATAAGCCATCAGGGCCAGAAAGAAGGAACTCACATAACCTTGTGTATTCGTGTAATAATATTGGTTATTGGGCATGAATGTTTCTTGGTGCCACATAAATTGATTGGGGGATTGATGCATTTGAAACAAGATCCAGCAATACAATAAAATAACAAAGGCGGCAATCGCCAGAATATATTTCTGTGCGTTGAGTTTGAGATCATAAGCCATCAAATGCCCAAAACGCTTGAGATTAAAAACAGATGGTGTGTGCATGGGTTAATTATTTATGGAGTGGTTGACAATGGCATTGAATAAAAGTTCCAGATCGAGGGGGGATTCATTCCCATCTTCGACAGGGCGGATAATTTTGTGTCCCATCGGACTGCTTTCATGATACATCACTTGATCGACGCCATGGAGCGTTGACACGGTATCAAAATAATAGTGCTGATTGATGTAGGTGATGTCCTGTTCGAACAACATGGATCCATTGTCCACGACCACCACTTTGTCAATGATGGTGTCAATGTCTTTGACCTGATGGGTGGAAATAAGCACCAATTGATCCTCAGTAATGGAGCCGACCAATATTTTTCTGAATTGACTTTTGGAAGGAATGTCCAAACCGTTGGTCGGTTCATCCAGGATTAAAAGTTTACAATTGCTGGCAAGGGTAAAGGCTATGAGAAACTTTTTTCGCTGTCCATGAGAGAGTTGATTGAGTTTTTTGTTGCTGCTCAATTCAAACTCCAACATGATTTTTTGCAACTTTTCTTTGTCAAAAGATGGATACAAGGGTGAAATGGCATTCACATAGCGTTCAATGGTGACAGCAGGAAATCCAAATTCCTCGGGCACCAAACTGACATCGGCTAAAAAATTGGGATTTCGTTGGAATGGCATAAAGCCATTTACCGCAATTTCTCCTTTTTTCAAGGGGATCAAACCGGCAATCAGACTCAACAAAGTCGATTTTCCGGCACCGTTTTTCCCCAACAATCCGACAATACTTCCAGGCTGTAAGGTCAGGTTAAAATCCTCAAACAGCGGCTGATTTTTTTTGTACTGAAACGTCAAATTTTTGATTTCAATCATGGCATATTGGTTTAGTGTTCTATACATCTATGCCACAAAGAAAAGCAATTGTTTTTATTTCACAAAATAAGTATCATTATTTTTTAATAGGATGGTATGAAATATTTTTTTTTGGAAGGCATCAAAGATCAAAAAGTTGCTGAACGGTTTCGTCGTCATAATGATCCCGATATGTGGAAATAAAGGCTTTTGGGGTCATGTTATAGAAGCTTTTAAACGATTTTGAAAAATAGGACGGTTCGGAAAAACCCACCTGATAGGCAATTTCAGAAATGCTTCCTTTGCCCTGCACCAGCATCAGACCTGCTTTTTTCAGGCGGACAGATTTCAACAAGTCGTTGGGTGCGCATTGAAACAGTTCCTTGGTTTTTCGGTACAGGTGAACCCGACTCAATCCAACTGCTGCACTAAGTTGTTCTACGCTGAAATTCGGATCAGCCAAATGGGAAACAATGACCTCCATGATCAGGTTTTTGAGTTTTGTTTCCATTTGATTGGGGGAAGCCAAATGTACAGGGACCTGTTTTTGAAGCAGTTGCTGGTACGTCTCTTTAATTTTTAAGAATTCACCCATCAAATCTCTCAATCTTTTTTTGGCCATTTGTCGGTTTTGATATGCCCGATATTGGATTAGCGCAAAAGCCAATAAGAACATTAAATAGATGGACTTCATCCACCATGTCCAATACCATGGCGGCAACACAACCACTTTTAAGCTTTTTTCAACACGCTCTACTTCCTGGTTTTCATTCAAGCTTCGCACCAGCAAAGTGTATTTCCCGGGGGGCAGCTGGTGATATACCGCTCTTGGATTTTCGGGCGAGGCTGTATGCCAATCGGTTTCCAAACCCTGCAACTGATACTGAAAAGTCAACCTGGAGGACAAAGCATAGTTATTGGTGGAAAACCCGACAGAAAAAGAATTCAAGGGATATGGCAGGCGAATTTTGGACACGAAACCAATGGCTGCATCCATGATTTGGGAGCTTGCATTGACCTTATAATCAACGTCTTTCCCATTCACCTGCAGGGTGTTGAACTGCGGACTTGCATGCAGGGTCTTGTTTTGTTCGATGGCTTTTGGATTGAATGATACCACCCCGTGGTCTCCACCAAAGACAAGTTTTCCGTCGGCTTTTCTAAAAACTGCATTCCGGTGAAAATCGCCCACTTTCTTGATTTCATAGGTCGCATACATGCGATAACTATGATTGCGTGGATGAATGCGCATTAGCCCTTTATTGGTGGACATCCATACCCATGCGCCACTTTCAATCATGGAAAGCACCGTTGTGACGCGCCCGTCATCCATGAATGGAAAACGCCGACATTGATCGTTTTTTTCATCGAAAACAAACAAGCCATTGGTGGTGCCGATATACATCTGATTACCGACCTGCAAAAACGATTGTATCATGACATTTTCGAGACCTTTAAAGGTGAAAGGCAATAGCCTCTTGAGCCTTGGATCATAGCAAAAACATTCGGTCCCCCCTATCCATATCCGCTGTTTGGCGTCTTCGTACAGGGTAAAAACGAGTGTCGATTCCAAAGGTATTTTTTTATAGATGCCAGACTTTATGTCTAATTGAATCAAACCGCCGCCGACCGAACCGATATACAGGTTTGTTTGGGATTTGTCGAGCAGCAAACGGCTGACGTTTTTGTTGAGCAAAGCACTGTTGTTTTGCATGGAGGTGACAACCCCACCCTTTTGTCCAAACAAGCCGCTGCCATAAGCACCCATCCACACGCGACCATCTTTGGCCGTGGCCACATCCTGGATGCTGCCATTGCAATTGGAAGGCATCTGAATTTTTGAAAGGTTGTCCACCCATGCACCGGCAAAAACGCCTTCCCCGTCGGTACAGACCATCATCTCTCCGTTTGGTGCCTGAACCATGGAAGTTACTGCCGACTGAATGGTGGTATTGCCGGCTGTCAATAGTTTTTGAAATCGAAAGCCATCGGTCAAAGCGGGAACCACCAGCAATCCTTTTTGAAAAATTCCAACGTACAAATTCTTCCATGCATCTTCATACAAGGCATGGATTTTGCTTTTCTCCAATTGGAGTGGAGCATCCTTGATTGGAAACGCTTCTATTAGATGGTTTTTAAAGTCAAGTTTCCCGATGCCGTTCTTTTCACACCCTACCAAAATGTCCCCATTCTGAAGTTGCAACAAACACTGTACATGAATATAAGGTGTAGCTTTTGTGGAAAATGACCGAAGGGTTTGATTCCGTTCATCAAAAAGAAAGACACCATTCCAATTGTCGGCGACCAAAACAGCACCTGTTTGAGCATCCTGAAGCAAATCCGTGACTTCCATATTCGTCGGCGTTACGCCACGCACAAGCTCCACCTTGTAATTCAATGGTTTATACGTATTCAAATCAAATAGCAACAACTTGTCTGAAACCACCCAAAGCCTGTTTTTTGAATCGCAGAAAACGCCCCTGCCCATCACCTTCTTCAACATCAGCAACAAGGGATGATTCGGATTCTGCACGGGTTGATGTGTCTGAATATCGACCAGACAAAAGCCCTGATTCCCCGCACAGACCAACATCAGGTTGGTTTTCGGAATAAATGCCAATGCTGAAATCTGGTAGGATTTCTGCTTATTCCGGACATTAAATGCAGCCTTTTCCAAAGGAATATTTTCAAACCATTCGGTTTTTGGATGATAGCGCTGCAAGCCATTGGACGTACAAACCCAACTTTGTCCCAGGGCATCGGTCACAAAACGAAAAATGGTATTGCTTCTCAAGCCATTGCTTGCCGGTGACTCATAAAAAGTCTTTATAACCATGCCATCAAACCGACTCAGTCCTCCGTAATGACACGACCAAACGTTTCCTAGCGCATCTGCACCCATCGATGCAAACTGACTTCCCGGAAGTCCGTCGGCCGATGTAAACAAACGTACGCCCTGGGCGTTTGAATGCAACCAGAAACAACAAAAGGTCCATAAAACAAATACAAACTGCCTCATTTTTAGCATGCCATGAATCGGGACTTCAAAGGTAATGGAAAATACGTTTTGATGAAATGTATCAAAAATACACGTATTTGTAACCTGTGTATCCGTTGTTAAGAGGTTTTCCACCCTACTTTTACCACACCAATTTAAAAACACCAACCTAAAACATTGAACCAATGAACACAAAGAAATTTGTCAGTATGCTGTTCGTTTTGTCCTGCATCCTGCAGGCAAACGCGCACAACCCCATCATTCAAACCAAGTACACAGCCGATCCGGCACCCCTGGTTTATCATGATACCGTTTTTTTATACACCAGCCACGATGAAGATCATGCCGAAACCTTTGTGATGCAAAACTGGTTGCTCTACACCTCGACCGACATGGTTAACTGGACGGATAAAGGGCAAGTGGCTTCCTTGAATGATTTTAAGTGGGCCGACAAATCCATTTCCGGATGGGGAGGTTTTGAAAATGGCGCATGGGCACCACAAGTCATTGAAAAAGACGGCAAGTTTTACATGTATTGCCCTGTTCAGGGTCGCGGAATCGGCGTTTTGGTGGCCGACAACCCCTACGGTCCATTCAAAGACCCCATTGGCAAAGCGCTTATAGGAGGAAAATTCGACAGCATCGACCCCACCATTCTCATTGACGATGACGGGCAGATATATCTCTATTGGGGCAATCCCAACTTGTGGTATGTCAAATTGAACAAAGACATGATTTCCTGCATAGGCGAACCCATCAAGGATCCTTCATTTGCCAAAGTCAGAAATCAACCGGATCCATTCCATTACCAGGAAGGTCCCTGGGTGTTCAAAAAGAACAATCGCTATTACATGTCTTATGCTTCGACTTGTTGTCCTGAAGGCATTGGATATGCGACCAGCAAATCTCCTACAGGACCCTGGACATACGGCGGCATGATTATGGACGGTGACAGGAGATCCAGTGGCAACCACCCCGGTATCATCGATTACAAAGGCAGTACCTATGTTTTCGGTTTCAACTATGCCATTATGAAACAAACCTTGGCAGCCCACTACGAGCGTCGTTCGGTTTGCGTGGAAAAATTGAACTTCAATGCAGATGGGTCCATTCAAAAGTTGCCTTTCTGGACTGCTGAAAGTGGTGCCACTCAAATTGAAACCCTGAATCCTTACAAACGTGTTGAAGCCGAGACCATGGCTTTCAGCGAAGGATTAAAAACTCAAAAAACAAACATCTGGGAAAAAAGCGACATTTGGAACAGAGGCAAGAAACTGGGTGACAGGATCTTTATTACCTCTGTCAACAACGGCGATTACATCAAAGTGCAGGGTGTTAATTTCTCCAAGGGATGTTCGTCCATCGATGTCAGCGTGGCTTCTCAATACGGTGGTACCATCGAGCTGCGTTTGGATCAGATCAATGGCAAACTGATTGGCAAGGTCGAGGTGAAAACCTCCGGCGAAGGCGATCTTTGGAGAACGCTGACAGCCTCTCTGCAGCAGGTAAGTGGTGTACATGATTTGTTTTTTGTCTTCAGAGGCGAAAAAGATCTCATGAATTTTGACTGGTGGCAAATCAAGTAATTTCAACATAAAAATAGCTGCTTCGCAATGGTTTGCGGAGCAGCTATTTATTTGGGGTATATATACGAACACCCATCTGGCAACAGTTCACCAAGTGCAAAATTAGTGTATTGGTGACCATTCTAAAACGGGTATCAAACACATATCAGCCAGAAGCTTCCTAAATAAGGGTTCTTGCGGCTTAACTTATTTGCAATAGGTTGTGTTTTTATCTCAATGAATTACGAAACCCATTTTCAAGTATAGCTTGAATGTCACTCTCCCGAAAGACCATCTTAGCACCTATCCGAAAATAAGAAATCTGTCCGCTATATCGCCATTCTTGTCATGTTTGACGGCTTTCTTCATAAGACTGTCATCTTTGGGGAGTGTCGTCATTGAATCCGATTTGTTTACACTTTGGTCAATAATAGACTTTGTATGTGTTCTTATTTCGAAAGCAATACCGCTTAACCTTTCGACTAATTCCTGTAAGGAAATTATCTGCTCCTCTAACCGATTTTTCATAGACCTCTTTCTTTTAATAGAGTTATCAAGAAAAGCCTGCACATCTTTAGATCGGTCATAGGATATCTTATTATCAACATTTTAAGCTGAATTATTTAATGCATGGAAGACGAGTGAATAAAAAAATCAGTTTATTTTGGCAACCTCATGAATTTGAGTAAATTTGCTTGTAGTATTGAGTAAATTATTTCAAAATGTACGAACGTTCTTATTTGAAGCAAGTTAAATCAAGAATAGAAGAGCCGCGAAAGTTCATTCAGGTAATTCTTGGGCCTCGCCAAGTGGGTAAAACGACTATGGTAAATCAGTTATTGTCTCAATTGTCTATATCATATGTATCTGAGTCGGCTGATGCTATCTCGGCAACGAACTCAGCTTGGCTGATGCAAGCATGGGAGACGGCCCGGCTGAAAATGAAAGCCTCTGGTGCTTCGGAATATCTTCTTGTGATCGATGAGATACAAAAGATAAATAACTGGAGCGAAGTTGTCAAACAGCAATGGGATAAGGATACTCGAGAGAAAGCAAACATAAAGGTTATCCTGCTAGGGTCATCCCGCCTTCTTATTCAGAAAGGCTTAACTGAATCGTTGGCCGGACGTTTTGAGACGTTTTATCTTGGGCACTGGTCATTTGCCGAAATGGAAACTGCTTTTGGCTGGTCTATCGAGCAGTATATTTATTTCGGAGGATATCCCGGTTCTGCTTTATTGACCAATGATGAAGAGCGCTGGAAAAGTTATATAAAGGATTCGCTCATAGAGACCAGTATTTCCAAAGATATTTTGATGCTAACCCGCGTGGACAAACCCGCATTGTTAAAACGACTATTTGAACTTGGCTGTTTGTACTCAGGACAGATTCTTTCATATACCAAAATTACCGGTCAGCTTCAGGATGCTGGTAATACAACCACTTTAGCAAACTACCTTAAATTGTTGTCTGATTGTGGCCTGTTAGGGGGAGTAGAAAAATATGCCGGAAGTGTAATCCGTCAACGGTCTTCTAGTCCGAAATTCCAAGTATATAATAACGCATTATTAACATCGCAGGATGACGAAACCTATTCGACTGCCATTGTGAACCCAAAACTGTGGGGCAGATTGGTTGAATCGTCTGTGGGCGCTCATTTGCTCAATCATTCAATATCCGAGAGGTATAATCTCCATTACTGGCGAGAGGGTAATAATGAGGTTGATTTTATACTTGAAAAAGGAGATAAGGTAATTGGATTGGAAGTAAAAAGCGGTGCCAGTGCAGATAACAAAGGAATGGGCATATTCAATGAGAAATTCCATCCTAATAAGATGCTACTGGTCGGTACAGGCGGAATTCCTTATGAAGAATTTTTGAAGATTAACCCGAAAGAGCTCTTTTAAGCAATAGATTGATTGTAACCGGAAAAATTACCAACGAAGATTTGATGATCAAACCCGGATTGCACCGTTCTTTGCTTGGAAACGGTA
>CAYYJF010000056.1:0-11222 GCA_964472175.1 uncultured Bacteroidales bacterium | reverse complement strand
GCTTCTACAATAGATATTCCTGCTGAAGATATTGGTTATCCATACTATCTAATAGTGGATAAAGATTTGAAGATTACAGATATTTTTGTCCCACAAAAAGATACCCCTCAGTTTACGAATTCCTTTTTAAAACTGGCAAATGAAAAAATTACTTTTGCAAATTCTGTCAATCAGTGAAAGCGCTTTTTGTACCAAATAATAAAGCCGGTGATGGGAAGCGATGCGATAAACAAACTAATCAGAAATACAAGGATTTTTCCGGCGATACCACCGATGGAGCCAACATGGATGTCGTAGTTCATCCGGCGCAACAAATCGGCTCCGTCAGCATCGTTAATGCGTCCGTACACGGCAGGAGCCGGAAGGTCTTTCAGTGTGTAACGGTCAAAGTTGCGGTAGTCTGTATTCCAGTAACTGATGTCGGAGAAGTTAGCGGAGGCTGACATGATAGAAGCACCCGCTTCTGGTATTTGAATGTCGAGGACTTTGGCTTGCGGATATTCACGACGCATCAATTGATACATGCCGTCGATGGCTTCGGCATCATTCAAAAAGGATGATGAACTGTTTGATGTGGGCAATTCCGGACTGGGATAGAAGTCTTTTTCTCCTCCGGTTGCGCGATAGGTAAAGTCGGAGAACCACTGGAATCCCCAAACCAAACCGGTCAGGGCGATGGCCAGGGCAAAGAGAAAGGCATAAAAGCCCAGAATGTTGTGCAGGTCGAAATTTTTCCGGCTCCACTTGGTTTTCTTTTTCCATTGAAACCAAACGGATAATTTTAAACGCTTTGCATTTTTGGGAAACCACAAAATGATGCCGCTGATGAGGAGTACCACAAAAATGATGGTTGCTGTCGAAACAATGGGCTGTCCGATGTGTACCGGCAGCCATAAATAGGCATGTCCGCGGATGATCCACTGAAAGAAGCCTTTGCTGTTATCCAGCACGTGCAGGACTTTCCCAGAATATGGATTAAGAAAAACAGAATAATCGTAATCGGGTTCGTAGCCATAAAAAATCGCCTCAGCTGCCTTGCCTGCTTTCTTGTATTGCAATGACATGATTTGTTTGTCAGGAAGCGCAGCCTGAGCCACGTCCATCAACTTTGACGGGGGTAAAATGGGGCTTTCCTGAATGGTGACCTGTCTGTAGGGTTGTGTCATGCTCCGTATCTCAGCCTCAAATGAGTACATGCAGCCGGTGATGGCAATCACAAAAACCAACAGCCCGGAAGGAATTCCGAGCCATAGGTGCAGTGTTTTAACTATTTTTTTTGCTGTCATGGATTACAGTACGAGAAGCGTGTGGCTATTTAAGCTCCTTCTTTTTACTTACCGCAATTGAAGCTAGAATGGAAACAGTCAACAAGATGACGATGACGCTCAAAGATGCCATGTTTGAAATGTGAAAGGAATAGCCCATTTCATGACTAAACTCATTCAAGCACATTTTGAATCCGATGAATGACAAAATGCCGGCCAATGCGTACTTTAAGTAGTAGAAGTACTGCATGACACCACTCAGGGCAAAATACAAGGATCTTAAACCCAGAATGGCAAAAATATTGGAGGTATAGACAATGAACGGATCTTTTGATACAGATAAGACTGCCGGAATGGAGTCGATGGCAAAGATCAAATCAGAGCCTTCAATGAAAAGCAAGGCAATAAAGAAAGTCGTAGCATACCATTTTTTGTCTTTTTTGACAAAAAAGTGGTGGACGTTGGGTTCGTCCGTTACCGGAAATACACGTCTGAAAAGTTTGATGATGCCGTTTTCATTGGGGTTGAATTCAGACTTTTCTTTTTTCTCGAACAGCATTTTCATTCCGGTATAGATCAAGAATGCGCCGAAAATATACATGATCCAGGCAAATTTATTGATGAGCGCCACACCTGCAAAAATAAAGATGGCCCGCATGATGATGGCTCCGATGATGCCCCAAAACAGAATGCGGTGTTGATATTTAGGCTCGATTCCGAAGAATCCGAAAATCATGATGAACACAAATAAGTTGTCTACACTGAGCGACTCTTCTATCAGGTATCCGGTGAGAAATTCCAGCGCTTTTTGCTGACCCAGCCAGAAATAAACGACAATGTTGAAAATGACAGCCAATCCAATCCAGAACAAACTCCACAACAACGCTGTTTTAACTTTCATCACTGTATCCTTCTTGTGGAAAACAAACAGATCCAATGACAACATGACCACGACAAATGCGATAAATCCGATCCAAAAACCAATACCAATTTCCATGAATATATGTACGTTAAAATTCCAAACAAAATTACGTAAAAAAAGTTCAGTTTGTTGTGGTTGATTGAAATGAATTAACTTTGTCTTATATTTGTTCCAAACCACCATTGCATGTTTGTCGAAATCGCAGAAAATGAAACTGAAAAGACCGTTTTGGTCGGTCTGATCACCCAACAACAACCAGAAAATAAAGCCAAAGAATATTTGGATGAATTGGCTTTTTTGGCTGAAACCGCAGGCGCTGTGGTTGTTAAAAACTTCTTACAGCGCGTTGATGCACCCTATTCCAATACCTTTGTGGGTACAGGAAAATTGGCCGAAATCAGAAACTATATTGAAGAGCATGAAATCGGTATGGTCGTTTTTGACGACGATCTGAGTGCCAAGCAAGTACGTAACATTGAACAGGAATTGAAGGTCAAAGTGCTGGATAGAACCAATTTAATTTTGGATATCTTTGCAAAAAGGGCGCAAACAGCGCATGCCAAAACCCAGGTTGAATTGGCTCAATACAAATACATGCTTCCCCGTTTGACGGGACTTTGGACGCACTTGGAACGCCAACGGGGTGGTATCGGTATGCGTGGTCCAGGTGAGTCGCAGATTGAAACCGACCGAAGAATCATTCTGGATAAAATCGCCCGATTGAAGGATGAATTGGTCCAGATTGACAAGCAAAAGTCAACCCAAAGAAAAAACCGAGGTAAAATGGTGCGGGTGGCCCTGGTGGGTTACACCAATGTGGGCAAATCCACTTTGATGAACGTGTTGAGTAAATCGGATGTTTTTGCTGAAAACAAGCTGTTTGCCACACTGGATACGACCGTGCGTAAAGTTATTATTGACAATTTGCCATTTTTGTTGACCGATACGGTGGGCTTCATTCGAAAACTGCCCCATGATTTGGTTGAATCTTTTAAGTCGACCCTGGATGAAGTTCGGGATGCAGATTTGCTCATCCATGTGGTTGATATTTCGCACACAGGATTTGAAGAACAAATTCAGGTAGTAGAACGCACCTTATCTGAACTGGAATCCAGTGAAAAACCTATCATATTGGTATTTAATAAGATTGATGCCTACACCTATGTTGAAAAAGACGAAGACGATCTGACGCCACGTACACGTGAAAATATCAACCTGGAAGAATTGGAAAATACCTGGATGTCCAAACTCGGTGCGGATTGCATTTTTATATCAGCCAAAAATCAGACCAATATGGATGCGCTTAAAACGCTGGTATACAATCGGGTAAAAGATATTCACGTCACCCGGTTCCCTTACAATGATTTCTTGTTTCAAAAATACGATACAACGGAATAAATTTTCAGACCATGATCAATGATGCATATCGACAACTGACTTCTGAAGAAATTTCTCAGCTGATCAATCAGCGGTGTAAAGCAGAAAATTGGAATAAAATTCATGTATCAAAGGATTTTAAGGCCAAGAATGTCGTGGATGTGACCTTTTCAGGTGATGTGTCTCTGGGCTGTTTTGGAAAATTATTGCATCTGCCCGGTGGCGTTCCTGTGGAAAGTGGCATCTATAAAGCGCATTTGCATCAATGCACGGTAGGAGATGACGTGTACATCAGCCATGTCAGCCGTTATATCGCCAATTATGTGATCGGTGAGGGTGCCATCATTGAAAACATCGGTGTCTTGTATACCGAGGGTGAAAGTAGTTTCGGGAATGGAACCAGTGTTTCTGTTTTGGACGAAACGGGAGGCCGGTCTGTGTCCATTTATGAAGGCCTGTCTGTCCATACAGCCTGGCTTATAGTTATGTATACGCATTTGCCCCAAGTGATATCCGTTCTTACGAAGCTGGCTTTGGATAAGGCCAAAAGCCTCAAGTCGGCCATGGGCGAAGTTGGGCCGGGAAGTAGTATCCGTAACTCAGGGACATTGCGAAATCTGAGAATTGGCGCAGGCTGTGAAATCAATGGCGCAAGTTTGCTGGATGACGGCAGTTTGTGCAGCGCGACCTCGGTTTTACAGAATGAAAAGAATGAACCCTTGTTGGCTTCAGCCTATGTGGGAAGCGATGTGATTGCAAAGCATTTTATTTTTGCCCCGGGATCGGTGGTGAAAAATGGTGTTCAACTGGAACGTTGTTTTGTCGGGGAAGCTGCCGAATTGAGCAACGGCTTTTCAGCCCACGATTCCTTGTTTTTTGCCAATGCGCAACTTGAAAACGGCGAGGCCTGTGCCTCCTTTGTCGGCCCTTATACCGTGTCGATGCACAAGGGGACGCTCATGGTAGGCGGCATGTATTCTTTCGGTAATTTCGGCTCTTCGACCAATCAAAGCAACCATTTTTATAAACTGGGTCCCATGCACAGCGGCATTCTGGAACGTGGTTGTAAAACCTCCAGTGGTGCCTATATTCTGTGGCCTGCCAAAATCGGAGCGTATTCTTTTATCAAAGGATCACACGTAAATCATCCAAACACAACGGATTATCCTTTTTCTTATCTGCTTGAAGACAATGGCAAAAGCTATTTGTCGGTTGGAGCCGCATTGAGAAGCATTGGTACTTTGCGCGATGAACTCAAATGGCCGCAGCGCGATAAACGTACCACGCTCATGCCTTCGGATAAATTGATTTTTGAGTCCCACAACGTTTTGATGGCTCGGAAATTGACCCATGCCATGGCGCTTTTATCGGATTTTATTTCCAAAAAAGAACCGGAATTGGTGGGCCATGGGTTCAGCATCAAAGCCTCTTCTGCAGTGAAAGGTTTGAAATTGTATCAAACAGCATTGGATTTGGTGCTGGGTTCTCTGCTGATCAAAAAAATGGAACGTCTGTTGGAATTGGGTTCAACCGAAAAAATAGACGTTTCCGTGTTGATTGCTGAAGGTGGTTTGCAGGAAGATTGGCTGGATGCAGGAGGCCTGTTGGTGACTCAAAATCAAATCAATAGCTTGTATGCTGCTCTACAGAATGGTTCCATTCAAAGGGCAGAACAGTTGGAAGACTATTGGGAAACTTGCTTCAAACAATACGACGTTTTATCCTGGCAAACAGCATTACAGATCATTGCCGGGAAGCGACAAAAGGTTGTTCAGGATTTGACCAAAGACGATTTTTTGGAATTGTTGGAAAAATGGCAATCGGCACTGTCTTCCATGCTGAAAACGATGTTGTTGGATGCTGAATATGAATGGAGTATGTTGCATTTGTTCACTTCGGGTGAAGTCCAAAACAAGCATGCTTTTGTGCAGGTTTTGGAAAAACAATTGGCAGATATGCCGGAAAGAACCGAAAAATTTAAATTGCTTTTCCAGTGAATTGAATCAGCGAACAAACACCAGTTTTTTGTTGGTCGAAAGGTGTTGATTCCACATATATTTTTCCAAATCAAAAGCTTTTAAATAGTCGTCATCCGTCAGCCTGTTTTCGGTAACAAAACGGGTCATCATACCCCTTGCCTTTTTTGTATACACAACAATGGTCTTATAACCAACAGGTTGAATCTGTAAAAAGTCTACATTTAGAATGGTGGCGTTGATTTTTTTGCGGTTGATGCCTTTGATGTATTCGTTGGAAGCCAGATTCAGAATGATGCGCGGCTCATCGAGTTCATCCAAAGCCCGATTGAGCTCATCGGTGATTTTATCCGACCAAAAAGCATATAAATTTTGCCCGTTCGGCAGGCGAAAATCGTCTCCAAAGTCGATGCGGTAGGGCTGAATCAAATCAAAGGGTTTCAGCAGCCCGTACAAGCCTGAAAAAATACGCAAATGCCGGTTTAAAAACTGCAGACCCGGTTGATCCAAACTCCGCACATCCAGTCCGTGAAAGACCTCACCGTTAAACACTTGTACAGCCGGTTTGGCATTTTCGGTGGTGAAAGGCAGCTGCCATTTTGAAAAACGTTCGGCATTTAATTGGACCAACTCAAAGTTGACTTTGAGCAAGTCGCCCAACTTTTCCATGGACATTTCCCGGATGATTTCTACCAACTGGGCCGCCTCATGTAAAAAAGTGGGTTGCGAAACGGGAAACAAAACGGGTTCTGTTTTGAAATTCTGGATTTTTGCTGGCGATAAGAGTACAATCATGGCCTGTATTTTGATGTCAAATATACTCGGATTTCGTATCTTTGCAAGGTATAAAATAATAGATTGTCATGGCAACACCTCCTTTTCACTATCAAGATCCGTTTCCTGTCGGAAATGACAACACCGAATATTATTTGCTGACCAAAGAACATGTCTCTGTTTCTGAATTTGAAGGTCAAAAAGTATTAAAGGTCGCTCCGGAAGGTTTGACCTTGTTGGCAAACACCGCGATGCGGGATGTCTCCTTTTTGTTGAGGCCTGCGCACCAAAAACAGGTGGCTTCCATTTTGTCCGATCCAGAAGCAACTGAAAACGATAAATACGTGGCATTGACCATGTTGCGCAATGCTGAAGTGGCTGCAAAAGGCATTTTGCCCTTCTGTCAGGATACGGGTACTGCGACTGTTTTTGCCAAAAAAGGCAATCGGGTCTGGACTGCAGGCAATGATGAAGAAGCCTTATCTTTAGGCATTTACAAAACCTATACCGAAGAAAATCTGAGGTATTCACAAACCATTCCTTTGTCCATGTACGAGGAAAAGAATTCTGGCTGCAATTTGCCCGCCCAGATCGATTTGATGGTTGGTCACGGCGATGCGTATCAGTTTTTATTCATTGCCAAGGGTGGGGGCTCACAAAATAAAACCTATTTGTATCAGGAAACCAAAGCGTTGCTCAATCCGGACACCCTGGAAGCATTCCTGATTGAAAAAATGAAATCGCTGGGTACGGCTGCCTGTCCGCCTTATCACATTGCTTTTGTGATTGGTGGTACTTCTGCCGATCAAACGGTTAAAACGGTCAAATTGGCTTCTACCAAGTATTATGACGAACTGCCAAAAGGCGGCAACGAATGGGGCCAGGCTTTCAGAGATGTCGCCTTGGAAGAAAAAATGTTGAAGGCTGCTCAAAACATTGGTTTGGGCGCGCAATTTGGCGGTAAATATTTTGCACATGATGTGCGCATCATCCGTTTACCCAGACACGGTGCTTCCTGCCCGGTTGCCATGGCTGTTTCTTGTTCAGCCGACAGAAACATCAAGGCGAAAATCAACCAGGATGGTATCTGGATCGAGAAAATGGAATCTAACCCCGGTCAATATATTCCGGAAGCCTTGCGCACTGCAGGTGAAGGCAATGCGGTGAAGATTAATTTGGATCAACCGATGTCTGAAATTCTGAAGGAACTCACCAAATATCCTGTTTCCACACGCTTGTCGCTCAGTGGTACCATCATCGTTGGCAGGGACATTGCACATGCCAAATTGAAAGAACGCGTGGATGCAGGTTTGGGTCTGCCTCAATACATCAAAGACCATCCGATTTATTATGCAGGTCCGGCCAAAACGCCAGAAGGTTTTGCTTGTGGATCGATGGGTCCGACCACTGCCGGTCGAATGGATTCGTATGTGGATCTGTTCCAAAGCCTGGGCGGTAGCATGGTGATGTTGGCCAAAGGAAATCGTTCTCAAGCGGTGACCGATGCTTGCAAGAAATACGGTGGTTTCTATTTGGGTTCCATTGGTGGTCCAGCAGCGATTTTGGCTCAAAATAACATTAAAAGCATTGAGTGTCTCGAATATCCTGAATTGGGAATGGAAGCCATCTGGAAAATCACGGTGGAGGATTTCCCTGCATTTATTTTGGTTGACGACAAGGGCAATGACTTCTTTAAGCAATTAAAGCCTCTTTGTCATCTTTCTTAAAGGAGGTCACATGCACTTGGAAGGAATCATTCTTGGTTTGGTCACTTTTCTCATCATCGGCCTTTTTCACCCTCTGGTGATTAAGGCCGAATATCATTTCGGAGTGCGCTTTTGGGTTGTGTTTTTAATAATGGGATTATCAACAGCAGGCGTTTCTCTTTTTGTTTCCGATGTGGTGTGGTCCACTTTATTGGGCGTTTTTGGATTTTCTTGTTTTTGGTCAATCAAGGAAATGTTTGAGCAGGAAAAGCGCGTCAAAGATGGCCGTTTTCCCAAGAATCCAAAGAGAAAATACCCTTTCTGATGGTTTAAGTTGCGTTTGTTTTAAACCGGTTGTCTATCTGTATTTTCCTTCATCATCATCTTCCAGAATGCTCAAATAGCTGGCATATCTGGATTGGCTGATTTGATTATCTTCAACGGCTTTTAATACGGCGCAACCAGGTTCGTGCCGGTGGGTGCAGTTGTTGAACCGGCAATCTTGCGATGTTGAAAAAATTTCAGGGAAGAAATGTCCCACTTCTTCCGTTTTCATATCGATGGTTCCAAATCCTTTGATGCCGGGGGTGTCAATCAGGTAACCGCCCACAGGCAGTTCAAACATTTCGGAGAAGGTGGTGGTGTGCATCCCTTTTAAGTGGGTGGCCGAAATTTCACCTGTTTTAACCATGAATTCGGGGTGTATGGCGTTGATTAGTGTTGATTTCCCAACGCCCGAATTGCCCGATAACAAACTGATTTTGTCGGTGAGGAGTTCGTTCAGGGTAGACATGCCTGTTCCATTTTTTGCGGATATTTTCAAACAGGGATAACCAATCTTTTCATACAAGTAGGTGAATGCGTCCGCATACTCCAGGTCGGCTTCATCGTACAAATCGATTTTGTTGATGATGATTTTGGTGGGGATGCGGTAGGCTTCAGCCGTGGCTAAAAAACGATCGACAAAGGTGGTGTTTGTTTGGGGCGATTTTAGGGAGATGATCAACAAGGCCTGATCCAAATTTGCGGCGATGATGTGCAGCTGCTTGGATAGGTTGGTTGGTCTTCGGACAATGTAGTTTTTTCTTTCGTCGATGGCGGTGATGTAGGACGTATTGCTGCTGGTGCGTTCTATGGTAACCCTGTCGCCTACGGCAATGGGATTGGTACTTTTCAACCCTTTGATGCGGAAATTGCCTTTGGCAATGCACTCTAAAAGTTCATTGTCTTCTGTTTTGACAAGGTACAGGCTTCCAGTATTTTTAACAACCAGACCTTTCATGTTAAAAGGTCCGGATTGTTAAAGTGATGTGTATGATGAATCCTTTCCTGTGCATTACACGGTCATGATTTCTTTTTCTTTTTTGGCCAGAATTTCATCCAGCAACTTCATGTATTTGTCGTGCATTTTTTGAACTTCAGCTTCTTTGTCTTTGCCGACGTCTTCTGAAAGGCCTTTTTTGACCAATTTTTTGAACTCATCGATGGCTTCGCGTCTGGCATTTCGAATGCTGATTTTGGCATCTTCTCCTTCACCATTGACCTGTTTGGCCAACTGACGGCGTCTTTCTTCTGTTAAAGGTGGAATGCTTAGGCGAATGGTTTCCCCATTGTTGTCTGGCATGATGCCTACATCAGAGTTGATGATGGCTTTCTCGATTTCCTTGATCAAGCTTTTTTCCCAGGGCTGAATGGCGATGGTTCTCGCGTCGGGTGTGGTTACCGTTGCTACATTCTGAACAGGAACCATGCCGCCATAGTAATTGACCAATACGGAATCCAGGATTCTGGTGTTGGCTTTACCGGCACGAATGTGTACCAGCGACTCTTCCAGATGGTTGGCTGCATGTTTCATGGATTCTTCGGCCATGTCCATGTATAATTGAACTTCTTCGTTCATGATTCGTTGGTTTTAGTTGTGTACATATGTTCCGATTGAAACGCCTTTCAGTACCTGAATCAAATTGCCTGGGGTATCCATGTCGAAGACAACAATGGGTAGATTGTTTTCCTTGCACATGGTGGTGGCAGTCAGATCCATGACTTTTAAATTGCGTTTCAATATTTCGTCGTAAGTGATGTCATCGAATTTTGTTGCTGTGGGGTCTTTCTCTGGATCGGCGGTGTATATGCCGTCCACCCGGGTGCCCTTGAGCATCACGTCTGCTTCTATTTCAATGCCTCTGAGTGAGGAACCGGTATCTGTGGTGAAGTAGGGGCAGCCTGTGCCTCCGCTGAAAATGGCGACTTCGCCTTTTTCCAAAGACTCAAGGGCTTTGTCCTTGCTGAAAAATTCGCCGATGGGTTCCATGCGGATGGCGGTCAACAAGCGGGCTTTCACCTGTAGTTGTTGCAAAGCCGAACACAAGGCCAATCCATTGATGCAGGTGGCCAGCATGCCCATCTGATCGCCTTTTACCCGTTCAAAGCCTTTGGATGCACCGCTTAAACCGCGAAAGATGTTTCCTCCACCAATGACAATCCCAATTTGGATGCCCAAATCGACAGCTTCTTTGATCTGAGCCGCATATTCGGACAATCGATTGGCATCAATGCCGTGATTCTGACTTCCCATCAGGGATTCCCCACTTAATTTCAACAGCACACGTTTGTAAGGTCTCATGCGTTTCCAGATTTATTTCCGTGCAAAAATACGATTTTTTGTTTCAAATGCCGGAAGCTTCTATTCTTTTTGTAAATTTCAGTATTTTTATGTATCAATATGTTTTTAGGTATGAAAGGTAAAATCATTGTAGTTTTGCTGTCTTTGTTCGTTGTGCATTGTATTCAGGCTGAGGATGTGGCCAATTTACTTGCCGAAGCCCAAACGATGATCAATCAAAATGAGACGGACAAAGCCTTGGATGTGTATCTGAAGGTTTTGGATCAGGATGCCAATAATTTCATGGCATTGGTCTATGTCTGTGGTTTCCATTATCAAAAAGGTTTGGCTGAGCTTCATAAACTGGATGCCAAATACAGTGCTTTACATGCCCCCAACCGGATGCAAACTGCGCGTTTTGAAAATGCGCTGAAAGAGTTATACGAAACCCGTTTTAAATTGTCCGAGAACTATTTAATTAAGGCTTACCTCATTCGAAAGAATGAGCATCTCGATCAAATGGCCGGGGTGATTGCTGATTTTAAAAAACGCATAGGTTTGATGCAGGAATCCGGTAAGAAGAAATAAATAAGCCTATCT
>CAYYJF010000055.1:6130-11711 GCA_964472175.1 uncultured Bacteroidales bacterium | reverse complement strand
GCTATTGAAAAATGGTGATTTTGAACAAAAGAAAATAACCATTGATTTTTAAAAACATTGGTCAACAAAGAGACCGCTTCGCTATGGTTCATGATGTGTTTCTCAATAGCACTTCTTTTCTATTTCAGTTTTACAATATGGGCAATCTTGAAAATTTCCAATTGGGATCATGCGAATCTAATTTTATTGGTTGGATGCGTATTTATGAGCAATTTTCAAGCATACTTTCTAAGTAGAGATGAGGTTGTCCTAACAAAAGAATATCAATTGATTGTCCATGATGCCAATACATTGCAAAAGATATTTTTAGAGTTCCAAAAGTTAAGTATTTCAAATGTCTCGATTCAAAAGGTCGATAACACAAAAATGGAACAGTATCGTAAAGAAGTAAAGGATAATGCAATCAAGGCGGCAAAATCGAAAGCTGAATCGTTGGCAAAATCGATTGATCAAACGATTGGACGGGCACTTTATGTTCAGGAACAAGATTTTGATAAACAACCGGTAAGTGAAATGTTACAAGGACGAATGGCAGGTGTTATGTTGAAAAGTGTAAATTCCTATAACGATATAAGTCAGGGGCCGGATACTGGCATGGAGTTTGAAAAGATTAAACTTAATAGCTCCATTCTTGTGCGATTTGAATTAAAATAATTTAAAGCGTGTGACGTTATATCATAAACAGAAAACACCATGCTTGAAATAAAACACCTCAAAGTTGAGATTTATGTTCTTGGATCGATTCCTTATGTGTATATTTTATCATTCTTGGCATTTTATTTTCATGCAGGCGTGCATCTTGATAGGTTGCCAACAACAAATTCTCCGGATCCAAAAGAATTGCCTTTTTATTCAGTATATGAACCAATCGTGAATACAACAGGTCATATTTGGCTCTTTTCATTGTTTGCGTGGTTGATTTTTTCAGCAATATTCATTTTTGAGAGCAAGAAGCGTATCCAATGGAAACCAATCATATTCAGTGCTATTGGTCATTTGACTGCCGTTATTATGTTGTTTTCTACCATTGTAGAATGGTTCGCAGATTGATTTTTTTGTCAGAGAACAGAAGCAAGCTTTGCTTGATGCTTTTTATTGTTTTTTCAATCGCTGCTTCTGCCCAAGACAGCATTCAGAGACCATACAGATGGGGGCTTGAACCGGGCATCAGGATAGGGTATAGATTCTAAATAACCACCGAAAATTAACATATCAATGAAATTATTTAACATTTTTGCACATCTTATTGGACGAATGAGCGGAAAGTACTATTTCGAAGACTATGTGCGTGTTTATCCGGATGGCCTGGCATTCAATAAATTTGGAAAGCGGAGAAATCAGACAAAACAAGATTGGAATAACTATTTGAACCACTGTAAGTTCTATCGGTTTGTTGGACAATTTGTGCAAAATAAAAATGTCGTTGATGTTGGTTGTGGAAGTGGCTATGGTAGCAAAGTATTAAAGGAGTGTGGTGCACTTTCTTATGATGGATTTGACATCTCTGAGTCGAGCCTTGGATATGCAAAAGCTCATTTTGATGATTTCGGAACGTTTGGTTTGGCTTCGATAACCGATATGAGTCAAGTGGTGGATGGTTCGTATGATATAACAATCAGTTCTGAAGTCTTGGAGCATATCAAAGAGTATCAGATGGAGCAGCGAGCCATTGATGAGCTAAAAAGGATAACAAAAAAATCAGGCTTAATCATCATAGGTACCCCCAATGCTGAATTGTTAAAGAATCATGGTTTTTCGTATGAAGAAATGAAAGATTTGTTTTCCAATAATTTTACGAATTATTGTATATTTGAAAACGCATTTGTCCCATTTGGAGAAATGAAGAAGGCCTGGACGAAAAGAATGGAAGAAAAAAATACAGGTGTGGTTATTTCTGAATCGATCAATATGGAGGAATCATGTGTTCCGGATGGCTATACTCCTGAGCTAAAGCAAGGAATAGAAGCGGGAACGTATCCTTTCGAAGGTTATCACATCGACACAAAACTGCTGCATAATACCCATTCATGGGTGGTTATAGCCATCAATGAATAAAGCTAAAATCTAAGGATTAAGATGGTGCGTGATTGATCTTGAATGGACATTTTGACGATGGTAGAGAATGAAAGAAATATACATAGAAGAAAAGACCTTTGAAAAACAGGATTTCAGAAAAGATCCACTTGTAAAAGCAGCATATGAGCTTTGCAGTTTCATCAACTGTGACTTTTCAAATGTGGATATGTCTGATTGCAAGTTTTCGGATTGTGTTTTTTCCGGATGCAATTTATGTTTGGCGAATTTGTCAAATACTGTATTTCAACAAATAAAATTCCGTGATTGTAAAATGTTGGGATTGTTTTTTGATCGTTGTAATGCCTTTGGTCTTTCGTTCAGCTTTGATCGTTGCATTTTAAATCATTCGACTTTTTACAAGACAAAAATCAAGAAAACAACTTTCAACCATACTCAATTGCAAGAAACAGATTTTACGGAATGCGACTTGACGGAGTCTCTTTTTGATCAGTGCGATCTTTTAAGAGCGAGATTTGACAATACCGTCATTGAGAAAGCCGATTTTCGCACTGCTTACAATTATTCGATTGATCCGGAAATAAACCGAATAAAGAAAGCAAAATTTTCTATCCATGGGATTTCCGGACTTTTAGAAAAGTACAATATAGTCATTGATAACACAATATAAGGTGCAACTCTAAGTCTGTATTTTTACAATTTGACCGTGATTGTCATCAGTGCTTTCAGAATAAACAAGGGTAAGTATGTGTTGTATAACATAAAAACAAATGGATATTGAAGAATATAGAGATTTTTGTTTGTCTCTAAAAGGCGCGGAAGAATCAATGCCATTCAATGATAAGGCTTTGGTTTTTTCAGTTTGTGGGAAAATGTTTAGCCTTACGAATAACATCGATACGTTTGATAGAATCAACGTAAAATGCGATCCTGAGGAGGCTGTTGAATTGAGGGAAAGGTTCAATTCGGTGATTCCTGGATTTCATATGAATAAAAAATATTGGAATACGATCATCGTGGATCATTCGATTTCTGACGAGCAAATTAAAGCATGGATTGTGAATTCGTATCAAATTATTGTTTCACAATTGCCGAAGAGGAAGCGGGATGAATTAGAAAAGGCTTGACTAAAAATCCAAAAAAAGGACGTTGTATGAAAAAGGTCATAATTGGTTGCTTGCTATTGGTGCTTTTGCAGAGCACGGCATTTGCACAAGATCCTTCAACCGTAGGGGATAAAATTGTTTTTAGCAATGATGATGTTGTTTTTCATCAGATTGATGCGCACACCTGGGTTGGATCGGGTCATGAAATGTTTAATGAAAGTTTATATCTCATTGAAGGGAGCAGCAAGGCCATTTTGATTGATGCCGGAACCAATATCAAAGATTTGGACAAAATTGTCTCTTCAATCACAAAAAAGACGGTTGTTTTGGTGGCAACACATGTACATCCCGATCATACAGGTTCGTCGATAAATAGTTTCTCCGAAATCTATATAAATCCGGGCGATAGGGATTTGGTGTCTGCGTATATGGGTAAATATCAAGGCGTTGTGAAATATTTAAAAGATAAAGAGATCATCGATTTAGGAGATAGAAAACTTCAAGTGGTGTTTACTCCCGGGCACACGAAAGGTTCAACTACTTTTATTGATAAAAAGGCGGGTTATGGTTTTAGTGGAGATTCCTTTGGAACGGGATTGCTATTGTTATCAGTCGATTTCTCTACTTTCATTGCTTCATGTGAAAAAATTGCTTCTATCATGGAAGGGCATAAAATCAAGTATCTTTATACAGGCCACCACAGCGAATCAAATATGGAAACGTTGAACAAAATTAAAGATATGCAGACTTTGAGTAAAAAAGTGCTATCTGGTAGCATCAAAGGATATGATAATCCGGATAAAACTTTTGGATTAAAACTTGCAGTTGATGGCAGCGGCTATCGTATCATTTTCAGTGAATCGGCCATTAAATGAGAAGTAAAGATTGTGTGGTTGTAATTATTTAATGTTGATGAGCATTGCAATATCAGCGCGTATTTTTACTTCAGGAGTTTGAATTGGAAGATTCAACCAATAGATCAGAACAGAAAACAAGAATAAAAAATCATCAGCCTTGGGTTGGAAAGAATGTCTTACAAGCAATAATAAACCATGAACAAATTTATTAGAATGTCAATTGTCTCGGCGTTTTTGATTTTCTCATCCAATGGATTAAAAGCACAGTATGTCTTTCAATCGGATGCGCACTATATCCCTGAAAATCGTGAAATTCTTGATAGCCTTGGAATAGAAACCTTTGATTCGAAGAATCTATTTGAAATGAGAGTTTGGGCTGAACCATGCTTCAGCCCTACTGACCTTTTCCGATTTGTTTTGCGTAATGATGATACCTGGTATGTAGAAAAATTTGATTATTGGATAAACAAAGAAGGATCCGGGTTGAAAAAAGAGATGATAGAGTTGGGCAAGGATTGGAATGTCGTGATGGATTCTTTGATCGATTTGGGCATTCTAACGTTGCGTGATTGGTCGGAAGTAAGCAAGGACTGCAAAGGTGAAATGCAAATAATTAATGGGAAGACAGCTTACTTGAATCATTATATTTTGGATGGGATAAGCTATACAGTAGAACTTCTGACAAATCAGAATAAAAGAAAATACAGATATAGTAATCCCCATGAATACAGTAATTTTTATAAGAATGTAAAAGAACTCAACTCAATTGTTAGGATTCTGGATGTAATTTTTGTCAAAACATTTCCAACAGATTTGTCAAGAAAATAATTCTTTTCTATTATTTTTGACCGGAATTTTGATATTTCAAAATGGTTGAAACGTTATGATGAATAGAAGCAGTTATAAGATATTGTAAATGCTTATTCATAAAGATAAGTCTAATAATTTTTTGGATTTTGATTGAACCACAGGTTTTATCAGTGAAAAAAAATAAATAGTGAAAATACAATGATGAAGAAAGTTCTTTTGTTATGTATCATTTTATCTATCTCTAAACTTTCCTACGGTTTGAGTGATTATGAGATTGTCCTAATCCATGAAACAATTGATATGCCAGATCGGAAATTTTACATAGAATCGGTTGTTGATAATAGAGTTGATAAGAAAAGTATTGGGACCGTTAAAATAGGCATGTTTAATAAAAAATATGCTGCACAATTGGAGAATGGCTTTTCGAATGCATTGCAAGACTATTTTGATTATACTTTGCTTAAAAAAGATGGGCAGATCCCAATCATTTTGAAAATCAATAAGTTAATGGTTTCAGAAACGACGAAGGCTTCGAGTGAGTTTGGATTTGCAGACATCTCTTTGGAATTCTACCATGGAAATAATTTACTATATTCAAGCAATCAACACATAGAAGTTTCTGGTTTCGATGTTACCCGTTTGCATGAAGAAAATATCAGGGGCGTCATAAAAAAATCACTGATTGATTTTAATCAAAGTGGGTGGTATGCCAAATATAGTGGCAAGCCAGTAAATGCCAACGCTATTGCAAGTGTGCTAGACTCCACTGTTTCC
>CAYYJF010000055.1:0-6030 GCA_964472175.1 uncultured Bacteroidales bacterium | reverse complement strand
CCGTTGCTGCCGTATCAAATGTTTCAAATTTACAGGTCTCTACGACCAAAGCAGAAGATCAAGCGTTATTAAATACATCTGAAAAACGAAATTCATTTGTACTTGGATACCAGATAGGTGGATATTCAATGATCGGTTTTGATTATGAGATAAGAATGCACGATTATTTTGGTCTCCATTTTGGAGGAGGACTCTATGGGTATACCTATGGCGTTATGATCCATACCAATCCAAAGAGACAAAGTTCATATTATAATATTAGCTATAAAGATGGTGGTTTTGGAATGCTGAATACTGCCGGCCTGGAATATGGAGGGAAATTGCTGTTCAATAAAAAAAGTGGCTTTGGATTGCTTTTCCAAATTGGGCTTGCAAAAATTGTCAAGATAGACGAAACTTTTGCACAAACCCTGTATCATGATGGCCAGAGGCCAGATATGATGTGGACTATGGGTATCGGTTTTTGTTGGTAAAAGTTCCTTAAGGTAGATCGTTTATGATGTATTCGTAAAAAAATGTATATTTGTAAGCATATTCAATTTTGTCCGAATAACTCTCTGAACGATATGAAACTAAGATTTCTCTTACTTGCATTAGCTGCCTGCGGTAGCATGACAATCAATGCGCAGAACTACACAACAGGTAATCCCGCCAATGGGGCGAATTACGTTTACTTGAAGAATTATCTGCCACTCAAGCAATATATCAATTATGAAAAGTACCCCAACTTCAAGTTGGGACTTGCAGTTGGTGCCAATGATTACCTGAATAACAACAATGTGAAGTCGGTTGTAAATGGCTACTTCACAGAGACCGTTGCTGGCAATGAAATGAAGATGTCTAGTTGTGTGAACAGCACCGGATTTATGAATTTCACGACCGTAACCAATTATGTAAATACGGCAACAACAGCCGGTGTCCATGTTTATGGACATACGCTGGCATGGCATGCTCAGCAACCTACCGGCTATCTGAATGGTTTGATCAAAGATTTGCCGCCTTTGCCTATAGTGGATAGTGATACAACGGTATGGACGATGTTAAAATCAAAAGATTACACCCAGGAAAAAAGCATCGGTTGGACATCGGACAAAACGACCTACGGTTTTTCGACATCATTCGTTACTGACGGTCTTCAGGTGACAACCACCAAAAAGGTCAATGCTTGGGAAGTTCAGTATATTGTCATGGACAACATTCCGACCGTGAAGGGTGAAACCTATAAAATGACGATTTCCGTAAAAGGGTCGGCTGCAGGAAACATCCACAGCAAACTTGGAGGTTGGAGCAGTGGGGCAAATGCGGAGATTCCCTTTACAACAACCTGGAGGGATGTGGTTATAAACTATACCAGTACACTTGATAACAGTTTTCTGCTTTTTCAGAACGGAGATTTCGTCGGTGATATTTGGATTAAAAACATCCGGTTTGATAAATCTGTGCAAGGTAAGAAATCTACCCGTAGTTGTCTGATGATGAATGCGACGGCAAAGAGTACGAATGTTTGGGATAATCAGTTCTGGATTTTGTTAGGTAATTTCAATCAGGGTGATACCTATGAATTCTCCGCTCAGGTGCGTGCAGACAACGTTGCAAAAGCTTCAACTCAATTGCACAATGCTCCAGGAAGTTACGTTCATTATCAGGCAATTGGTGATGTCAACTTTACTACAGAATGGAAGACCGTGACAAAAACCGGCACCTTCTCTAATACGGCACAGTCAATCGCTTTCAATCTCAGCGAATTTACTGGCGCTAACAACTACTATTTCGACGATATTAGCTTTAAAGTGAATGGGGTGGAACGTGTCATCAATGGCAATTTCAATGGAACCGATGTTTCATCTTTTGCATGGAAACGTTTTGGCGAAAACACGATTGCGCCTGCCATCTCAAACTATCAATATGTACAATTACCTCAGAGCATTCCATTGTCAGCACAGGTCAAGCATGACACGCTGGTTTATGCCATGAACCGATGGATTGGTGGTATGATGACAGCCTGTGCCGGTAATGTTAAAGCCTGGGATGTGGTCAACGAGGCCATTTCAGGAGGTAATTCCGACAGCGAAGGTGTTTATGCGCTTCAACATTATAGTGGTAATGACGGTGACTTCTTCTGGCAGGATCATATGGGCGACCTGGAATACGTACGTCAGGCGGTACGCTTGGCTCGTCTGCATTATGCCAATTCAATGGCTTCTAAAGGTGGAGACGATGGTAAACTCACGCTGTTTGTGAATGATTACAATTTGGAAAGTGACTGGGACGGGAATAAAAAACTAAAATCGTTGATCAAATGGATTGAACGTTGGGAAGCCGATGGTGTCACAAAAATTGACGGAATAGGATCACAGATGCACATTTCGTGCTATATGAATGACAATACCCAGACCAGCAAAAAGAATGCCATTGAAAATAGTTTCAGACTCATGGCGGCTTCAGGGAAAAAGGTCCGCATCAGTGAATTGGATATGGGTATGGTCGATGCCAGCGGAAATGACGTGGCAACAGCCAATATGACGGAAGAAATGCATCAGCGCATGGCATCGCTTTACGAATGGATTTTTAAGAAATATTTTGAGATCATTCCCGTAGCACAACAATGGGGTATCTGTCAGTGGTGCGCGACCGACTCTCCGACTAACAGCGGTTGGCGTGCAAATACGCCTGTCGGATTGTGGACACTCGACTGGTATCGCAAACATACTTATGCAGGTTTTGCACGCGGACTGGGAGCGCCACTAAATCCAACAGGGGTTGACCGCATCCTGAACGATTCAAACAAGCCGGATTCATCCCTTATTTACGATATTTATGGCCGGAATGTTGGCAATGACTTTGAGTCACTTCCTGCAGGTATTTACATCCAAAACGGTAAAAAGTTTGTGAAGCGCTGATTGTCTTATTTGCATTTCATACTCCTGCTGTTTTACGGACAGGATGTGTTTTCCAATACTTGAAACCATTGGATAGCCTTAAAATTGTTTAGGAAAACCGTGGATGGTTTGGTCTACATTACACACCCAAATATGAAACGAATACTTATTTCATTTTTTTTTGGCACCATTTTCCTGCATGCGTTTTCGCAAGTTGATTCTTTACAGTTAAAATTAGATTCAATCATAAAAGAGGCTGATTTTCTGTATTGTTATGAAAAAGCTGTTTGGAATGCAAGTGATATATTGATGGTTGAAAGTCCATTGAAAAACAACTATGGTGGCTATGTGGTTTCACATACAAACGACACAATCTTTGCAACATTCATTGACAAAACTCAAAAACAGAAAATAGCAACCTATTATTTCACAAAATCAAATTTGGGTCTGCCATTTAAGACTGAGACTGGACTTTTACCTTTGAACCATTCAGATCAAGAGTTACTGGATATTAAATCAACCGTATTAAGTCAATTATCTGACAAGAAATACCAAGTTGCCATTCCGCAAAATTTCAATCCGAATTTTGTTTTAATCAAAGAAAAAGTTGGATTTAAACTCTATCTTATTCTGGGTACATCGGAATCCGGAGTGATCCCATTTGGAAATGATTATTTGTTTAAAACAGATTCAAAAGGAAAGATAACCTCTTGGGAGAAATTTCATTCTCGGGTGATTCCAACATGGGCAGCATATAATGGGAAAAAAGTAACAGAATCCATTCATTCCCATTTGAACACGACTCCGTATATTACGGCGACAGATATTTGTACATTCAGGCTATATGCACCATACACCGAGCTAGATAGATTTTCAGTATATTCACCTGCAATAAAAAAAACGATGACATATATCTTGAAAACGAATCAAATAGTAGTTGAAGCATTTAACGGCAGTATACTGAACAAATAAAAAAACAGGAGCAATCTAAAAATTTCTATGCTCATTTTATACATGGCCGGAAAATATTAAGTATGTAATTGTTCGTACAAAATAAAATATCAATCAAGCATGAAACCTCTAAAAACCATCGTATTGATTGCATTTATACCTCTGTTCACCTTTTGTACCAATCAAAAGTCTAAGAAAAGTCGTGAAAGAGTGTACACGAATGTTGAGTTAATTGGAAAGTGGAACCAAGTTGGTACAAATAAATCGCAAAATAACTCAGATACTGAAATTGAATATATTCAATTGGTGAACGACTCGGTTGCTGAATTGCAAATTTGTAATTCTAATGGTGAACAGAAGATATCCGGGACGTGGAAAAACCAATCGGATATGGAAATAGCATTTTTAGGCATGGATATGGATGCCGACATAAAACTAACCTATTCCCTGAACGACCATCATTTGAATATTTTCTTGCTAAATATTGAAGAGAAAGACGAGCAGTTGATGATGACTGTTGGAGAGAATGAATTTGTAAAAGAATAAACCACAGTCGCCTTTGGGCGCAATTGCATACGACCTTAAGTCTGATTTAAAAGAGAAACAGGAGATGAGAAAAATATGTTTCATGATTGGTTTTGGATTCCTTTTAAATTCATGCGCGACATTGTTGCATGACAACAATGTGGATGTTCGCGTGTATTCAGATACCGATTCGGTCAAGATTTTTGTGAATGATGATACGACGGCCTATTATCCTCCAACAGTTGTGAATGTTAAACGATCTGGGAAAGATTTATCCATTACTGCATGGAAGGATACTGTACGTAAAACAGTAAGCATAAACAGCAGATTGTCAACGGCTTTCTGGTTGGGAAATCTGCCTACAGCTTATGCAGGATACATCATTGATTTGACAAATTCCAAAAAATACACCTATCCTTCTGATATAAAAATCCATTTTAATGCGTATAAAAAAAGTGATGGTTGGGTCATGCCGAAAAAGTATTTATTGATTGGTAAATTCTCCATACCAGTAGGTCAGTTCATGTTTCTAAATAAAGGAAATGAGTATGGCCATTCGTTTGGATTTTTTGGTTTTTCAGAAGGTTTGGAGTATTATTTTTCCGATAAGTATAGTCTCAATATGGATATTGGCATGTTTAATGGTATTGAAGCACCAATTCCTTCACCTCAAAATTATCATGATTGCTATGAACGCTCTGATGCAGGATATGCAGACATTCAGCTTGGTTGCGATGATGGAAGATTTCATTCCAATGTAGGATTGCAAATCAATAGAACAGCACATAGAAAAATGGGGATGTATGATTTGTCTCCGAGCTATCGGGACACTTTAATTTCTTCCAAGTTTCAAAATAATGTTGGCATAGCCTTATCGACTTCATATCGACTTTCAAACAACTTCCATATTGGATTGAATTATTTTCCTTCATTTTTTTCATGGGAAAAAGACCATGCATGGAAGGCTCGATATTCACATTTGGTGTTTCTGGAAATAAAAATGAAATTATTCAGGCAAAAGGAGAACATCGTCAAGCGCTTGTATAAAAGTATGCTCCATTAGGCCCCATCAAAATTGTAAAGAAAATGAAAAAGACTAAAGTAGGATTGATTGTGGTCTGTGCGATGTTTTGTTTTTCATGTGGCTCAAAACATGAAAGGAACTCCGGTGATGCTGGTGCTTTGGATTCAATAAGTCTACAATCTGCAGATGAGACGCTGACGAGTTCAGCGCAAAAGAAAGAAATACAAGATTTGATTCGTAAAGTGCTCCATTGGAAAGAGTCTGATACAACCTTTTGTATGCATCCATTCCAGGCTGAAAATGATGGTGTTCTGGTGGGTTTCGATGCGGCGCTCATCCAAAAAAACATGGTGATATTAAGATCAACCGGATTGTTTTCTAAGGTGTTCGTGGACAATTATAAAAAGTTGATGTTTGCCCTGGATGATAAAATCCGTCGTGGTGCATATGGCGAATGTTTTGCAAACGAAATGCCTCCTTATAAATTTGCTACTGATGTTGATCCATGGACACTGTCTCAAGATGTCCCTTATGATGAGCCAAATCCATTGGATTATGTTGAGATCTTTGTCATTAAACTGGACGATAAAAATGGTGAATTGAATTGGAAATGGGGTAGACTTCCTTCAAGTGTTTCATCCGATTGGAAAG
>CAYYJF010000054.1:0-11987 GCA_964472175.1 uncultured Bacteroidales bacterium | reverse complement strand
AGGATCGGATGTACCGATCAAAATAAGGCAATCCAATCAATCGCTGACTTCGTCCAAATCCATTTCTGACCAAAGGGATTCGTCTTCATCTTCCCTTGCTGAATGAATCAAATTCATCAGTTCGGTGGCTTTGTCTTTGTCCTTTTCGAAGATATGCAACCGTACTCCATAAAAGGAGTCGGATAAGATGCTACCCACATAGGGGTTGTTTTCATTGCTTAAAAAACAAGGAATGTTGTTGGATTCCAAAGCTCCTTTGACAATGGATGCTTCACCAGAATTGGTGAATTCCATGAAAACGATGGTCTTATCTTGGTCCATAATGTTTGATTTTTCTCAAATGTACATCAAAATATACGAACCTTGCAAAGAATTCTTTAAAATATAAAGAACCGCTTTTTCTTTGGTTGAAACAATTTCAGGTCAACAAATTGCCCCATCAACGCATGCCCTTGTGGACTTGGATGTAAAAAATCATTTTGGAAATCGAAATCGGAGTGTAGTGAGATGCTATCCGAGGGATCTTGTAACACCAAATCGAAATCGATCACTGCATCAAACATTTGGCTGGATCGGATCCAGTCGTTGACCGTTTTTCTGGCCGATTCACTCGAGACATTGTAGTAGCCGTTCCCTTTAAAGGGCATGATGGTAGCGCCATATACCCCAATCTTTTTCTTTTTCAAAAGGTCGATGCATTTTTTATAGGCTTCAATCAAATTATTAGCAGTCCTTTTGGCTGAAGCTTCGTTTCTGACACCGCCCAAGTCATTGACGCCCAGATAGATGATAGCCCATTTGATGCCTGGCTGATCCAAAACGTCGCTTTGAAACCGCTTCAAGCCGGTTGGTCCCAGTCCACCGTTGAGCATGCAATTTCCGCCAATACCCATATTCAAAACGCCAACATTGTTGGTTGATGGGTTGTTTAAAAGTCTTTCCGATAAAATGTCAGGCCATCTGTTCTGCGCATTGGTGGTTGAACCTCTGCCGTCCGTGATGGAATTGCCGAGAATGGCTACAGAGGCCGACTTTTTTGATGCCAAAACATCCAGTCGGTTGATGACATACCAATGGTCTGTTTTGACGGCATTGGAAAATTCTGCCTGTTCCGGATGGTTGTTTTCAGCGATATATGAAGTGGTTCTTGAGCCCGGATGTCCGGTCAACCGTTTCGGTGTTTCTTCAAAATAGAGGGTAACTGCAACCTCACACCTGGGTGAGATTTTAAAATCGATGGGATCGGAAAGAATGGCCCCATTGGCTTTTATGGAAATATTCTTGGACTTATTGAAGGTGAGAGGCCTCATCGACTTTTCGTCAATTTGAGATCCACCAGTTGATAAGGCGATGGTAGCCGCTTTAATGGTGATAGAGGAGTCACTGTATTCATTTGAAAGCTTCAAGCGGATGGCTTCCCCTCCAATGGATACGCGGAATACTTGTCTTAATGCACGATTTGATAAGCCGGGTTTTGGCGGCATGTTGTTTGGCTCCACCAACTGTGGTGCAGTGCCCCAGGTGCCAACCCAATGCTTTGACTTGGCTTCAGCTGAAAAAGGTTGGACCAAAGAGAGGATTCCAAGAATAATCAAAAGACTTCTTGTACGCATATTCATGAGTTTCGTGATTTTTGATGTGGTTTTTTTCGCTTGCCTTTGTTGGAAAAGAGTCTTTTTTTCGCCTTTTGAGGATTCCATTCCGGGGCATTTCCCAACTCTTCAGGGATGGGTAAGCGATATATGGGTTTTTCTAAAAACTGTTCAATGCGTTCGAAGGAATCCTGTTCGTCTTCAGAGACGAAAGTGATGGCCAGTCCATCTGCACTTGCCCTTGCTGTACGGCCTATCCGGTGTACATAATCTTCTGCGTCTTTGGGTACATCATAATTGATCACCACGCGGATGTCGTCAATATCAATTCCTCTGGAAACAATGTCTGTTGCAATCAGAATGTGCACTTTCCCGTTTTTGAAATCGTACATGGTTTTGTCACGTTCCGATTGATCCAAATCCGAATGCATTTCTGCCACCGAAAGCCCCAATCCCCTCAATGTTCTGGTAACTTCTTTAACTTTGATTTTAGAACCGGAGAAAATAATGACTTTTTCCAAAGAGGTATCCAAAAACAACTGCCTGACAAGCATGGCTTTCTGTCTTTCATAACAAATATAAGCGGATTGGATGATTTTATCATTCGGTTTGGACACAGCCAACTCGATTTGGGCAGGTTTATCAAGAATGCTCTGTGACAATGTCCGTATTTTGGGCGGCATGGTTGCAGAAAACAACATGGTTTGTCTTCTTTTGGGCAATTCATTCACAATCTGCATGATGTCGTCATAGAATCCCATGTCCAGCATCCTGTCGGCTTCATCCAAAATAAAATACTGTACGCGGCTCAGTTCGATCAGTCCCAATTTGATATAGGACAAGAGTCTGCCCGGAGTGGCAATGACAATATCAACACCTGCCTGCAAGCCTTTTTTCTGCTGTTCCCAGACAATGCCGTCACTTCCACCGTAAACGGCAACGGAAGAAACCGGTAGGTAATAAGCAAAACCTGCAATTTGTTGGTCAATTTGCTGGGCTAGCTCTCTGGTGGGGACCATGATGACGGCATTAATGGCATCTTCCGGATGTTCATTTTTTACCAAATTGTTCAGGATTGGCAACAAATAGGCGGCCGTTTTTCCTGTCCCTGTTTGTGCACAAGCAATCAAATCCCTACCTTTCAATAAAATTGGAATGGCCAATTCTTGAATGGGGGTACATGTTCTGAAATTCATTGCCCAAAGGCCATCCAAAACATCATCTTCTAAATCAAGATCCTCAAAAATCATACGCTGAATTTAGTAGCCTCGCCGGGAATCGAACCCGAATCTAAAGTTTAGGAAACTTTCGTTCTATCCATTGAACTACAAGGCCATCGTGAATAACCGAAAAGGTGCTGTTTCACCTGAAGCGACCGCAAAAATAGCTTTTTTTTACGTTACTTTGTGTACTTATTCGCAAAATATGAAACATTTCGGCTTAGACGAAGACATCATTCAAGTGGTTTTATCAACCGCTTTGAAAAGAGGCGGTGATTACGCAGATATTTTTTTTGAACAAAGTTCAAATCAATCGGTTGGCCTGAAAGACGGAGCTGTGAACTCCACTTTTGCCGGAATTGACTTTGGTGTCGGAATACGCGTACTTTCCGGTGATCAAACAGGTTATGCCTATGTTGAAAGTGTCGATGTGAAAGACTTGTTGCGTGCAGCTGAAACGGCTTCAGCCATTGCGAATCAATCCAATGCCCACTATCAGCATGTATCACCCCAGGAAATCAAACCGAAAAGCCATTATCGGATTCAGAGGAGTTGGGACGATGTTTCACTCAAAGAAAGGATGCCTTATGTACAGCAGTTAAACGATCTGATTTTTGAACAGGATGAACGGATTGAAAAGGTGATGGTGAGCCTTTCCGACAGCATCACCCATGTGTTTTTTGCCAATTCACAAGGCGTTCGGTTTCGGGATATTCGCCCCATGGTTTCCCTCGTTGCAGTATGTGTGATGCAACAAAACGGTGTCTATGAAAACGGGCGATCTGCCCGCTCCTTCCGAATGGGTTTTGAATTTCTAACCGATGCCCTTATTCGCGAAATGGCCGATGAGGCAGTCAAAGAGACGGCCATTCTTTATGAGGCGATCAAGCCAAAAGGGGGTGAAATGCCGGTGGTGTTGGGTGCCGGTGGTTCCGGTATTTTTTTGCATGAAGCCATCGGTCATGCATTCGAAGCCGATTTCAACCGGAAAGGTGTTTCCATTTTTTCGGACAAATTAAACAAGCCCATTTGTCAACCCTTCATCAATGTGGTTGATGATGCCACCATCGACTTCAACAGAGGCTCCGTCAACATCGATGACGAAGGCATTGTGGGTCAAAAAACCTATTTGGTCAAAGATGGAATTCTACATTCATTTTTGCATGACAGAATCAGCGCCAAACATTATGGGGTCGATCCGACCGGAAACGGTCGAAGGGAATCGTTCCGGCAACCGCCCCTGCCAAGAATGCGGGCTACGTATATGGAAAATGGGCCTTATACACAGCAAGATCTGATTTCAACGGTCAAAAATGGCATTTTCGTGGATTCTTTTACCAATGGCCAGGTACAGATTGGCGCAGGCGATTTTACTTTTTTTGTAAAATCGGGTATGATGATAGAAAACGGCAAACTCACCAAACCCATACGTGACATCAACATCATCGGCAACGGTCCCAAGGCGCTGGCGGATATTACCATGGTCGGGAACAATTATCAAATGGACAATGGCACCTGGACCTGCGGAAAAGATGGGCAAAGCTGTCCTGTTACATGCGGAATGCCGGCAGCTTTGGTTCGGAAATTAACGGTTGGAGGAAGTACAATATGATAGAGAAAGAACAAAAGGAATTGGCCTGTTGGGCCATGGACCAGTGTGTGAAACGTGGTTGTCAGGGCGTTCGTATTTCCTTGTACAATGGCACAAACACTGAATTTGAGATTCGGAATACGCAAGTTGACAAGTTGCTTCAATCGTCTGAAAACCAACTGGTTCTCAATCTGTTCAAAGAAAATAGGTTTGGTACTTTTTCTACAAACCGAATGGATAAAAAAGAGTTGAGCCGCTTTATGGACAGAGCCATTGACTCTATCGGATTTCTTGCTCCCGATGTTTGCAGACAACTGCCAAATCCTGATCGATATTTCAAAGGACAGCAATCCGATTTGAACGTGTATGATGCGGACATTGTCCGGATGTCTTCAGACGAAAAAATGCAGGCAGCTTTTGCCGTTTCAGAAGAGATTTTGGATACAGATGCCAGAATTTTATCTGTTCAATCATCCTATTCCGATGGTGAATCCTTTAAGTATTCTGTCACCAACAATGGTTTTGAAGGAGAAACGACGCATTCGTATTTTTCACTTACGGCGCAAGTTTCTGTGCAGGGCAAAGATGGAGCCAAACCAGAAGCCTTTTGGTATGATCAAGCTCTGTTCTGGAAAAAATTGGAACGTACAGGAATTGGCAGCACTGCCTTGAAAAAGGCTTTGGAACGCATCGGACAGAAGCCGGCACCCTCAGGAACCTATCCAATGATTGTGGACAACATGAGTATTGGCAGGTTGTTGGCACCCGTATTGAATGCACTCAATGGTGGAGCCCTTCAGCAAAAGAATTCCTTTTTGTTGGATAAGATAGGTACTCAAATATTTTCAAACCTGGTCACGATCGTTGATCGACCTCACATTCAGGGGGGCTTTGGAGCAAGATACTTTGACAATGAAGGCGTTGCAACCAAAAACCGCTCCATTATTGAACAAGGCGTGCTGCAAACGTATTTCATCGATACCTATAACGGATTGAAAATGGGGGTTGAACCAACCATCAGCAGTCCATCTCAACTCATCTTCGATCATGGAAAACAATCGATGGCGCAAATGGTTCAGTCGTTGGAAAAAGGCATCCTGGTAACTGGTTTTAATGGCGGCAATTGCAACAGTTCTTCCGGCGATTTTTCTTTCGGCGTTGAGGGTTTCTTGATTGAAAACGGGATCTGTGTTCAACCCATCTCCGAGATGAACATCACTGGAAATATGCTACAGTTGTGGAGTCAGGTGGCAGAAATTGGCAACGATCCCAAAATGAATTCAGCCTATCAAATTCCCTCTGTCATGTTTGATGGGGTCGGTTTTAGCGGAATTTGAGCAAACAGCGCATTCAACGATACATTTCCTGAAGCACTTCCAGCGATTTGATTGTTGGAAAATCAGGTAAATGGATGCGATAATACTGAATGATTTGCTTCAACAATTGACCCCGTTCCACATGATTGAATTTAAAAGCATGCATGTTTTCAAAACTCATCCGCATGATTCTTGTAAAGGCGACAGATTCTTCAGGTGAGAGCCATGCCTGATGAAAGGGCCTTTTGGGCACGAAGCAGCCATCATGCAAGTCAAAATACCATCCTTCGCTTGCCCCTTCCACATTGGGGTAAAAGCCCAGGTATCGGGTCAATTTCAACAAAAAAACCAGATGGAAATTGGCTACGCCCTGATTAGAGGCATCCAAAAGTTGAATGGATTGGCACAAAAAATCAAACAGCGGCGAATTTTTCTCCGATTCACGCAAGGTGCGGTACAAAACTTCTGCGATGAAAAGAGCCATGGAACTTTTTATCGGATCTACCAGTATTTCGGTGAACGGACAAAAAGTGCGCACATCTTTGATTCTCTGTAAATTTCTATTTACCGTATGTTCTACATGCAATTCAACCAAGGTTAAAGGTTGAAAAAAGGCACTCCTTAGGGTCGATTTTTTGCTTCTTTTTTTCCCAACCAAATAAGACACGCGCCCAAATGATTCGGTGTAAGTCGCCACGATGTCTGTGGTATCATTGTATGGCTGACAATATAAAACAATGGCACGTATCTGAATGAGCATGCTGTTGCCAATTACAAGGAAACGGAGCCTCCTACGATTGCAGTAAATCCATGAACCGGGTATCCATAATAACCTTCATACCGGTGGTCGAGTAGGTTGTCAATTTGAAGAAAAATACCTACACCCTTACGAACCGTGTAATGACCACCTACGCCAAAATTATTGATGGCATCCAGTCTGTTTGCAAATTGGGATATGGTTTCTGAAATCCTTTCCACGCGTGTTGGTGCATATCTCAAACCTTCAAAATGATGGTTGATATAAAACGAAACATTGTCCACAGGTTGAATGTCAAAGCGTAGGTTTGACAGGAAGCCGGGTTTGTGCCAGGCCTTTCTGCCGTTATTTTCCAGCAACGTTTCGATGGCCGATTCATCGCTTGAATTGGCATATAGATTGAAACGCAAATCTCCACTGATTCTCCAAAGATCTGAAGGGACATACGACCCTTCAAGCGAGAGGTGCAATTCGGTAGAATTCATGTATTTGATGCCAAAATAACGACCGTTGGTGTTGTTGATGCCATCCACAAATGGGGCACAGTTGTAGAAAAACGCCGCATCCTTGGTTTTGCTGATGCCGATTTCCGGATTCAATCGAATGGCAGATTGAGGTCTGTACTCCAGATCGGTTTTCAAATCAAAAATCGTCCACGAGGCATGAATGCGTTTGGATGGATCCAGGTAAGGGTTCATTAGAAAGCCCTCCCGGTATGAGAGGGGGTTCACTCCACCGTCTAAAGACAATGTCAGCTCAGTTTTTTCATTCAACGAAGTGATGGCTGAAGCCAAAAAGTTTGGATGGACAGATTCTGTGACGCTGGAAGGGATGGAGAGCTTGATTCCACCTTTGATGAGCCAATTTCGATAGAAATAATGGATTGTCGGGGTCAACTCAAAGTAGCTTTTGTTGGCAAATTCCACACTGAGGTCTCTGACAGTATTTGGATTGGTCTCATTTAAGTCAAAACTGGAGGGTATTTTGTAGCCAAAATTGCGAATGGTTGCATCCAGGTGTGCATTGAAACGATCGTTCAATTGAAAATCGATTTTTCCATAAAGGGTAAAATCCCTTTCAGTACCACCTTTCGTTTTGTTCGGAAAATGATTTTTGGATGCGACCCCTTTCCCGAGTCTGAACAGGTGCCCTTTACTTCCCACAGACCATTTCAGCGGTGTTGACATATCCATGGAAGTCAAGGAGAAACGGAAGACCCCATCGGTGCTCCACTGTCCCTTTGGCATGATCATGGTATCCGTTCCGTAAGATGCTCTTTGGCCATAATTGTTCCAAAAAAGAATGCGTTCACCCAGTCCGGCATCAATCATTGTTTTTCCGGCATAAGTTCTGTAGTTGATTTGAAGGTCATTGTCCGCATGATAGGCACGTTCAACCTGGGTGTTTTGAAAAAGAACATCACCAAAGATGGATCGATGCTTGAAGTTTACATCCAACGCATGTTTTTCTTTGTTGATCAGGTTGAGTTGGATGTCTCCAAGAAAAGAATTTTTGTTTCCGACGCCCAGCCGAATGTTTCCTGCACCTTGGCTGTAGGGGTAATCTGCTTGAATGTCTGCTGCAGCAAGGGGAACGTATTCGCCGTTTAATGAGGTTGGTGATTCAATTTTTGAAAAACCGACTTGTTGCTTTGTCACATTCGTTTGTTCCAATTCAGGCAAAACGTTGATTTTTTCGACTGGTTCGAGTATCGGCGTAAAATCGGGGTCGATTTTAACAGATTCGCTTTTGGTTTGAGCCGTAGTTTTTTTGGTGGTTGAAGTTGTTGCGCTTTTCTTTTGACACCAAGCATCTGCCGAATGTAACAGAAACAACAAGGCAATTACCCGGATTGTGAAAGTGGAATGTCGTCCGTTGTATTTCATTTTGACAATTGTTTCAGTCTGGATTCAATCATTTCTTGAATGTCGTTTGACTCCTTGTAATTTTGTTTCAAGCTGGTTAAGTGTTGTTTGGCTTCAGACTTTTGTCCATCACTGATGCACAAGTCGGCCAATAAAATATACGATTTGGCAAGCCAGTAGGCGTGTGGTGAACCTTGTTTCAGGAAGCTGTTGATTTCTTCTTTGGCTTCATCCTTGCGGCCTTCGTCAAACAAACATTCAGCCAGTCTGAATCTGGATTCTGCCCCCAATTCGTTGTCAACATCAGCTCCAAGTACCTTCAAGTCTTTCAATGCCAAATCCGGTTTTTCTTCTTTGATGTAGGATAAAGCTCTGTAATAGAGTGCTTCACGTTGTAGGTCGGTGCCTGGATTTTCATCATTCAACAACCTGTTTGTGGCATCAATGGCATTTTTGTACAATTCCAATGCAAAGGAACTACGAATAATGCCCATGATGGCCGATTGTCTGGTGAATCGATCACTGGCCAAACTTTCCAATTTTTTATATTGGTTTAGTGCCATGGCGTGATTTCTGGAAGAAACGTATCCCTCTGCAAGCAGCATCACTGCAGAGACCTGATATTTTCCGCCGGTTTGATTACTCAGAGACTCCAATTGATTCAAGCCATCTTGCAATCGTCCTGTTGAAAGCAAGACTCTTCCAAGCTGGAATTGGCTTTCTTCAACAAAAGCGCCACCAGGAAATCTGTTCAAATAATACTGATAAGCTTCAATCGCTTCGGTATTCTTTTGTTGATTCAGTGCTGTTTCTGCCGCCTGGTATGCCAGGGTGTCTTCTTCCCCCGTTTCTATTTTAATGATGCCTTTCAACCCGGCGGTGTAATCCAAATACGAACCAACCGTGTTGTTCTTAACAAATATATCTTTCAACCCTGACAGCGCTTTTTGGGCTTCTTCACTGCTGGGGTACGTTTCAATGATTTTTTTGTACAAATCGACGGCTTTTTCAGTTTCGCCTTTTTTACATTGCTCTTCAGCAATGAGGAGTTTTGATTTGACGGAAAAATTTGAATTCGGACATTTGGTTGTCAGCAATTCAAAAGTTTGTGCTGCTTCTTCTTTCTGGTTTTGCAACAATTGGGTTTGCCCCAGTTCCCATAAAGCACGATCCAGATAGACCGATTTCGAATACTTTTGCTCAAAAACAGTCAACAGTCGGATCTTTTCCTGATACTGTTTTTTTGCACCCTGACACATGGCTAATTGGTAGACCGCATAGTCGTCTGTGTTTTTGGATACCGTTTGTGCTTGTACGTAATATTTTTCAGCCTGACCAATGTTTTTGCCAATATACAGACAGTCTGCGATGCGATTCAGGGCATCTATTTGCAGGTTTTCGTTGCCATTGCTCTTCAATTGAATGAACTTTTCAAACCATTGACTGGCTTCATCGTACATTTTTTGTTTGAAAAAAGCATAACCCAATTGATAATGAGCCAGATTGAAGGCTTTGTTTTTCCCATTTTCCGGATTTGAAACAAAACTGATATAATCTTCAACGGCCTCCTTTAAAAAGCCGAGTTTATCGTTGCACTCTGCTTTCCAATACAACAATTCTCCCATTGGAAACCGATGCTCCAGGGCCAAAGCAGTCGCATTTGTAAACAATTCCTGCGCTTCGGTATATTTCTGTGCTTTGTAGCGGTCAACACCTGTTAAAAATAGAAGTTTGCATTTGGTTTGAAGCATTTTTTCATCCGGATTCTGCAAAGATTCTACAAATTTTAAAGAACCGGAATGGTCTTTGGAAGACAACAACACATCGGACAACAAGCTGTTTGCCGTTGTTGTGTAGGTCGATTGGGGAAATTCTGTCAATAATTTCTGAAAAGCCTTGGCTTGTTCGTTAAAAGGAGAATACGTGTCTTCATAGCAAATCAAAGCAAAATTGTATAAGGCCTTCTCTTGCGTTTGCTTGTCGAAAGTCTGATTGGATGCCTCTTCAAAATGAAGTCTGGCCTGTTCTTTCTTGTTTTGACGCACATAACTCAACCCCATGTGGTATAAGGCACTTTGACTGATGGCATCTTTTTTGTCTAAAACCTGAGTCAAATAGCTGACAGCCTGTACATCGTTAAACTGGGAGAAATAATTGACCCCAATCCTGTACACATCTGACCTGCCCGGATTTTGTACAAACCGGAGATATTCCTGATAGTAGAGCAACGAGGTTGCATAGCGCTTTTTGTCAAATAGAGCAGCCCCCAGCAACCGAACCAGTTCGATGGATTGTTCCAGTGTCGGCTTTTGCTTGAGCATGGCCTCTGCTTTTACAATGGTCTCATCGTAATTGCCATCCATGTACAACAATTGCAGGTTGAAAAAGTCGGATACTGCACGATATTGAGCCTGGTCACTGACCTTGTTGAAGCCTACTCTGGCAGATTGAATTTTCCCTTCGGCATAATCCATATAGGCCATAAAATAGGTGCTTGAGGGAATGAAACGATTTTCGCTTTGCAGCAGTCTGGTGAACACAGAACGTGCGGTATCAAATTGTTTGAGTTGTAAATGGGTGTATGCCAATTTAAACAAGAAAGCATCCAATTCTTTTGGATCGAGCATGGATTCGGGGCATTGTTTGAAAAACAAGGCCGCATCTTCGAATTGTTTGGCTTCCAGGGCCGTACTACCCAATAAATAATAAGCTTCCGTGAGATGCACAGACAATGGATATTGTCGGATGAAGTCAATAAGTATGATGGATGCATCCTTCTTGTTGAGTTCGAACGAAATTTTAGCCTTCAAAAAAGTAGCTTCTTCCAGAAAGGAGGCTTGCCCTGATCTTTCAAACCAGGTGGAAAGCGCTCTGTATCCGGCGGCGTAAGACCCCTCGGCATATAATTGTTTGGCCAAATAAAACCATTCATCCGGTTGATCTTTATGTCGAATTCCCTGAGCAAGGGTGTGTGGTGTTGTCGTAAGAATGAGCAGAAAGATCCAAAATAATCGCTTCATCGATGTTGTGACTTTAAAAATGCAATGATACCCTTTTTTATTGAATCCAGCCCAAAGTCGTCTGGTGAAATAGTGTTAACAGGAACGAAAAAAGCTTCAGAAACATCATCCCCAACCTTCAGATTCATTGGTTTTTTGACGTGTGCAACATAAAGCAAGTCAAGCGTGTGAATCACCATGCCTGAGTAAACGTATTCATTTGGTATTGTTGCGAACAGTTCGGCGCTTTCAATTTCCAGCATTAGTTCTTCTTTGATTTCCCTGTTTAAGGCTTCTTGTGCGGTTTCGTGCATATCGACAAAGCCACCGGGTAAATCCAAAGTGCCTGCTTTTGGCTCGTGGGCACGTCTGCAAACCAACAAATCACCGTTTTCATTTTGAATAAAACAAGCAACGGCAGCCGAAGCATTGGCATAATACACAAAAGCACAATCCAGACAGCGTTTGGATTTAAAATCATGGATGATCCAATTGGACGATCCACAGGACGGGCAAAAGTTAAAATGATTTAAAGGATGTTTTTTCATGTCAAGCCTATTGATCGCAAAAAAGCCGACAAAACTGCCGGCTTTTTCGCTCTTCAGGTAGGACTTGAACCTACGACCCTCTGATTAACAGTCAGATGC
>CAYYJF010000053.1:3477-12173 GCA_964472175.1 uncultured Bacteroidales bacterium | reverse complement strand
ACTTTTAAATTGTTGCACTTCTCAAGCCAGTGATTTCCACTTTGTCCTTTATTTTTCGAATGCTGTATTTTAATGTTGGATCCACATGAACCACTCTTACTTGTTTCACGACTTTTAAATCACTTGGTTTTGGCAAAGTTTTGACCAAACTATCCAGCCGTGCCGTGTTTACGCTTGATTGTTTCGTGTTTTTATTTGTTTCAATCGGTTTTGAGTTTTTTCGCATGTTTAAATTGCTAAGTTCCATTTTCTCCCGACAGACGGATAAAATATATTGTTGAAAATCATGGTCATAAATCTTTGTAAGTAGATTTTCTCCATTATATACAAAAGCGATTCTATCTTCATACTTGAAATAATGATCGGGTTGGGTATATTGGATGGTGTCTTTTGGGGTGAAATAGTCAATGGTCATTTCAAGATCATCCTGAGAATGATAAGTCAGAAAAACCTTGAATACATAGTGCTTATAATTCTTGACGTAATTATCAAAATTACTAAAGCAAATGGACAAAGCGTCAAGAATCTTTTGATCCTTAATGCTTAGTTCGTACGTATCGGATATTTCTTTTGACTGAGCTTTTATTGAGCTACAACAGAAAAGTAGTAATATGAAAATAGAAAGATGTCTCATGTGTATTGGTATGTAGATGTCTTTAGTGGCTATTCATGGCGAATTTTTTGCCTTTACTCATTGCTCTTATCCAAAGGTTTACTAACAACAATTAATTTTTTTTTGTGGTGTCCACTGTCTGATAAGGTATTCGATTTCTTTTTTGCGGGAAATGAATGAATTTATGGAATCTCTTGTGATGACAGGTTTTTCATAGCTCTCTCTATTCCAATATGTCATTGCAAATATGAAAATAAAAATTCATAAATCGCAATTCTTTCATTAAAATATATAAAGAATGTGTTAGCAGTGACGGTAGCTGTGAGGAAAGCCTTGCCGGATTAAAGTTTGATCAAGGCTGTACGGAAGGGAAAGCAGTAAAAAAAAAGTGGGCATCTCGAAGGAGACACCCACTTTGAAGTTATTCGAGATTCAGCGATTTCAACACCGCCGAAATCTTCACGCCGGCAGCCTGCGTCGCTGATTGATAGTCAGACCTGGATTTCATCTCGGTACGAACCTCGATGTAGAACTTAATCTTGGGCTCTGTGCCCGAAGGGCGGATAGACACCTTGCTGCCATCTTCCGAAAAGTATTGCAGCACATTGGAAGTCGTAGGCATGTCCAACGTCCCCGACGTTTGCGTTTTCGGAGCAAATGACTTCAGATTGCTGAAATCCTTGATCAAAACCACAGGTGAACCCGCAATTTCAGCAGGAGGATTGGCGCGGAACGCATCCATCATGGCCTGAATTTCTTCAGCGCCCGATTTGCCTTTCTTCACCACAGATATGCCTTTTTCAAACGAGAAACCGTATTCAACGTAGATGTCCTGAAGCAGTTCAAACAACGTTTTTCCATTGTCTTTGGCCCAGGCAACAATTTCCGCCATCAAAGCAGCAGACGAAACTGCATCCTTGTCTCGGACAAAGGTTTCAGGAAGGTAACCGTAGCTTTCTTCACCGCCACCAATGTAATTTTTCACACCTTCCAATTCACGCATCACGGCAGCAATCCATTTGAAACCGGTGTAACAGTCAAAGCATTCCACCTGATTTCTGTCGGCAATGTCTTTGATCAACTCCGTGGTGACAATGGTTTTAACCACATAGTCATTTCCTTTGAGCAAGCCTTTTTCCTTCCAGCGGGTAATCAAATAATAAGTGAAAATTAAGGCCGTTTGATTGCCATTGACCAAAATCCATTCACCCACATCGTTTTTAACGGCAATGCCCAGTCTGTCGGAGTCCGGGTCTGAAGCCATCACAATGTCCGCATCCGTTTCTTTGGCTTTTTCAATGGCCATGGACAAAGCAGCAGGTTCTTCAGGATTTGGCGACACCACGGTCGGGAAATCACCGCTGACAACATTTTGCTCAGGCACAGGGATGATGTTGGTGAATCCGAAAGCCTTCAAGCAAGCAGGAATGAGGCGAACTCCGGTGCCATGAATGGGTGTATAGACAATTTTTAATTGGTTGAATTTCTGGATGGACTCTGGCGAAAGCGAAATGGTTTTGATCGCTTCAATGTATTCTGCGTCAATTTCTTCGCCCAAAATTTCAATCAATTCAGGATTCCCGTTGAACCGAATGTCATTTACCTGTACCCGGTTGACTTCCTCAATGATGTTTTCATCGTGTGGCGCAACGATTTGTGCACCATCATCCCAATAGGCTTTGTAACCATTGTATTCCTTGGGGTTGTGCGAAGCCGTCAGAATGATGCCGCTTTGACATCCGAGTTTGCGGATGGTGAAGGACATTTCCGGGGTAGGACGCAAATCTTCGAACAAATAAACCTTGATGCCGTTGGCAGAAAAAATCTGAGCGGAAATTTCGGCAAATTTTCTGCTGTTGTTTCTGCAATCGTGACCTATGACAACAGAGATTTGAGGCAAATCCTTAAAATTTTTGTTCAGGTAATTGCTTAAACCCTGTGTTGCAGCACCCACGGTGTACACATTCATCCGATTGCTTCCAACACCCATGATGCCGCGAAGGCCTCCCGTTCCGAATTCCAAATCCCTGTAAAAACTTTCAATCAGTTCGGTTTTGTCTTCATTGTTGAGCATGGCTTGAACCATTGCACGGGTTTCTGAATCAAACGCTTCCGACAACCAGGTCTGTGCCCTGTTTGTTACATGTTGTAATAATTGTTCGTCCATGATATGGGTTTAATTGATTTCAAATTGAATCTTCGATTCCTTGTATTTGTCTATGGTTTCGTTGATGATATTTCTGTAATACTTTGGATCATAGCCGGGTTGGTCCGGGTTTTCCGGATAACCGTGTACATTCCTCAAGAATTGGTTGTTTTTGACCTTTTTGATGTTGCCGTCGATATACCTCACCAGGAGAAATTCACCCAAAGATTTCCATTTGTCAAGCGTTGATTGGGATGTTTTCCCTGAAAAATCGGTCAATGCTTTGATGCAGCCAATGCTGTCGTTTGAATACAAGGCCGACGCTTTGATATCCATCTCAACGACTTCTTTTCTGAAAGCCGTTTCGAGGCTGTCCTGCACCGGTCTGATGTCCTGAATCATGTAATCATATTTGGAATAGCACTGATTGGCCACCCAGTTGAAAACCCAAAAGGCCGATTTCCAGGAAAAAGTGAGCATGTCGCCATTGCCAACGCTGAAACATTCAGGTACTTTGTCAATGCCGCAATATATGGGTACATATACACAAGTGTTTGCATCGTCAACGCCAAACCAAAGCAGTCCGCCAATCGGATTTGGCAACCAGTTCCGCATTTGCGCCACAAAACTAAAACCGGTTTGCTGCGTCGCAATGGCTCTTTCGTGGATGTAGGTGGTTGAATCCACCTTCCATTCCAGCGGTCTCCATCTGTAAGGGAGGTGAAACGGCCCTGCGCCAATGTCCTGACTCATGTCAAAAACGGTACCTTCAAAGTGATCCCGCATGCAGGATTGCAATGCCTGAGGCGATACTTTTTTCTCTACTTTCACATACAATGGGAGCGGGTTGAATGTTTTTCCTTGCAGATAAGGCAAATAGGCATCCATGTCAGTGCGGAATTTCCTGAAAAAACTCCAAACTCTGGTTTCACATGCCCGCAATGCCATGAAATCGAGTGGGGCATAGGTGTCGGCAAAGCTGAAATCCTTGTTGGTCCCATTGTAATATCCTTGTTGTCTGGCGAAGGTGATGACATCGGGAGAATAGACGCAATTTTCCGGGTCATTCAATGGAAATTGTCGAATTCTGGCTTGGTTGGCATGGGCAGAAATGCAATTATCCGGAATGCGCACGGCAACCCAAACAGCACCTTTATAGTCAGGGCCTTTTCCTATCATTTCCAAAACCCAGACTTCTTCAGGATCGGCGATGGTAAACGATTCGCCGCTGCTACGGTATCCATATTTTTCCACCAATTCGGTCATGACAAGAATGGCTTTTCTGGCCGATTGTGAGCGTTGTAAGGCAATGAACATGAGCGATCCGTAATCCAAAACACCGGTGCTGTCCATCAATTCCGTGCGACCCCCGAAAGTGGATTCGGATATCGTTACCTGATATTCATTCATCATGCCGTTCACTTTGTAGGTCTGGTTCACCTGTGGTATCCGACCCAGAGGTTTGCCCGTGTCCCACTCGTAAATTTCCAGCATGCTGCCTTCAGGCCAGGTACGAGCCGGCCAATGATACAATTCTCCGTAAAGGACGTGGGAATCGGCCGAGTACGCCAACATGACAGATCCATCGGTGCTCGCTTTTTTGCCCACAATCAAGTTGGTACAAGCCATGGCTTGTCCAAAGAACAGGGTGAAAAGAAACAGGAAAATACATTCAATTTTTTTCACGAAGGTCGAATCTAACATGTTTTTTTACCAAAAAAAGTCGCGCGTAAGTTCTTGCGTGTTCCCGCAAGCATCGGTCACTCGGAGCTTCAGCTGGTGGTTTATTCCGGCTCTGATGCTGCATCTGTTCAATTGACAGGTCAACATGCCCGTTTTGCCATCCAGTTCAAATAAAACCCATGCACCGTCAATGTTGCCTTCCCACGATTGAATTCCGGATGCAGCATCCGATATCCGAATGCGAATTACGTTGTTTTTGCTGACATTTTCAAGCCCCAAAAGCGTTATTTTTGGTGGAATACTATCCGACTGTACCAGGTAGGTCCCAAAATCTTTGATATCGGCCTTCATCCAACCTTCCTGATAGGTGGCCTGAATCCTGGATGTTGTTTGATCCGCATTTTTTTTGACCAAATAATAGTGATTTTTTATTTGAAGGGTGTCCTTCTGAATCCGAAACCATGCCTGAGCTGGCTTGTGTAAAGGTGTATTCCCATTGTGAATGTGGTAGAGGTCTGACAAAGCTTTTGATGGCTCTTGTTTGTATTGTATGTACAAATCCTCATACAATGCGCCAACAGGAATAAAAAGCTTGAAATCGTTGCGGAAAAATTGTTGCGGAATCTCACAAGATAGACGATCACCGGCAGGCACTTTTTCATAAAAAGCCTGAGGTTTTCCCTCAATTTGAAAGTCCAATCTAAAAGCATTGCCTTTGATGTCGGTCAAAACATAATAAAATGCATGGTTTTTTGCCGAATCAATTTGTATCAGCCCCCGATTTGTTGCCTGCGGGAAAATGGTCAGTCTATTGCCATTGTCAATAAAGGACTTGAGAAAATATCGCTTGTATTTTCTGGCATAATCAAAATCAATCAGCGTGTTGACATATCTGGTCTCGTCAAAATGAAAAGCGCGCATATGCTGATGAAAAATCAAAAGGTCTTCCTTGTACAACTTGATGTCGGCAATGCCATAGATGTTGCTGGTGCCATCCATGTAATCATACGCATTGATGCCAAGGCCGATCAATCCCCAGGCTGTGGGTTTTCCGGACAAGACATATTTGCCCGTTTTGTCTTTGACCACATTTAAAATCATTTTTTCCTGTTTGTTGCCAATTCCTCCGGCGCCGTTCATGGCATAAATAGCCAATTGGTTGATTCTCGGGGGTTTGGTGTCTGCAAAACTCGGATGAAGCCAAAGCAAGGGGTCCACCGTTTTCTCCGATATGGTTTCACGAATTTCAAAATGCAGGTGCGGTGCTGAAGAAACACCGGAATTGCCGGAATAGGCGATGAGTTCACCCTTTTTTACAAAAATACCTTTGGTCGAAAACAAGGTATCCAGGGCAAACGTTTTCTTTTCGTATTGAAGTTGCTTGAGTGTGCTGTCCAGAGAGGGCGACAATTGCTGAAGGTGTCCATAGACCGTGGTGAATCCGTTGGGATGATCCAAATACAAGGCCAGACCGAAGCCAAATGATTCTCTTCGTAATCTGGAAACCCAACCATCGGCAGGAGCGTAAATAGGAATACCCGAACGCTGTTGCGTTTTAAAGTCAATGCCGGAATGAAAATGGTTGGATCTGATTTCGGCAAAATTTCCGCTCAGATAGGGTTTGATTTTGATGGGGAGGTCGAAATAGTTAAAATTCACCGTATCGTAAGCATGGATTGTGGGTCCAAAAATAGAAACCGGGGATACGGTTTGAGCATCGCTCCGGCAGGAATAGCACGATAAAAGGATCACAAGAACGTGCAGCAACTTCATGGTTCGATTCGCCATGAAGCGACAGTCAAATGAACAGGCGATGCGGGTAGGAACGATGGAAATACTGGAGAATTTCAAATGAGTTTGTTTGTTCTGGTGTCCGGAAAAATGATGGCTGGTTTGAAGGTTTTGGCTTCTTCAAAATCCATTGCTGCATAGGCCATGATGATGACCACATCATCGACCTGAACCAATCTTGCGGCTGCTCCATTGATACAAATCGTTCCGGAACCTCTTTCACCTTCAATGACATAGGTGTTGAATCTTTCGCCATTGTTGTTGTTGACGATCGAAACCTTCTCATTTTCAATGATGTTGGCTGCATCCATTAAATCTGCATCAATGGTGATGCTGCCAATATAATTCAGGTTCGATTCAGTAATGCGAACGCGATGAATCTTGGATTTTAAAACTTCTACAAACATTTCTTTTTATATACAATGTTGTCAATCAATCGAACCGGACCACAATAAACGGCAATACAACCTACAATGTAATCGGACGAATCCCATTCCCTGACCGGTTGTAGGCTGTCCCCATCCACAATTTCAAAATAATCCATTTTGAAAACCGAATCTGATGACAATCCGTTAATTACAAACCCGATTGTTTCCTGAACAGTCTTTGCATTGGCAAAGGTAAGACTTTTCGTTAAAAACTCAGCGATTTTAGGAGCCTTTTCACGTTCGACCTCACGCAACCTTTTGTTCCTGCTACTCATGGCCAATCCATCTTTTTCACGGACAATGGGGCAGGGAACTATTTGAATGGGCAATCCAAGGTCACTGGTCATTTTCCGAATGATGGCCAATTGCTGGAAATCTTTTTCGCCAAAATAAGCGCTGTCGGGGGTCACGGCTTGAAACAATTTGCTCACGATTTGAGCCACTCCGTTAAAATGTCCTGGTCTGAAAGCGCCTTCCATCACCCTTTCAAGCGGACCGAAGTCGAATGCCCGCTCATCGGGCGTTGGGTACATTTCTTCGACAGAGGGCATGAACAGAACCGAACAGTTGACGCTTTCCAACAGTTCCATGTCTTCTTTCGGTGTCCTTGGATACAACTCAAGGTCTTTCTTGTCGTTGAATTGCGTGGGATTTACAAAAATACTGGCAACAGAAATGTTGTTTTCATGGGTACAACGTTTCACCAGCTCCAGATGCCCCTGGTGTAATGCACCCATGGTTGGAACAAGGCCAATGGATTTGCCTTCAGCTCTTTTTTGGTTTAAAAAGCGCTGTAAGTCTATTGTTTTATCAAATACTTGCATCATTTATTCTTTGAGTAACCCTTTAAATAAAGGGTAATCGTTGTTAAAAGGCTCTTTTACTTTTACAAAGGAAAGGCCTTGTTTTTGGCCTTCTTAAAATGGCTTGCAAAAAAACTAAATAAATGTCAAACGGCGAAATAATCACCCAATTACTTGAACTTGTTGATATTTTTTTTTACTATCTTTGTACACATTATTTTTTCACGAGAACGTTCCCAATCATGAAACCCACAAAGGTTCTTTTTATTAGTCAGGAAATTTTTCCTTATTTACCGGAATCCGAAATTGCAACGATAGGTCGCGAATTGCCGCAGGGCATTCAAGAAAAAGGTAGAGAAATCCGAACCTTTATGCCCCGATTCGGAAACATCAATGAACGTAGAAATCAATTGCACGAAGTCATTCGATTGTCGGGAATGAATTTGATCATTGACGATAATGATTACCCTTTGATCATCAAAGTGGCATCCATCCAGGCTGCCCGGATGCAGATCTATTTTATCGACAACGATGATTTTTTTCAGAGAAAGAATACGGTAGCCGATGACAATGGCACCGAATATGAAGACAACGATGATCGTTCCATCTTTTATTCAAGGGGTGTGATTGAAACTGTCAGAAAATTGAGATGGGTTCCCGATGTGGTTCATTGCCATGGATGGATGACTGCTTTGGCACCACTGTACATCAAAAAGGCATTTTCTGATGATCCTTGTTTTAAAAATGCGAAAGTGGTCTATTCTGCTTATGACAATCCCTTTCAAGTTCCTTTCAGAGATGGCTTTTCATCCAAATTGATGCTTGACGGTATCAATGCCGGGGATGTTGAAGAAATTTCCGGAGAAGTAACTTTTGAAGCTTTGAATAAATTGGCGTTTCAATTTTCAGATGGCATCATTCAAGCCAGTCCGACCATGTCAGAATCGCTCAAGGAAGCCGCCGAAAATTCAGGTAAATTGTTTCTGGAATACCAATCTCCTGATAATTATATCGAAGCATTTAATGATTTTTACGATCAAGTATTGGAGCAATAATTTGTATTCATGAAAAAAGTCATCTTAAACGTACTTGTCGCCCTTTGTTTGGCGCTTGTTTCCGTTTCGTGTTCAGAAGACAGTCTCATAGGTTCATCTGTTCAGCCAGGTCAGGATGTTGTAAACGTTTATTATGACACCATGAGTGTTGTTTCCGAAACCGTGTTTCAGGACAGT
>CAYYJF010000053.1:0-3377 GCA_964472175.1 uncultured Bacteroidales bacterium | reverse complement strand
AAAAATAAATTGAATGTGCAGCCTACAGATTCGTTGAATTACATTTATGCACCTGCCGGCATGTTCACAAAAGTGCGTCTATCTCCCGATTTATTCAATGCCAACAATGGTAAATTGAAAGATGCCACCATCAATACCTTCAAGTTGTATGTGGAAGCTGCAGATATTGAAGAAACCTTTGATTATGCATTTGAAAAACCAACGAAGTTGTTGTTGGTGGATTCTGCCAAGGTTACGGATTTCTTTAATGGCTTCCATGTGAATGATGGAAAGTCTTCATTTATTGCAGATTATGATGCAACGGAGGGTAGGTATGTCTTTAATATGAGCTATTATGCCCAAAAAATGATCCGTTACAACAAAGGTGGAACGATCGATTTTACGCCTTTCAGTACGATGATGATCATACCTGTGAATCCGGTTAAAAATTCGAGTGAAGAGGTGGTCAGGCTGGAGCATCTGATTACGCCTGCTGCGGTTAAAATCAGAAGTGGTGTGCATGCATCCAATCCAATGCAACTCCGAATGGTGTATACCAAAGAGTAATTCAAAAAAAAGGGGAAAATTTATTCCCCCGTTTTCACACTTGATTTGAACTTTTTAATCTCTTTTTCCAGCTTTTGGATGGTCTTTTCCTGATTTTGAATGGTTGTCAACAGAGAATTCAATTCTTCGTTGTCCACGCTGCTCGGAAATTGTGCTTCAACGCGTTTGATGAAATCGCTTAAAACATTCATGTAATTTGTGAACGCATCAAAAGGAGAGTCGAATGGGCTGAATTTTTGGTGAATGATGCCATCGGCTGAACGCTTGGTGCTCATGTAGAAAAAGTGGTCGCTGGTTTGCAGATACAACCAGTCTTGTAACAGCCTTCTGTCTTTGCTCATTCGAACACGCTCACCGATGCTATACAGCTTTTTAAAGGCTTCTTGCTGCAATGAATTCCCCAACCATGCACTGACATCCCTTTCTTCATCCGCCCATGAAATGGGGTAGGAAACGGAAAGCACTTCCACCGCTTTTAATTTGGCGGAAACTTCTGAAGGTGTTGAAAAACTGATGTTTTTTTCGGCAGCAAATCGGGGCAAAGCCCTGAAAAATTCAAAAATACCCGATTCTCTCGATTGGAAATTTCCAAATGCCTCATAATTCATGAACAAGTTGAAAATGGGTTCGTTGGATGGATGTTTGTCTATCCAATCGATGAATTTGTCCGCCGTTAAAGGCCATTCTTTCCATTGTCTATCGGAAAATCTAAAAGCGATATCATCGCTCAGTTTGCTGTTGTTGAGCAATAGTTTGACATTTTGACCTGCCGTACTTTGATAGACGAAATTGGGACTTTTCCATCCAAGAATGTGTTTTGCGCCTTCTGTCAAAATGGTTTTGTAACCCATTTCTGAGACAATTTGAGCAATTTCATCCGAATAAATGAGCTCCGTATTTCTAAAGGTTTTTGGTTTTTTCCCAAAGAGGCTTTCGATGCGTTTGGCATGTTGTTCGATCTGATTTCTGAATTCAATCGGGTCTTCAAGGCAAGAAAGTGAATGCGCATTGGTTTCAGCCAGGAATTCTACACAGTCTGTTTTGGCCAACTGTCTAAAGCTGTCAATGACTTCCGGAGCCTTTTGTTCCAATTGATCCAGCGCAACGCCTGATATAGAAAAGGCAACCTTGAGTTTTTTCTGATAGGTTTCGATCATTTCCAGCAGCAGGTTGTTGGCAGGCAAATACGATTTTTCAACCACCTTTTCCAAGATGCTGTCATTGCTGAAGTCATCATAATAGTAAGGGTCGTTCCCAATGTCAAAAAAACGATACCGTTTCAGACGCAGGGGTTGGTGTATTTGAAAGTAAAAACAAATTGTTTTCATATCTTATTCATTTGTTGCAAACGCGGTTGTAAATAGATCGAACTTTTTGTCCTGCATATTCCCATTTGATTTCATCCACTTCTTTTTTCCCTTCCAGCTTTAGAAAATCATACAGGGTTGGATACGTGATGATGGAATAAATGGCATCGGCCATGGCATCAATGTCCCAATAATCTGTTTTGATGGCGCAGTTTAATATTTCGGCACAACCAGATTGTTTTGAAATAATGGTTGGTACCCCAACTTGCATGGCTTCCAGAGGGGAGATGCCAAATGGCTCTGAAACAGATGGCATGATATACACATCGCTGGACTTCAGCATTTCATACACCTGATTTCCACGAAGAAAGCCTGTGAAATGGAATTTGTCGCTGATGCCTCTTTTACTGGCAAGCCGAATCATGGCTTCCATCATGTCACCACTTCCGGCCATCACAAAGCGTACGTTTTTTGTTTTGGCCAGCACTTTGGCCGCTGCTTCAACGAAATATTCCGGGCCTTTTTGCATGGTGATACGTCCAAGAAACGTAACCACTTTGTCGCCACATTTGATGGGTTTAATCGATTCTATTTCAGGGCTCAAAGGGTCGACGGCGTTGTGAACCGTGGTGACCTTGGAGGGGTGTTGATGGTATTTTCTGATCACCGTATTTCTGGTCAGGTCGCTGACGCAAAGAATGTGGTCTGCATGATCCATGCCGTCTTTTTCTATGCTGTACACTTGCGGGTTTACCTGACCACGACTCCGGTCAAAATCGGTGGCATGTACATGAATCACAAGGGGTTTTCCACTGATATTTTTCGCATGAATCCCAGCGGGATAAGTCAACCAATCGTGCGAATGAATGACATCGAACGATTCCTTGCGTGCAATGACACCCGCGCAAATGGAATAATTGTTGATTTCTTCCATCAAATTGGAAGGATATTTGCCCGAAAATTCAATGCATCCCAAAGCATTGGTGTGCAGGTATCTGAAATCGGCATAGATGTGATTTCTCAAAGCATAATATGATTCGGTGTCCATGACGCCGTTCAAGTGTCGCTGCAAGGTCTCCATGTCCGGATCTTTCCATACAACAGGCGTTTGACAAGCACCAACGATTTTTAAAAAACTTTGGTCTTCGTCACCATGTGGTTTGGGAATGACAAAAACAATGTCCATATCCGGTTGCATGGACATGCCTTTGGTCAAACCATAACTTGCCGTTCCCAAACCCCCAAGAATGTGCGGAGGAAACTCCCAACCAAACATCAGTGCTTTCATTCTTCGGATTCTAGTTTTTCTATGTATTGTTTGATCAAACGATGTGCTCTGAGAATTTCTCCCACACTCATGGCATAGGAGATGCCTCCGCGACCCCTGAAAGGAGGGTTCCCGTCAAACAACTCAGAGATGGTGCCAATGCCGCGATCGGTCAATTCTTCTTCAAAATTGTACACAATGCGCTGCGCCATGTGAATGCCACTGTTTCCATAAATCCTCAAATAGGCTTCCACATA
>CAYYJF010000052.1:10716-12470 GCA_964472175.1 uncultured Bacteroidales bacterium | reverse complement strand
ACCTTGATGCCACCTTCGTGCATGTTGATCATGATTGAATCGGGCACCACGTAGGACATTTCCTTGAAAATGGCATAATCCGGATTAAATAGTTTGACATGAATGGTTTGAGTGCTGTCTTCCGTATTGTACACAAAACCATACGAAACCAATTTTTCACCGGAAAGCTGAAAGGAAATTTTTTTGTTGATAAACGAAGTCTTCGTAAACTCCGCATAAGCCCCTTTGGTGTATTTCTGAGCATACGACACCAACGCCATCGAAAGCACAAGCAGGGAAAGGACGTACCTTAAACCTTGTTTCATAAAATAGACTGTTACTGATGAATTTTGTATATCAATACAAATATACAATCAGATGTTTGGATGTGATTTACCAAACAATGCAAACCATAAAAAGCGGTGATGCAAATGGTATAAATTAGAATTTGATCCCTACTTCGAGTGAAAAGCCGGCATCGAAATGATACCGTTTGGAATTGAGCAGCAATTGATAAAAACCGGCACTCATCATCAGACCAGTTTTTCGATCAGAAATATACATGAGTCTTTCTTCCACACGAAGTCCGATCAATCCATGCCAATGTTTTTTGGTTGCAGTCGTTTCATTGAGTGTGCGATAGCGCTCAAAACCCAATGGAAGATGCAATCCAAGAGATAGATATTGCTCCTTGTGCAATTTTCGAAATCCGGACATACCCAGTTCCGTCACCCACTGTGACCAGTCTTTGACGCCGGTACTTAGGTTTTGTTCGTTGAATGATTCAGATCCGATCAAACGCAAACTGATGGGGTAAGTCCATGCGTCTTTGGACGTCAAATACCCATAATAGGATAAATTGTAAGAGTTTTGAATCAAGCCCACGGTTTGCCTGTATGAAACCATGTTGACCCATTGGATTCGATAACGCACATCGTTTTCTTTCCAACGTTGGGCTTCGAGATCTGCCAAACGGATGCTGTCCTGAATGCGCTGTTGTTCTGCTTCCTCCGCTCTTTTTTTGATGTAATCATCCACACCGCCCAATGAGAATTGGGCAGTGGAAAGAAGAGAGACTGCAGAAAACAGCAAAATCAGGAAATACTTCATTTGTTTAAATAATTGTGCATGGCCAATGCGGCTTTTCTGCCATCACCCATGGCCAAAATTACAGTAGCACCTCCACGGACGATATCGCCACCAGCAAACAATGTCGGGATGGTGGTTTGCATGTCTTCATTGACGTTGATGGTACCCCATCTACTCACATCAAGACCATCTATTGAACTGGGTATTAGCGGATTGGGAGAAACGCCGATGCTCACAACGACGACATCGACATCGACCAACTCAACTGCACCGGGAATGGACACAGGCTTTCTTCTACCCGATGCATCGGGTTCACCCAATTCCATTTTTTGCAATTTAACTTGTTTCACGCGGCCTTTTTCGTCGCCAAGATATTCAATGGGGTTGTGGAGTGTCAAAAATTCAACGCCTTCTTCTTTGGCATGTTTGACTTCTTCCAAACGTGCAGGCATTTCTTCTTCAGATCTTCTATACACAATGATGGCGCGCTCTGCACCCAGCCTTTTGGCTGTTCTGACAGAGTCCATCGCGGTGTTTCCACCACCAACAACCACCACATTTTTTCCGAAAGGCACAGGGGTGTCGGTTTCCGGATTGGCAGCATCCATCAAATTCACGCGTGTGAGGTATTCGTTTGATGACAAGACATTGATGAGATTTTCGCCCGGAATGTTCATAAAATTGGG
>CAYYJF010000052.1:2881-10616 GCA_964472175.1 uncultured Bacteroidales bacterium | reverse complement strand
CGTTTGATGACAAGACATTGATGAGATTTTCGCCCGGAATGTTCATAAAATTGGGCAATCCAGCACCACTGCCAATGAAAACAGCTTCAAATCCTTCTGATTTCAAATCGTCAAATGAAATGGTACGTCCAATGACACAATCCTTTACAAATTCAACACCCATTTTTTGGAGGATGTCAATTTCGACATCGACGATGTGATTGGGCAAACGAAATTCGGGAATACCATATTTCAACACACCACCTATTTCGTGCAATGCTTCAAAAACGGTGACTTGATAGCCGTATTTTGCCATGTCTCCGGCGAAGGCCAAACCGGCAGGACCAGATCCGACCACAGCCACTTTACGTCCATTGGAAGGAGCAACTTGAGGTACAGAAATTTGACCGCTTTCTCTTTCGTAATCGGCAGCAAACCTTTCCAAATGACCGATGGCAACAGCTTCTTTTCCCAATTTCTGAATGTAAAAGCATTGCTCTTCGCATTGTTTTTCTTGTGGACAAACGCGACCGCAAACCGCAGGTAGTGCAGAAGTTTGCTTCAAGACCTTGGCGGCTTCCAGAAACATGCCGCGTTCAATATTTTTAATAAAACCCGGAATGTCAATATTCACAGGGCAACCTTGAATACACGTTGGATTGGCACAGTCAACACACCTTTTGGCTTCCAACATGGCTTGATCTTTGTTCAGACCCAAATTGACTTCCTCATTGTTTCTGCTTCGTACAACGGGATCCAATTCATTCATGTGAACGCGTTGAATGTCTGTACGTTCTTTGGCCTTCATGCTTTTTCTCAAATCCTCACGCCAGGCTTCTTTTCTATATTCTTCTCGTGTCATCTTTTCCATTATTCTACATCCTTATATGCCCTCAGGCGTTGAATCATCTCGTCAAAATCCACCTCGTGGGCATCAAATTCGGGTCCATCAACACAGACAAATTTGGTTTTGCCCCCCACGCTTACGCGACAGGCGCCGCACATTCCGGTTCCGTCCACCATGATGGTGTTCAAAGAAGCCATGGTTGGCACGGCATATTTTTTGGTTAATAAGGATACAAATTTCATCATGATGGCCGGCCCGATGGTGACACACAAATCTACCTTTTCTCGCAAAATAATGTCTTCAACGCCATTGGTGACCAATCCTTGTTTGCCGTAGGATCCGTCATCGGTCATGATGATGACTTCATCGGAGGAAGCCCGCATTTCATCTTCCAGAATAATTAAATCTTTCGATCTGGCTGCCAATACGGTGATCACCCTGTTTCCGGCTTGCTTCATGGCTTGTACGATGGGAAGCAAAGGGGCAACACCTACGCCGCCGCCTGCACAAACCACCGTTCCGAAGTTTTCAATGTGTGTGGCCTTTCCAAGTGGCCCGACAACATCCTCAATATAGTCGCCTTCGTTTAATGCACAGAGTTTTTTGGAGGAATTTCCTACGCGTTGCACCACAAGTGTGATGGTTCCCTTCTCAACATCAGATGCGGCTATCGTTAATGGTACCCGTTCTCCTTTTTCACAAACACGAACGATGACAAAATGACCTGCTTTTCTGGCTTTGGCTATTTTAGGCGCTTCGATGTCGAAGCGGACAACCAAATCAGAATATTCGGTTTTACGTAGAATTTTGTTCATTTTAAATGACTTATAATAGTTTTTTTGGAGCCTGCGTTGTTTAAAAACAGCTGCAAATTTACTTTAAAATGCTTATTCGACCAAACCAAATCGATTACCTTTGTTGCATGAACGCATTTACACTTTCTTCGACCATTATTTTTGACCTGGATGGGACATTGATTGATTCGCTGCATGATATTGCAGATGCAATGAATCGGGCACTGGTTGCAAATGGGTTTTCACCGCATCCCTACGACGCTTATCGTTTGTTCATTGGACGGGGTATGAAAAATCTGGTGAAGGATGCTTTGCCAAAATCAGCCCAAACCGAACTGCAAATTTCACAGTTGTATGAGGCTTTGGTGGTAGAATACAATAAAAACTTACTGGAGAAAACGGTTTTATATGAGGGCATTCCAAACTTGTTGGATCATCTGGAAACCGTCAACATCTCCAAGTCTATTTTGTCGAACAAATCGGATCTTTTCACGCAAAAAATTGGAGAAAAACTGTTGGGAAAATGGTCTTTTCAATACATTATTGGAACCAGTGAGGGTGGGCTCAGAAAACCGGATCCGACAGAAGCACTGAACATTTGCACAAAATTACAGGTACAGCCGGATTCAGTCTTGTTCGTTGGAGATTCGAGTATTGACATGCATACGGCAAAAAACGCAGGAATGACGGCCATTGGGGTGACCTGGGGTTTTCGCTCCAGAAATGAATTGTTGGAGCATGGGGCCGATTACACCATCGACAAACCGATGGATTTGCTGAACTTTCTGAAAATACGTTAGAACAAATATCCAACGGTCAATTGAAGGTTGTTGTATTTCATTTGATGAAAGACATTGCCTTCACCTGTATTGCTTATATCATTGACAATCTGCTTTCCCATTCGGTTTAAGTACCAGTCCCAGCGCAACCCGACCACCACCTTGTTGAATTCAAGACCTGTGCCCAAACCAAGTCCGACATCAAATTTCCGAAACGGCATGGCATCGTCATAAGCACGAAAAGCATCGGCATCACCATTGAATGCGCCACTCAGTCTAAAGGCGAACTGAGGTCCGGCTTCAAACAAAAGTTTCGTTTCTTTCATTTTGATTTTGAGCAACATGCTCAGGGGCAGTTCAATAAAATTGGATGAAAATTGCAAACGGGGGTGCTGTGCATCCAAATTGGCATAGCGACTCAGGTAAAATTTATCATTGGCATCTTCTATGCAAAGGGTACGGTTGGAGAAGCGCAATCCCGGCTGAAAGGCAAATGCACCCATTTTGTATTGACCAAAAACACCAAGCTCATATCCAATACCAGGATTTTGCTGATTCATGACATTGGATTCCGTATAAAAAAAGGAGGATTGAACGCCGCCTCTCACACCCAATTGCCATTGTGCTTGAACGGTGGAAAAGATGGTCAACAGGAAAGAAAGGCATATTGCGATTTTTTTCATCGGTGTTTTCAATGTTTGGTGGTTTGTGAATGGATGTTCGGCAAAAGTAAAGTAAAAAAGAAAACCTACCAATTAATTTTGGTTAAAGGGTGATTCTTGTAAACTTGAAGATAATATTTTACTTTTACCGCCCAAGATAAGGAGTCATCCAACTATAAATCATTCAAATGGGCACGATCACTGAAAAACACCCCAAGGGTCTTTATTTGCTGTTTACCGTAGAAATGTGGGAACGTTTCAACTACTATGGTATGCGGGCTATTTTGGCATTGTTTATGACGAGCAGTGTCATCGGATTTGGCAAATCAGTTTCCTCACAAGTGTATGGCTGGTTTACGGCATTGGTCTATCTAACCCCTTTGATTGGCGGCTTTCTGGCTGACAAATACATAGGAAAGCGACATTCTATTGTGATTGGCGCATCAATTATGATTCTAGGGCAATTTGCCTTGGCTTCATACGAGATCATACCACCCCTCCTTTCTTTGATCGTGGGATTGACGCTGATCATCATTGGAAATGGGTTTTTTAAACCCAATATTTCCTCTATCGTGGGTGAACTCTATGCGCCAAACGATGAAAGACGCGACAGGGCCTTTACCATTTTTTATATGGGCATCAATCTGGGTGCATTTATTGCACCTTTTGTTTGCGGTTACCTGGGTCAGGCGATTGCTTGGAAATATGGATTCATGGCTGCCGGAGGCGGCATGATTTTCGGATTGATTTGCTATTTGGTGTTTCAGAAAAGGTTCCTTGGAGACATCGGACTGAAACCCGTTGGAAAAATGCTGGATTCAGATGCAAATGCGCCATCCAATGCACCCCTCACCAAGCAGGAAAAGGACAAAATCAAAGCCATTTTCACGTTCACTTTCTTTGCCGTCTTTTTCTTCGCCTTTTTTGAACAAGCCGGCACTTCCTTGACCTTTTTTGCGGACGAAGCAACCAGGCTGCCTGTCATCAACTTCTTCGGCCTCGCCAGTTTCCAAATTCGTTCGTCTTTTTTCCAGGCCATCAACCCTGTTTTTATCCTCCTTTTGGCTCCTATGTTTTCAACCATGTGGCGCAAACTCGGAAAAAAAGAGCCTTCCATCCCTGTTAAATTCGGTTGGGGACTGCTACTTCAGGGCATTGCCTTTGCCATCGTGGCTGTTGGTGCCAGTGTGTACTTAAAAACAGGCCCTGTCAGCATGCTGTGGTTGGTGATGTTGTATTTCTTTTGCACCACTGGCGAATTGTGCTTGTCGCCCATCGGACTTTCCATGGTCACCAAGCTGGCACCGGCTAAATACATGTCCATGCTCATGGGGGTGTGGTTGATGTCAAGTTTCTTTGGCAACCTGTTAGCCGGTCAATTGGCCAGTTTGTATGAAACCTGGCCACTCACTTCTTTGTTTTCACTGCCTGCCGGTTTGTCTATTGTGTTTGCTCTTTTCATGTGGATCCTCTCGAAAAAAGTCAAAACCTGGATGCACGGCATCAAATAGGATAAAAAAAGCCGAAAAAACTGGAAACTTTAGTCCTCTGGCATTTGCGAATTCAAAAAAAGATTGTACTTTTGCATCCGCTAAACGCCCAGATGGCGGAATTGGTAGACGCGCTGGTCTCAAACACCAGTGGATTCACTTCCATGCCGGTTCGATCCCGGCTCTGGGTACCAGAAAATGGCTAACAGTTGTAAAACAACTTGTTAGCCATTTTTGATTTCAGGAAACCTAGCAGGCTCACCTGAAAGAGTGAGAAAAAGTCTGCCTTAGCCATAGTTTCATCACCGGGTCAGCCAATGTAATCTGTTTGTTTTCGATCTCGATCAGCTCCTTTTTGATAAGAGCACGTTTGATGATGCTGACATTGGCAGACGAGCCTAAACGATATTTTTGCAAAATTCCCGCAGAGGTAAATTCGCTTTGTACGCCATCAACCAACGCACGGAGAAAATTCAGCTGATAAGCAGATAGATTTTCTGTTTGCTTTTCAAATATTGGCGTATTTTGGTCTATTATATCCTGATGCGCTTCTGTAAAATTTTGCTCGGTGGCGGTGTATTCGGTATGAATCCAAAGCAACCACGCGAATTGCTGAACGTATGAGGAGTGATTGTCAACTGCCGTGCATACTTTCTCTGCCAACTCCTTAGACACCGATTTGCCTGTACGCTCAAAACGTTCACAAATATAGGAAACCCAATCGGGAGTAGATATTTTGGGAAGAAAGACCGTGTCTCCGAATTTATAAAAGGGCAAACTCTTCTTCTCAAACAATTCGTTCATCAGGTGCATTTTGCTGCCGAATAAGCAATACGAGACCGATTGCTGGAGCTGCCACACGGTACGTAGCCTTTTTTGAAATGTTTTGGAGTCTTTAAACTCCCCTATTTGCTGAAATTCATCGATGCAGACAACAATGTTCATGCCCTTCTTTTGGGCTATTTTCTCAGGCAACTGCAAGATTTCAACTTCATCATCGCTCTTTGCGTTGATTTCTAGTGAGACGGAAAAATCGGTCATCGGATCAGATCCTATCGAAAATTTTGGACTGATACGAGAAAGAAATATCTTCGCATGCTCCATCAACTCTTCAAATTTTGACGAGGTCTGTTTTAAAACGGCGGAAGCAAAAGCATCGTAAAACTCCTTTTCGGTACGGCAAGTAAATATATCCAGATAGACGATTCTTAAATTGTCTGATTGTGCAAGATTGCAAACTTTCTTAACCAATGAGGTTTTTCCCCATCTACGAGGTGATATGATCACTGAATTTACTCCGTGCTTAAAGTTGGAGAGCAAACGAGCTGTCTCCTTTTCCCGATCGGTGAAGTTGTCTCCCGATGCGGTTACTCCAAATATAAAAGGTTTGTTTCCCATCAAGTATTTAAGACATTTGTTCGAAGACAAATATATGTAATAAAACGAATAGTAACAATCTTATTACTAATCATTTTATTACACAACAGCAGAATGCCGATAAAAATGTGGTTCAAAGGCCCAGAAATGCTACTTGAGCCTGCTTTTGTTGAGTTTGAGTTGATGCTGAAAATCACGCATCTCCGACTTGATTGAGGGCGCAAGCAAATACAGACCCAGGAGATTGGGCAAAGACATGGCCAAAATGAGCATATCGGAAAAATCCACAATGGTGGACAAATTGGCCATCGCACCAATCACCACAACCACCAAATAGATGAGCTGGTAGGTCAATCCGGCATATTTCCGATTTCCCGTCAAACGCTTTGACAATCCACCAAACAAAAAATCAAAGCCTTTCACGCCATAATACGACCAACCCACCAATGTCGAAAAGACAAACAACAGCATACAAAGCAACAACAGATAAGGGCCAATTTTGCCGAGCGTTAAAAACGCAGCAGATGTAATTTGTGCACCTTGCAAGTTGCCGGCATTTTCGTAGGCACCGGTAAAAATAATGGCCAGGGCTGTCATGGTACAAATCACAACGGTGTCGATAAAAGGCTCAAGGAGCGCCACATAGCCTTCCGTTGCAGGTTTGGTTGTTTTCACCGTGGAGTGTGCAATGGGTGCTGAACCAATACCGGCTTCATTCGAAAAAACAGCCCGTCTGAAGCCCATAATCATCACCCCGACAATGCCGCCTTTGGCCGCATCCGGATTGAAAGCGCCATCCCAAATCAACCTGAAAGCATCACCGATATTGAAAATGTTGGAAAAAATAATGATCAAACACAAGCCGATGTACAAAATGGCCATGCTTGGAAACAATTTATCGCAAACTTTGGCAATGCTCTTGATGCCACCAATGATCACCAAACCCGTTAAAATGGCCAAAACCAATCCGACCCAAAAGGCATGGGGCGCAACCGCAGGGAACAAATTGGACAATTGCGCGTGTATCTGGTTGGATTGAAACATGTTACCGATGCCAAAGGCAGAAAAAGAAATGGTGATCGCAAATAAGATGGAAAGCACTTTCCCCAATTTTGACAGACCCAAGGTTTTCAATCCATCTCTTAGATAATACATCGGCCCTCCCGAAACAGTGCCGGTTTCATCGATGGTTCTGTATTTGACACTGAGCGTACACTCTGCAAATTTGGTTGACATGCCTAAAAGTCCGGCAACAATCATCCAGAATGTCGCACCTGGGCCACCCATGCTGATGGCCACAGCCACCCCCGCAATATTCCCCAAGCCAACGGTTGAAGACAAAGCCGTTGAAAGTGCCTGAAAATGAGAGGTTTCACCTTTTCCAGCAAAAGATTTTTCTTTGCCAAACATCAAACGCCAACCAATGACAAATCCACGAATATTGACAAAGTTTAAATACAGCGTGAAAAAGACCCCGCCCAGTATGAGCCAAACCACAATAAAAGGCACATCCGAACCCAGATTCAAGCCCAAAGCTTTAAACGGATCCCAAAAAAGAAATTTGCCAAGGGATTCAACCAAAGGTTTGAAAATGGATTCAATTTGATTCATTTTATTCTTTGTTTAAAAAGTTTTGAATGTCGCTTAGTTTTCCATACAACAAAATGACATCCCTGTCATCCAACAAGGTCTTGGCAGTTGCCACATCCTGTACCTGTTTCACCTGCCGCGTAATACCGATGGCATTTTTAGTATCCACCAGTTTGATGGTGGACAAGACGGAAATGTTGTATTTGTTTCTTAAATC
>CAYYJF010000052.1:0-2781 GCA_964472175.1 uncultured Bacteroidales bacterium | reverse complement strand
TGTTTCATCATGGCCGTTGCCAGAATGTTGGCGCCTTCATTCATCCCGATACAGACCACAACTGCGTCTGCATTCGGAATGGGCAAAGAACTGACAGCATCCGGGTCGGAAGGGTTCATGCACACCGTATGACCCATCAAATTCTTACAGGCCTCAACTTTGGCCATATCGGGATCAACACCAATGACTTCATGACCCATCGCGGTCAATTTCTGACCAAGCGAAGTTCCAAAATGCCCCAAACCTACAATGATATATTTCATATAGTTTCAATTAGTTAATGGTTATATCTTCTGTGGGATATTGATATTTTTTATAACGAACTTGTTTCAAAATAGCTGCCAACACACTGAGCATGCTCACCCTGCCAACAAACATGAGCAAAATAATGATGATTTTACCGGAATCATTCAACAAAGTTGTAATTCCCAATGTCGAACCGACCGTACCAAAAGCCGAAATGCACTCGAAAATAACTTTATGCAAAGCCAATTGGGGGTTCGTGACAACAACCAGAGAAACACCAACAAAAATGACAAGGATGGACATCACCAATTGTGCGTAAGCACGCCTGATGGACGAATCCGACAATTGACGGCCAAAAATTTCAATTTTATCCTTTCCTCTGGCCAAACCAAAAGCATTGAGGATGGCGATGGCAAAAGAACTTGTTTTAACCCCACCTCCCGTTGAGGAGGGTGAAGCGCCAACCCACATTAAGAAATACGATAAAAGGATGGTTGTCATTTGCAAATCGGCCATATTGACAGAATTAAATCCTGCCGTCCTTGGACAGACTGCACCATAAAATGCGGTCACCCATTTTCCGAAAGCACCATGCTCCGAAAGTGCATGGTTGTATTCAAACAGATAGAAAAAGAGCGTACCTCCGATAAGTAAAATGGCCGTCATCACCAAAACCAATCTCGTATTCAGATTGATGAGCCAGGCCTGATGTTGATGGTTTTTTCGAACAAACAGATGTTTGATTTGATATTTGAGGTAATTGATGAAATTGAATAAGATGGGGAAACCTATTCCTCCCATGACAATCAAACCGGCTGAAGTTAAATGCAGGGGATAATTGAATCGATAATTCATATCATAAAAGCTATTTGACAATGTTGAAAAGCCTGCATTGCAAAAAGAACTAACTGCATGAAATACGGAGAAAAAGATCTGATCGGAAAAATCCGGTATCAACTGCGGATTGAGGCTGTTAAAAATGAACATAGCCCCTATGGCTTCAATCGAAAAAGTCAATATCAATACCCGTTTCAGGGTTTGAAAAACATCAGAAATCTTACCTGAATTGGTCATTTCCTGAATGATGAATTGATTTTCATAGGAAGATTCGCCCGTGAAAAAATAGCTGAAATAACTGGTAAAAGTCATGATGCCCAAACCACCCAACTGGATCAAAACCAATATGACGATTTGCCCAAACAAGGTAAATTGAGTACCCGTATCCACCACACTCAAACCAGTGACGCAAACAGCACTGGTCGAAGTAAATAACGCGTCGAGATATCCAATGCCATTGGTCGTTGCATTTGGAAAAGTCAAGGCATAAGATCCAAGAAAAATGATGGCCAGAAAACTCAATATAAACAACTGAGCCGGATTGAACAGGGTTGCTTTCAGTTGAATTTTTTCTGCTGACAGTTCACGAAAAAACACCAACACAAACAAAAACATCATCCAAAAATCCGTACCAAACAGGGGAATCTGTATCGCCTTTCCCAGCACCAGCAGTGTCAATAAAAGGGACAGCGATAGAAAAGCGTCGTAAAACCAGACTTTGGATGAAAACAGAGGCGTATTGAAAACGTATCTAAAAATCTGAAAGACCAATTCCAAAGAAAACAGCAACATGAGCGATCGATCCAACCAATCCTGATCCTCAGCCGCTTGATCAAATCCAATATCAAACAACACCAATCCAAATCCCAAAAGACTGAATATAAAAGGAATGTGTGATATGGCATTCAAAACAGGCACCGCTTTCCACTGCGTACGCCATTTTTCCCATCGTTGATTCTGAGCGGATTGTTCTCGCTTCATTGTTTTGCCAGATTTGGGCGCAAATATATTCAATATTTAAACTTTATTAACTTCTTCAATCATTTATTTTTCAAACTTGAATTGTCACGAATGAAAACTAACTTTGCAGGACAAGAAACGAGTAAAAATCCGGCATGAAAACCATCCGTTTTTCAAACTACCTCAAACACTTACTATTGTCTGCGAACCATCGCGGACACGGGATTCACTCCCCTTTCTTGTACAGATTGACCTCCATGGTGCTTGAATGTCGACATCCGTACTATTGTTTTGAAAACCAGCTCAAGGATTCAAAGAAAATCAATTTTATTGAAAAAAATGACATTCGATCGAATGAAATGCTTTTCAGATTGGTCAACGACTTTCAACCAAAAACCATTTGGCTGATGGATTTTTCCGATTCAGACCTGTTTTCCTGGATACAGCAAGCCTGTCAACGGGCCAGGATCCTGGGCGTTCAATCCATTCATAACCTTGATTTCGAGTCCATTCCTGACATGGTAGTCGTTTCAAATCCAGGCTTTGCTAACGCAGATGAACAGGATCTGAAATTTTTGCTGTCCATCATGCCTGAAAATTGTATCTTCGTATTTGTTCATAAGCATGCCGATGCCAATAGTTTCAAACGCTGGAAAACATTGATAAAACACCAGGACGTCACGGTCAGCATGGATTTGTTTCATACGGGCTTGCTGTTTAAAAAAAAGGATTTCAAAC
>CAYYJF010000051.1:0-12665 GCA_964472175.1 uncultured Bacteroidales bacterium | reverse complement strand
AAACAAATTCAGTGAATTCCATAAAGAAAATTGCCATTGCAAGTGGAAAAGGTGGAACAGGAAAAACATTTATTTCCACCAACCTTTTCAATGTATTACAAAAGAGAGGCCTTCACATCGCTTTGGTCGATTGTGATGCAGAAGAACCTAATGACAGAGCATTTCTAAGTGGTGAATTGCAATACACTCATAAAGTGACCCAGAAGGTACCCGTTATTGACGAATCAAAATGTACCTATTGCGGGAAATGTAACGAGTACTGTAACTACAATGCCATCTTTTTTCTGAAAGACACAAAAATGATCAAGGTCCTGGACGAGCTTTGTCATGGATGCGGAGCTTGTTCTGTTGCGTGTAATGACGATGCCATCTCGGAAAAAGATGATCTATTAGGCACTGTTAGTCAGTATAATATTTCAACAAATAGTGCTCTGATTGAAGCAAGAATGAATGTAGGAGTTTATTCTCCGGTCAATGTTATTAAATCTGCGATTAAGGAAGCAAGCGGGTTTGATCTAATTTTATTAGACTCCCCACCGGGCACATCCTGTCCATTTATTCAAACGGTGGCGACGGCCGATTATGTGGTTTTGGTAACCGAGCCCACACCTTTCGGATTAAGCGATTTAATGCAATCGGTGGATACACTGAAAAGTATGGACAAACCTTGTGGTGTCATCATAAACAGGGCAGATTTGGGAAATAAAGATATTTACGACTACTTGCAACTGGAAAACATCCCATTGCTGATGACTGTACCATTTGAAAAGAAAATTGCCATGAGCTACTCAAACGGAGAGCTATTAACCAACCTGCATCCCGATTGGGACGTAGCATTTGATCAGTTATACCACTCTATTATTGAACACGATGGAAATAGCAATCATTAGCGGAAAAGGTGGCACCGGGAAAAGCAGCATTGGTGCGGCATTTGCCACGCTGCAAAATGACATCATCTTGGCAGACTGCGATGTAGATGCTGCGAATCTTTATTTGTTATTCAATCCAGTTTGCGAAGAAGAATACGCTTTTGTGTCGGGACAAAAAGCAGTCATAAATGAAGAGAAATGCGACAATTGCGGCATTTGCATGGATTACTGTCGGTTTGATGCCATCGTTGAAAAAGATCATCAAGTAACCATTCTTGAAACATTGTGCGACGGATGCGTATTGTGTTCACGTATTTGTCCACATGAAGCCATTCATATGGTTAATGAGGACAAAAGCCGGATGTATGCCGGATATTTTCAAAACGGAAGAATGGTTTACGGGCGACTTGCACCGGGAGAAGAGAACTCCGGTCGCTTGGTCAATCTGGTTCGTGAAAAAGCAAAAGAAATTGCAAAAGAAACCGGAATCCCCAATATCATCATTGACGGACCTCCGGGAATCGGATGCCCTGTAATCAGTACCATTACCGGAGTTGATGTTGTTGTCATAGTAACCGAACCGACAATGTCAGGACTTCACGATTTGAAACGAACGCTTGAAATGACTGCCGGTTTCCATTTGCACACAAAGGTGATTATCAACAAATTCGATATTAATACAGAGATGACATCTCGAATTGAAACCTATTGCAATCAAAACGGCATACAAGTTATTGGTAAGTTACCATTTGATCCGCTCGTGGTTGAAGCCATGGTCAATTGTCAGTCTATCACCGATTATGCCCCCGATTCGGATATCAGTAAACGAATTAGGAATAGCTATTCAAAAATTATTACAGTTAATTATGAATCATAAAAATCAAATTGTCAAAATCAAATTGCCGGATGTCAAAAAGATCATCATGGTCACATCCGGAAAAGGCGGTGTTGGAAAATCTACCGTTGCATCGGGTCTTGCGCTTACGCTCGCCCGTGAAGGCTATTCCATTGGCCTTTTAGATGCGGATATTTTCGGGCCGTCCATTCCTACATTGTTCAAAATTAAAGATGAGGCCAGGCCCACATTAATTGAGAAAAACGGGAAACAATTGATGGAGCCGTTTATTCGATTCGGTCTTAAGATTATGTCCATCGGATTCTTCTTTGACGAAAAACAAGCAGTCGTATGGAGAGGACCTATGGTGACCAACGCCCTAAAGCAGCTTTTATCTGAAACTGAATGGGGTCAACTTGATTATTTAATCATCGACACCCCTCCCGGAACAGGGGATGTGCTTATAACACTCCTCCAGAATTTTTATGTTTCGGGTGCAATAGTTGTTACCACACCACAACAAATGGCACTTGCAGATGTGCAAAAGGCCATCGGTATGTTGAAAGATGAACATATCGGAGTTCCCATCTTAGGCATCGTTGAGAATATGTCATGGTTTACACCAACCAAACATCCTGAAGAAAAATATCTGATCTTTGGCCAAGGAGGCGCTCAAAAACTATCCGAGGTTTTCAATCTTCCTGTTTTGGCACAAATTCCCATCAACGAATTAATATGTCAGGATTGTGACAAGGGAAATCTGACCGATATTTTTGATGACCAAAACGTTGATTCAGCCTTCAAACAACTGGCTTGTGCTGTCAAAAATCAAAAAAAAGAATATCGATTTATACCAGCGTGACAAATGATAACGTACGACTATACATTTAGGGTAGCCTACTCTGATACGGACAGAATGGGAACCGTTCATCATTCCAACTATGCAACGTATTATGAACGAGCAAGATGGGAACTATTGCGAAATATTGGTGTCCCCTACCAATCGATTGAAAAGGCAGGGGTCATGTGTCCTGTGATTGGTATGAAATTCAAATTCTTAAAAACCACCGGATACGATCAATTATTAACAGTTAAAACAACTTTAAAATCCATCAAAGGTGTACGTATTTGGTTTACTTATCAGCTTCACAATGAAGAAGGTGAATTAATAAACCAAGCTGAGACTGAACTTGCGTTTGTCGGTTTGAATAATTGGAAACCATGTCCACCACCTTCATTTTTAATAAAAGCAATTGAAAAATATCAATATGACAGAACAACAAAATAAATCGATTGAAGAGCGGGCTCAAAAAGCCATCAACTTTTTTGAACAAGGATACAATTGTTCGCAATCTGTATTAATGGCTTACGCTGATTTATACAGTATAGATCAAGAAACAGCAACAAAATTTGCCTCCTCTTTCGGAGGGGGTATGGGCAGGTTGCGCGAAGTTTGCGGTGCAGTCAGTGGCATGTTTATGGTACTCGGATTCCATTATCCGGCCACAGATGTAACCGACAAACAAGCCAAAACGACCAACTATCAGGCCGTCCAACGCACTGCAGCAGAATTCAAGCAAGAAATGGGTTCTTATATTTGCGCCGATTTACTAAAAACGAAGCGGCAACCGGAAGACGCAACGCCATCAGAACGAAATGCTCGTTACTACGCTTTACGACCCTGTAGTCGTTGTGTTGCGATAGCTGCAGAAATTGCTGGAAAAGAAATATATAGTTCTAAGATAGAGCCCTAAAATTTTTGCACGTATTTGTGTTGTTCGTACTATTTCATTACATTTGCATCATTGTTGCATTTAAAACAATGATGCATTCATGAACGCAATTGATATTCTAAATAGTCACTCTTTAAAACGCACAAGCTGCCGTGAAGGGTTAATTGAGGTAATAATGTCTGCGAATCAGGCTCTTTCCGAAAACGAAATCAGGGAACGCCTCTCTGGGAATTATGACCGCACAACATTTTATCGTTCGTTCAGAACCCTTGAAGAACATCACATCATTCATAAAATTGTCATAGACTATCAAACCATAAAATATGCCCTTGATACTTCAATCATACACAAAAAAGGACACGCTCATTTCTTCTGCAACGAATGTCATACGGTACAATGTCTGGAATCTGTGACATTGCAAAAAGTAGAATTGCCCGAAGGTTATACAGAAGAAGAATCAGAGATCATCATCAAAGGCACATGTGCCATTTGTAAAAATAAAATTCAAATATAATTGCTTGAATTTAAAAAACATATTGCTGTAATTATATTAGGAATATTTATCTTTCCTATCACATTCCAATCCATTCATATTGTCTGGCATCATTCTCATCGTATTTCATACAATGTCCCCTGCCACAATGTTGTCGATTGCCCTGGTTCTACCGAAACAGCAATTCTTCATTCAAGTTCAATCAGCCATTGTCCTATTTGCGAATATCAGCTTTCAATAAATTCGTTACCTGATATTTCCTTTTTTGAGGCAGTTATTCCAACAATTTGCAGCGTATTTAAAGTCTTGTCCGTAACCAAAACGCATCAAGAAGTCTTTGCCTTCAAGTCACCCCGGGCACCTCCTGTTTAATCCCTTTCATAAACATTTTCTTATAATTCTTCGGGGTCATAATTCTCAATTATTTCAATATGAGTAAATTTTTCGTGCTATTATTATGCATGAATATTTTATGTATATCATCATTCGGACAAGGTAACTATGAGTTAAAAGGTACGGTTTTGGATGAAAACAAACAGCCATTACCGGGAGCAACTGTTTATCTCCTCCCATCAAACAAAGGATGCATCACTGATAAGTCAGGCTATTTTGTAATAAATGACATAAATGCAGGGACTTATAGGATTATGATCTCTTTTATGGGGCAAAAATCAACCATAGACACCTTGAAAATTGACAGGGACAAAGTCTTTAATGCTCAACTATCCGTTTCTGCCTTAACATTACAAGAAGTCGTTGTAACCGATAATTATACAGAAATACAAAAAAAAGAGCAATCGCTTAATATTGAAATAGTAAACGATGATTATCTGAAACAAAACCTTGGTGGTAGCCTTATGCAATCGCTCGAAAGATTGCCGGGCGTAACCACCATCGATATTTGTTCTGGACAATCAAAACCTGTTATTCGCGGGCTTGGGTTCAATCGTGTTGTCGTGGTTGAAAACAATATCAAGCATGAAGCCCAACAATGGGGAGCCGACCATGGACTTGAGATTGACCAGTATGCCATTGATCATGTTGAGATAATCAAAGGGCCTGCCTCGTTGATGTATGGTTCCGACGCAATGGGAGGTGTCATTGATATGAAAAACAGGAAACTTCCTGCTGATAGCTCGTATGGTGGCTCTGTTGATTTGTCCGGGAAGACAAACAATGATTTTGTGGGGACTTCCATTTCGTTGTACGTCAGGAAAAAATGGTTTTTTGCCGATTTTCGTGCTACTATACTCGACTTTGGCGATTACAAAGTACCAACCGATAGCGTAGATATTTATTCGTATCGGGCACCGTTGTATAAAAAGCATTTGCGAAATACCGCCGGCAAGGAACAGAACCTGCATTTGACCTTGGGAATTATTAAAACAAAGTTTCAAAGCAGGTTTTATATCAGCGACATAAACAGCAAGAATGGTTTTTTTGCCAATGCCCATGGATTGGAACCGAGAAATGTTGATACAAAACTACACGATAAATCGAGCAGAGACATCAACGACCCATATCAAACGGTCAATCATTTGAAGGTTATCAATACAAGCCAGTATAACTTTGGCAAAGTAGAACTTGTATCTGATTTGGGTTTTCAGCGAAATTTCCGGCAGGAATGGAGTCCATATGTAAGTCATGGATATATGCCAGGAACTTATCCATCCTCACTGAATGCCAGCCCCGATTTAGAACTTCAGTTTGATAAACATGTGTATTCAGGCAACCTGAAAGTGTCATACAAAGCAAATGATATGACTCAGTTTCATTGTGGTATAAACAGCGATTATCAGGATAATCGGATTGCTGGGCGGGGGTTTATTATTCCTGCATATACACAGTTAAACCTTGGAGGATTCATGCTAGGGAAATACAACTTATCGGGAAAAAGCCTTATCCAGATGGGGGTGCGTTATGATTACGGGGAAATCAACGCCCAGAAATATTTCGATTGGTTTCCTTCTCCTGTTGTTAGTAATAATGATACAGCATACCAATACCTTCAAAGAGCGGGCAACATAAATCGGAATTTTTCAAATGTTTCGTGGTCGCTGGGTTATAATTACAATGCCGAAAAGTGGTCGTTCAAAGTAAATGCAGGAAAAAGCTTCCGCATGCCTATTGCAAAAGAACTTGCTGCCAATGGTGTTAATTATCACAATTTCAGTTACGAGGTGGGTAATTCGGAATTATCACCAGAAATATCCTATCAGCTTGATGTCGGGTTGGAATATAGTACAACTCATTTTGCGATAGGAGTTACCCCTTTCCTGAATTACTTCACCAATTATATTTATCTTAATCCAACCTCGGCACACGACAGGCTTTATGGCAACGGAAACCAGGTTTTCAATTACACCCAAAGCGAGGTTCTCAGATATGGAACGGAGTTACATGCGCACTATCAGTTATTAAAGTCTTTGCAGATAGGTGTCATTGGCGAATATGTCTATTCCGAACAACGCTCCGGGGAAAAGAAAGGGTTTACCCTGCCATTTTCTCCACCCACTTCGGTTATTTTGAATGCGAAGTATCAAAAGCAACGAATGAAATTCGTTGAAAACGCGTATTTGTCGATTGACTACAAACTAACAGCTCCACAGAATAACATTGTCCCACCTGAAGAAATAACAAATGGCTATCAGGTTATTAATATAGGTTTTGGAGGAGATGTAAAACTGAAAAAGCAAAAGTTGACCCTCTCATTGCAGGTTCAAAACCTGTTGAACACCAAATATTTTAATCACACCAGCTATTACAGGCTGATAAATGTCCCTGAGCCGGGACGAAATTTTATTTTAAATATTTCTATCCCATTTTCGGGAAAAATTAAGTAAAGAAAGCATCACAAATAAATTTTAAAAAAAATGAATACAAGAGTATTATTTATCGCAATGGCATTTGCTGTAGGTTTAATATTTACCTCATGTAATAAGGATGATGATTCAGCTGCAAAACCAGTTGTTAGTGGACTTGAATTGGGTCTTAACAATAGTCAAATCGGAATTATTGGTAGCGACTTACATATAGAAGCCGAAGTCGTCGCTGAAGCAAGAATCAGCAGAATCGAAGTCTTAATCCATCAGGAAGACAACAGCGCTGCTTGGACATTCGACAGTGTTTATACCGAATTTGCAGGTTTAAAAAACACAACATTTCACAAACACATCGACATTCCGCTTAACGTTATAGCCGGTACATACTGTTTCCATTTTATAGTTACCGATGAAGATGGTCAGCAAACTGCCATCGAAATCGAAGACCTGACCATTCTGGCTCCTACAGATGCAGTCGCACCGACAATCTCGCTTTCATCAACACCAACAACAAACCAAACATTTTCAGCAGGTCAAATCATTGGTATTTCTGGTTCTGTCAGTGATGATATTGCGTTGGGTGGGATTTTCATTGGTCTGGTTCGCGTTGACCAGGGCTTAACAGATGCAGGGGTTAACGACGGGAACACCATTACATTACTACATAATCACGACTTTTCAACCCCGACATCTTATGGCTTTTCTGCAAGTATCGTTGTAGGTGCTGCTATGGACAACAATATTACGCCTAAAGAAGCAACTTGGACTGCAGGAGATTATTACATCGTCGTTAAAACAAAAGATTCCTTTGGAGGCAACTGGACTTTTTCAAGTCATTATCCTATAACCATCAATTAAATTACTGATTGTAAATCTACAGCAGGTTGTTTATCAACCTGCTGGTAAAAAGCTTTGTAGATGAATAAATTAGGTATTATTACGGTTATCATGTCCTGCATCTTCGCTTTTAATGCATGCGAAAAGAATGAAGACATAGACAACCAAAAACCCGAAATTGATTTAAGCATTCAAGATGCTTTTCCAGTGAGTTGCGACACTCTGTATTTTGGCGAAACTTTTATTTTTAAAGTGAAATTTACCGACAATGTGCAACTTGGTTCATATAGCATTGATATACACAATAATTTCAACCATCATGCTCATAGTACCGAAGTAACAGAATGTCATCTCGACCCAATCAAAGAACCTGTTAATCCATATATATTGATTCAGGATTATGATATTCCTTCAGGACAGCAAGAGTATGAAACAAATCTTTCCTTCACTATTCCTGCGGGAAATGCAAGCGGATTGTTTGACGACGGTGATTATCACTTTTTCATAAGTCTTACCGATAAAGAAGGCTGGTCGGCACAAAAAGGATTGAGTATAAAGATGCTACACCGTTGAATGTACAATTCATATCTTCCAAGATTCTCTTCAAATGGCTAATAAAATGCCCTGCTACATGCATTCACGTAGCAGGGCATTTTAAATTTCAGCACAAATCCAGAAAGTTTTATTTGGTTTTGCTAGCTTCAATCACAGCAGTGTAAGCGGGTTTGGGTTTCAAATTACCATCAAACAAAAGGGCATCTTGACCCCTGCGCCATGATCTGGTATCGCTCAAACCCCAGAAAGTCACACGTTCGATGTCTTTTTTGTGACGCATGAAAATTTCAAACAACTTTTTGTACACCTCAGCTTGTTTGATGTAGTTTTCAGCAGGAATGGTTCTGCTGCCCTGATTCACACCAAAAGCACCACTATTGTCGCCAGAAGCAGTCACATCCAATTCCGTAATGGACACTTTCAAACCAAGAGAAGCATAGTTTTCAATGGCTTTTTCAACATCGGCCAAATTGGTATCCAAATGCCAGTGACCCTGAATGCCAACACCGGTAATGGGTGCACCTTCGGCAATGAGGCGTTTGAGCAACTTCATAGAACTGGCATGTTTGCCATTGTTTGCAACAGCACCTTGTTCAATGTTGTAGTCGTTGTAATACAATTTGGCTTTTGGATCGGCTTCATGCGCCCATTTGAAGGCCAAAGTCAACACTTCCGGACCAACATATTTATACCAACTGTAGGTTCTTAAAAATTCGGTGGAACCATCGCCACGATCTTCAATGGATTCATTAAACACATCCCAACCAATAATCCGTCCTTTGTAACGTCCAACCACCGTCATGATGTGTTTTTTCAGACGATCCAAAATCACTTCCTTGCTGGCCTGGGGGCCCATGTCCATATTGCCAAAACCACCCGGTCTGCGGCGTTGCGCATTGGGCTCAGCAGCAGCCTGCGGTTGATTGGCGGCAGCCTGAGCGGCCTTAGCAGCTTGTTCGGCTTGCTTTGCGGCATAAGCAGCTTTGGCTGCTTCACTATTATCCTGGAAGAACCAATTCGGCGTTTGTGAATGCCAACCAAGGGTATGACCCCAAACCTTCAAACCATTCTTTTCGCACCATTCAACCATGGCATCTGTCGTTCTGAAATTATAGGTATCTTCCGATGGATGCATGGGTTGAGGTTTCATGCAGTTTTCCGGCGTAACAATATCATACTGATCTCTAATACTTTGTTGATACGCTTCATTGTTCTGAGTCAAATCATCGGCACAACCAATGAGGAAAATGCCCGAATACGCTTGTTTCAACGTTTTCATGGACGCATTGTTGGCGTTTCCCTGACCGTAGGCAGAGACAGCAACAGCGCCGGTCAGGAATAAACTGACAAATAAATTTCTGTTTTTCATGTGTATGAATATAAAGTTTGCAATTTTTGCCCCAAATATACTGAATACAATTGAATTATGATTTCAAATGCTTTTTTTCATCCCCCCCCTCACGCGAAAAATGATTTTCCGTAATCACCTATCAATATGCCTTCTAAATGGTATTTCATCCCCCTTTGTTTCAACCTACCTTTGCATCAAACGAATGAGTCAAAACAATCTTTCAAACCAGGCAATTATGACAAACTACTTTATCGTTCCCGGCCTTGGAGGCTCAAGCGAAAATCATTGGCAAACGCATTTTGAAAAGTCAGGAAAGAACTTTCAACGCATCGAGCAACAAAACTGGGATGCGCCTCAAATCAATCAATGGGCATCAAATATTGAAAAAGCCATTGCACCCTACGATGCTTCAAATGTCATACTGGTTGGACACAGCCTGGGTTGCCTCACCATCGCCCTTTGGGCCAAACAATACGGTCGGAACATAAAAGGCGCATTTTTGGTCGCCCCGCCCGACATCGCATTGCTTCGTGAAAAAGTGGCCATCGATTTGCAGGATGAAATTTCCAACGCCATAATACACTTCCCAACCCTTTTGGTGGCCAGCACCACCGATCATTGGGCCAGCATCGAGAAAGCCGGTTCGTATGCCAACAACTGGGGAAGCCAATTTATCAACATCGGCCCCGCCGGGCACATCAACGAACAGTCTGGCCACGGCGCATGGGCTCAAGGCTTGGAATTGCTGCACTCGTTTGGGAGATAAACAGTCTGAAAGAAGCCCAAAAAACCCTCGGGAAAACTTCAAAAATTTACCCACGAAAGCTTGGAAATTCACCCACGAAACTTTCCCAACTTACACACTGAAGTTTGGGCACTTTCGTGGCTCAATTTGTAACCTTGATATCCGGTTTTTATCGCCTTGACATGCAAAAAATAACGAATCCGAAGCATGATCAACCCGGACTAGTGACAACCAACGCTTCAGGGCGAAACGAGAAACAACGAAACGAAAAGAAGCGAAACAAAACGCCACGAAACGAAACAAAACCTATCGTTTCAATGACGCCATCTTTTCTGCAATGATTTGTTTATACCGCACTTTCATATCATCAGGCAGAAACGATATGTCGATAAAATCAAACCACTTCTCAGTTGCTTTTTCAAATTTCGCAAACATCTTCTCCATGATTTTATCCTCTAAACCGTTGCCACGCATCGCAACTTCAAAATCCGAACGTTTAATTTTGCGTTTCTTGCTATTGAGCGTTAATGCGAGTTCTTCCTCATCTTCCGGCATAACAAGAGCCGTAGAAACCATGTCATACGCAGGAGTGAGTGCATAAGACCCTTTCCGCACACTATAAAGCGAAAAGTTTTTCAAGTGCATATCGGCATTGCCTGTAATCCACGAAAACACAACTTGTTCCCAGAAATTTACCACATCGAGTTTTGGTGTCGTGGCGTATTGCAAAATTATCTTGGCTATCTGTTCGTATGAACCATTATATTTATATTCTGTCAGGCGTTCAGACAATTGGCACATATCTTCCATTGCCAACTTTTCGCCATTTGCGGTTCGGTCGATGCGTTTGGTGATGTAGGCCAATACACCGTCTTCAAATCGTACGAGTGCATGAGGAACAACCTTTATTTTAGCAAGTTCGGCAAGGTGCATCGTTAAGTCCTCGACTTCAGGCAGATGCTTGAATTGCTCCGTTTGAGGCTTCAGAATATAACGCCCCCATAGACCAACAATCGTAAATCGTTGTGGCTCGCCTTTTATCTGCTCAATATCAAGTGAAAGTTTCGCTTGTACCCCTGTTAGTGTGGTTTGAGAGCGCATCACTTGCCGGGCCAATGTCTCCATCTCCTCTTTTGCGTAAGGTAGTATTGGAACATCGGTACTTCCAAATATTTTTTTGGCACAACGAGGATGAAAATCCTTTTCTCCATCGGTCAATTCTTGATAACAATAGAAACATCTATGCATTGCTATACCTCCTCATTGAAATAGGTTCAACACCAACAGCACCAATACAATCCTTACAGCATACAAGCAACAATGACATTCTATCACGACGATTGATTTTCCAAGTCTTTTCCGCAATATCCAAAAGCCACCCTTCGGGTATCAATCCGTCAAAAAAAGGGAAAAGGATCTTCTCGGTATACGGTTTGCTACTCAAAGGTAGCGTGAGGCTGATAGCTTCGGCATCGACCGATTGAAGATATTGTGCATCATACTGAAAAGTATAGCCGTTCTCATCTTCCGTCAGAACACCGGCAAAAATATTGTGGTTATAAATCTTGGCTTGTCTCATTGGTTCACAGTTTTATCCATAGGAACAACGCCCACCTTTGTCCCAAAGAGATTCAATACTTGATTCACTTTGTCGAGGCGTAAAGTTTCCTTACCTTGCTCCAATTCACGCACAAAACGCAACCCAACTCCCGATTTCTCCGAGAGATCCACTTGTGTTAATCCATACTCTTTGCGCATAGACTTTACATATTCCGATAAAGATGCCGTGTTCATATTATACCCTTTTGGGTACAAATATAATGACAATAATCCAAATTGCTACCGTTAGGGTATAATATTGCATTTGAGTCTTGTAAATGCACCCGATAGGGTATATGATATACGAATGTTGCTTCATCGAAGAATATGGAACAGCCACTTACATAAATAAAGTTGCAAACTTAGTGCGGACGCAGAGTCAAGATTGCAACACAAAAAATTCATTTATGAATCTAGCTCAACTTCATATCGGGAAATTGTTTGCCAAGTGCAATAATTCCTTTATTATCAAGCACATCTGTTAAATAACGCTTACCATCGCTCGCGAGGAATTTGAGTTGGGAGTAGCACGAACCAACTCACTGTTTTCTTTCTTCAGTTTTGCTTTGAGATATTTCCAATAGTTTCGTGTAATCGTCTTGGCCAGTAAGAACGGCGACAATATCTGAAACAGGCAACTAAAGCAGGCAACTGAGCCGCAAGAATTGTGACAGCCGTGCGATAGCAACCCGCAGAGCGTTGTAGTTTTTGGATATACCTTAAAAAATAAAACTCAAATCTTTTGAAGTATAAAATCGAATTGCTGTAACTCCTTTTGGAAAACTAGCTTTATTATACTTTAATGCTGATTGAATGAAGTTATCAC
>CAYYJF010000050.1:8009-13058 GCA_964472175.1 uncultured Bacteroidales bacterium | reverse complement strand
GTGCAGGAGCGGCGCAGGTAACGGCAAACAATTTTGTGCAGGCTCATCAGAGACAAACAAATTGTGCCGGAAGCAAGCAACAACCAACCCGGACTAGTGACAACAACCAGCTTCAGGGCGAAACGAAACAAAACGAAACGAAAAGCCAGCAAACGAAACACAACACAACGAAACACAACGAAACCTATCGCTTCAAAGTCTCGATCTTTTCTGCAATGATTTGTTTATAAGACACTTTCATATCATCAGGCAGAAACGATAGGTCGATAAATTCAAACCACTTCTCTGTAATGGGAGATGAACCGTTTTCTGCACATAATCAAATAGGAATGATTATGTGCAAAATGAGGAATGAACAGGCTACAAGCAGAAGATCATATAGGCAGGCAGATACACCACCCCTCCCTTTATGTTCAGGTTTTTGGGATGAATCACATAGCACTCCCCAATACGCTGATGAAAAATCTCGTTAAACCGAATAAGCGAACGAATGGTATATTTGTCATTTGATTTCACCTCTATCGGAAAAATTTTATATTTCAGTTTACTGTGGTTCGACAGGATAAAATCTATTTCCACGTCGTTGCGGTGCTTTTCTTGATTGTATCGCGTATAGAAGTAAAGCTTGTGCCCGGCAGCCACAAGCATCTGAGCAATGACATTCTCATAGAACATACCCTCGTTTACCGACAGTTTTCCCAATAGGATTTCCCGGTAGAGTTTTCCGTCAGAGATTTCATTCTCATCAAACGTATGGCTAATGAGTAGTCCGGTATCCCCCATATAGCACTTCACGTATGTTCTGTCTTCATTCAGCGAGAGTCCCACGTTAGGATCCGAACAATTAAAGCATTCATTGGCAATTTTTGAATCAGAGAGCCAAAAGAAAGTATCATGATACTTTGGAAAGCTTGCTCCCTTTTCAATGCGACTCATCACTACCCGTCTTTCCGAGCGCGAAAGAAAAGCCGGAATCTGGTCAAATATGCTCAGTACGCTTGATCTGTAACCAGACTTTATCTTCATGATGTCATTCCGGTATAGTGTAAGTATATCTCTTTTTTCCATATCGGCCATTTCGAAGCTCCGGTTGTTCTCCAGATATACCGACAGGCTTTTGGGCATCCCCCCCACAATCATGTACTGACGAAACAATAGCATAGCCTTCGCATGAAGTCCCTGCTCCAAAGGCTCTTTTTTGTCAAAGCATTGGCGGATATAAGTCATCAATGGCTCTTCATTCATTGCCCAGGCAAACTCCTCGAAATCCATAGGATGCATAGACAGTGCCCTTTCTTCTGAGGGAATGGTTATATCTTTTACATTTTCCTTTATGGAAATGAGCGAGCCCGTCTCTATATAGTCGAACCGGCCATCTGCGACCAGGTTCTTTATCGCTTGCCGGGCTTTTGGAAACTGTTGTATCTCATCAAATATGATGATGGATTCTTTTGGGTAAAGTCTCACACCATATTCCGAAGAAAGAATCAGGAAAAAAGTGTCGAGATCGTTCATGTAATTGTTAAAGGCCGAAATAACTGAATCGCTTACCTTATTGAAATCTATCAAAAGATAGCTTCGGTATTCATTCTTAGCAAACTCTTCCACAAGAGTGGATTTGCCTATCCGCCGGGCACCTTCTATCAAAAGTGCCTTAGTGCCTGCCGCCTGTTGTTTCCAAGCAAGCAGCTTGTTATACATTTTACGTTTAAATATCATGTTGTTTAATATCTTGTCAATAGGCAAATTTAGTAATATTTCTGCAATACGCAAGTTTAAAAACCTATTTTTATCACATATAACGCGCTTTTACAAATCGGCATTTCACCTGCAATGCGCATTCTATTGTGCTAACATCTGTAAGGTGTTTAGCGAGCCTTCGGCGTAATAATACTTCACCTCCTGCTTGATGCGGTTGTTATTTGCCTGTTTTGACAATCCTCAAAAACATATAAAAACTTACCTATATTTTTAAAACATTCAACATCACTCACTACTTTAGTACTAACCTGTACAACCTTATCTACATTTAAGTTCTGATACAAATTGGGTACAAATATAAAATCTAAAGAAATAGCAATAGGAAAACGAAACTAAATCTATAAAGAAAAGCGTGCAATCCTTCCGAATCGCACGCTTTTCTTTATCTTATCATTACTAATTTATAGCCTAACGCACTTCTTCAAAATCCACATCCGTCACATTGTCATCGGCCTTGCCCTGACCACCCGCATTCGGGTTGCCCTGAGCACCACCAAAATCTTGAGCACCGGGCTGTGCACCACCGGCATTCGACTGGTTGTACATTTCCTGAGAAGCAGCCTGGAACACCGTATTCAATTCGGCAGTAGCCGCATCAATACCGGCAATATCCTGCGCTTTGTGCGCTTCTTTGAGTTTATTCAAAGCAGCTTCAATCGGCGCTTTTTTGTCGGCAGGCAATTTATCGCCCAATTCTTCCAGTTGCTTGTCGGTTTGGAAAATCAAACTGTCCGCGTGGTTGAGCTTGTCAATACGTTCCTTTTCCTTTTGGTCGGCATCGGCATTGGCAGCAGCCTCATCTTTCATCCGCTTGATTTCAGCATCGGACAAACCGCTCGAAGCTTCAATACGGATGCTTTGTTGCTTGCCCGTAGCTTTATCTTTGGCAGATACATTCAAAATACCGTTGGCATCAATATCGAACGTCACTTCAATTTGCGGTGTGCCACGACGGGCAGCAGGAATGCCGTCCAGGTGGAAGCGACCGATGGTCTTGTTATCCTTGGCCAAAGACCGTTCGCCCTGCAATATGTGGATTTCCACAGATGGCTGGTTGTCGGCAGCAGTCGTAAATGTTTCCGACTTTTTGGTCGGAATGGTGGTGTTGGATTCGATGAGTTTGGTCATCACACCACCCATGGTTTCGATACCGAGCGACAACGGGGTCACGTCTAATAATAACACATCGGTCACATCCCCTGAAAGGACGGCACCCTGTATCGCTGCACCTACGGCAACCACTTCGTCCGGATTCACACCTTTCGAAGGAGTTTTGCCGAAGAATTTTTCTACCAAAGTCTGAATGGCAGGGATACGGGTTGAACCACCCACCAAAATGACTTCATCAATGTCGCTGGCAGTCAAACCTGCATCAGAAAGGGCTTTTCTGCAAGGTTCCATACAGGCCTGGATGTAACGGTCGGCCAATTTTTCAAATTGTGCACGGCTCAAATTTTTCACCAAGTGCTTTGGAATACCGTTCACCGGCATGATGTATGGCAAATTGATCTCGGTCGAAGTCGAACTGGACAACTCGATTTTTGCCTTTTCCGCAGCTTCTTTCAAACGTTGCAAAGCCATGGGGTCTTTTCTCAAATCTATGCCTTCATCCTTGATGAATTCATCGGCCAGCCAGTCAATGATGACCTGGTCGAAGTCATCGCCACCCAAGTGGGTATCCCCATTGGTCGATTTTACTTCGAACACTCCGTCACCGAGTTCAAGAATGGAAATATCAAAAGTACCACCACCAAGGTCGAAAACCGCAATCTTCATGTCCTTGTGGGTTTTATCCAAACCATAAGCCAAAGCAGCGGCAGTCGGTTCGTTGACAATACGACGCACCTTCAAACCGGCAATTTCTCCGGCTTCTTTGGTGGCCTGACGTTGAGAATCGTTGAAATAGGCAGGAACCGTAATCACGGCTTCAGTGACTTCTGATCCCAAATAGTCTTCGGCCGTTTTCTTCATTTTTTGAAGGATCATGGCTGAAATTTCCTGCGGTGTATACATGCGCCCGTCAATATCGACACGTGGGGTATTGTTTTCACCTCTGGCCACTTTATACGCCATGCGGTTGATATCGGACTGTACGTGGTCAAAGTTTTCACCCATGAAGCGTTTGATGGATGCAATGGTTTTTTGTGGGTTGGTGATGGCCTGACGTTTTGCAGGATCGCCGACCTTACGTTCGCCTCCTTCAATGAAGGCCACTACGGAAGGAGTGGTGCGTTTGCCTTCGCTGTTTGCGATGACGATCGGATCGTTCCCTTCCAAAACGGAAACACAAGAGTTTGTGGTTCCCAAGTCAATTCCAATAATTTTTCCCATAATCGTTATGTATGTTGAATGTTTCTATGTGTAGACATTCATTCACAAACAAAAGTTGTGCCAGACGATTATTTGAAAAATCAAACCAAATTTTGACAGGTTCCGAACGCGAATCAAAGTGTTATTTGTCAGTATACACTGCCGATTTGTCAGTTTATTTTATTTTCCTTTGGACAAACGTTTCAATACATTGACAATTTTGGGCAAATGGAAGTTGCTGCTGTAAACCAAAAAACGTTGTTCCATGCGGGAAGCAAACTTTTCCTTGAACAAACGCAAGGGTTTGAGGTTGGTATGCAGTTTGAGTTTTTTGAAGACAAAACGAATGACCCTTTCGGTAAAGTTCATCTCCTTTAAATCCGAAAGTGGTGCCATGCCGAGGTTGACGGTTTGATATCCTTTTTCCTTTAAATATTGAATGGTTTGAACCAGCAGCAAGACCATCACACCTTCGGGGGTATCCTTTTTGGTCATGATTAAATTGTTGGCCACATCTTTATTGTCCGCATCCGGAATCAAATCCAAAAAGGCTGAAACCACCCCATGCTTGTCTTGAACCGTGATAATCAAATGATTGCTGAGTTCTTCCCATCCAAAACGGTTCAAATCCTGTTTGAAATCGTAGGTCAGCTCTTTTAAGGATTTCAGCAAATCTTCGCCAATGGGTGGTTCATGCACCGTGGTGGTATAATGCTTATCACGTGCTGTCTGGAGCCGTTTTCTAATGCCCTTCATCTGGACACCCCCCAAGGAAAAATCGGCCACATCGACAATGCCTTCATCGGCAACGGGAACGCTCTTTTTCCCCAATGCATTGTATAAATCGAGCGATTCTTTGGGAATGCGGTAATACGCACTGGTCAAACCGTTTTCCAAACAATATTCGTCAAAACTCAAAATGAGTTTTTTGGCAGCGGCCTCATCGCGACAAACCGGATTGCCGAAAACAACAGCATA
>CAYYJF010000050.1:0-7909 GCA_964472175.1 uncultured Bacteroidales bacterium | reverse complement strand
GCATCATCGAACAGGAACACCACCCGCAGCATGGTTTTGATGGAAGTCCACAGGTCGAAGTTGGTATGAAAGTGCTTTTCATTCATAAACAAGAAAGAAAAGACACCGAAAAGTATGATGGCTACCAGGCTGCCGACCAAAACCTGCAAGCTCAAGCGGGTCAGCTCTTTGTGTGGTTTTCTCCTATAATAAGCCCTGGTTCTCCACAGGGCGCCAATGGCAATTATGGCCAGCAAAGCTTCTTCATAGTCAATGCCTTTCAACAAGTGTCCGGCCACGGACAAAAGCGAAAGAAACATGCCGGCAAACCATGCCCGGCGCGAACCTTGCAACAAAAACACAAATAACAGGAGCAGGTATAAACCAATGGCCAACACCAATCCGTTGCTCAGCGACAATACACTTTCCGGAAGCCATCCTTTTAAGAAAATCAGCCTTTCGGGAACCGAGGGCGTTAAAGCAGAAACAATATTGACCAGGCCAAGTGCAAACATCATAAAGCCTGGCAAAAAACGCAGTATAAGGCTGTCTTTCTTAGAAATAAAGCTCACCACACCGGCCAGCAAAGGCAACCAAAACTCAAAGAGCCGATACAACAAAGTCATCGAAGCGGCAACAACCACCGAATAGCCATATTGTCCGAGAATATAGGTTAAAGAGACCTCGATGGCACCCAAACCCCTCAAAAAGGGAGAAGCCATCAACAACAGGACCATGGTCACATATCCAATCATGGAAGCCATCAAGGAAGGCTCCACACCCAGTGCCAACATGGAAATATAGAGGTGTGCCACACCAATCAGTTCAATGCTCACCGCATATAAAGAAGCCAGCAACAACTGCTTTTTATCCAGCTTTCTTGCCAGCATGTCGTTGAGAAATCCTGCCCACTGAGGTTTGAAGCGGGTCAACAAACGCAAAGCCCAGGTTCGATGAAATAGGGAATACAGAAAAACAGCAAACAAGATGGTTAGGGAAAGCAGGGCGATAAATCCCCACATGGCTGCAGCATTCAAGGAATGTTGCAACATACTGTATCCCAGTATCGGAACAGCCACAATGACCACCGAAAAAATACTCATGAAACCAAACAAGGTTGAAGCCAAATGGATTTCAGACTTGCTGTTGCCTGCTTTCTCAAGGTCGCCGGTAAAAAACAACAGGGAAGAAAAACCACCTGCAGGCAAGAAAACACTCACTACATTGCGTTTCAAATAAAGTTTGATGGCACTTTTCCATCCGATGGTGGCACCCAATGTCCTGAAAGAATGGATGTACATCCCTCCCATAGACAACACATATCCCAAGGTGAGCAGTAAGCCCAAACCCATGTAATACGGATTGGTATTGTTCAGTTGCTCCCTGATTTTGAGGATTTCAACCTGTTCATGACTTAAAAAAAATACGGCCATGCCAACCATAAAAATGGCCAGCATCATTTGCAGAAAAAATTTGTTTCTGAAAATACCTGTGATTTTTTTTACCCGTGTTTTCATTCAGAACAGCTACACAAGAACAAATATAGATAAAAAAGGGCGTTGTTACAATGAACAACGCCCCAATTCAATGCGGATGGAATGGAGTTTTCCCGAAATATCTTGAATAAAGAATTAGTCGTTCATCGATGCCAAGAACTCTTCGTTCGATGCCGTTTTTTCCAAACGGGATTTCAGGAAATCCATGGCTTCGAGTGAATTCATATCCGACAAATAACGTCGGAGGATCCACAAACGATCCTGCGTTTGATGATCGAGCAACAAATCGTCACGTCTGGTACTGGAGGCCATGATGTCCACAGCAGGGAAAATCCTTTTGTTGGAGAGTTTGCGATCCAGTTGCAATTCCATGTTACCCGTGCCTTTGAATTCTTCGAAAATCACATCGTCCATTTTGGAACCGGTTTCAGTCAAAGCTGTGGCAATGATGGTCAGAGAACCACCATTTTCAATATTTCTGGCTGCACCGAAAAAGCGTTTGGGTTTGTGAAGCGCATTGGCATCCACCCCACCTGAAAGCACTTTTCCTGAAGCCGGAGCCACCGTATTGTATGCTCTGGCCAATCGGGTAATGGAATCGAGCAGAATGACCACGTCATGTCCACATTCCACCATGCGTTTGGCTTTTTCCAAGACAATGCTGGCAATTTTAACATGTCTGTCGGCGGGTTCATCAAAAGTCGAAGCAATCACTTCGGCATTGACACTTCTGGCCATGTCGGTCACTTCTTCAGGGCGTTCGTCAATGAGCAAAACGATCATATAGACTTCCGGATGGTTTGCAGCGATGGCATTGGCAATATCCTTTAAAAGAACCGTTTTACCTGTTTTGGGTTGCGCCACAATCAGACCACGTTGCCCTTTTCCAATGGGCGAAAACAAATCGACCACCCGGACTGAAGTATTGGCATAACGTCTTTCACCGGTCAAATTGAATTTTTCTTCAGGGAAAAGTGGGGTCAAATGATCGAAGCTCAAACGATCACGGACAAAAGCCGGGTCGCGGCCGTTGATTTTTTCAACGCGCACCAAAGGAAAATATTTTTCGCCTTCCTTGGGCGGTCTGATGGGGCCAAGCACCACGTCGCCTGTCTTCAATCCAAACAATTTGATTTGTGATTGAGAAACATAGACATCGTCGGGCGAAGCCAAATAATTATAATCGGAGGAACGCAGGAAGCCATAGCCATCGGGCATGATTTCCAAACAGCCGGTTCCCATCAAAATGCCTTCAAATTCGAACGGTCTGTCTTCTTCGCGTTGATTGCGATTGCCATTGGGTTTTTGAAAACCGGTTCTTTGTTGGTTGGGATTTTGTTTTTGATTCGGATTTTGGTTGTTGCGCTGCTGAGAATCGTTTCTGGGAGCGAGACCGGCTAAACGGCGGGCTTCGGCCAAAGCTTCTTCCGCTGCAGTTTGCAAAGCGGCAGCCTCAGGATTGGCGGCAACCGCTTCTTCAGGATTGGCCTCTGGTTCAGCGACAGTCGCTTGAGATTCAGCCACTTCTGGAATAGAAATTTCGGAAGCAGCCATTTCAGGCGTAGGAGCTGACTCAACTACAGGAGCTGCTTCAACAGCCACTTCTTCTTCTACGACGACCACTTCTTTTTTGGGACGGCCCTTCTTTTTATTGGGCAGGTTTTTCACTTTGGCTTCAGGCGCAGATGGTTCAGATGGAATAGCAACAGTTTCAGCTTTCATGTTTTCATCGGTTGAAGCCAAGGATTCAGAAACAGGCAATTCGGTCACTGAAGCAGGCTGTACAATACGTGGCTTTTCCAGTCTGGGACGACTTTTATCTTTCTTATTGGCTCCCTGACCTGGCTTTTTGGCAACAGCCTCTTGCTTCTCGGGCGATTGATTTTCTTTTACCGGTGCTTTTTCCGTTTTTTCGGCTTGCTCGGTTTTGGGCGTAGCTTCTGCCTTCACCTGTTTGGCCTCTTTATCATTGGCCGTGTAGACTTTGACATCCTTGTCCTTGCTATTGGATTTGATGCGCATTCTTTTTCGTTTGTCAAGCGGATCTTCATCTTTCATTTGAGCCGCTTTGCGACTGGCATTTTGGATGGCTTGCTCATCTAAGATTCGATATATTAGGTCGTTTTTTTCGCTCGTTTCAACTTTGGACAGTCCAAGTTCTTTGGCGATTTCAACAAGTTCCTGCAACGACTTTGAGTTCAGTTGCACAATATTGAAGTTGGGCATGAAAATGATATTTGTAAGTATAAATTTGTTTGATTTTTGGACATCAGAATAGTGTCCTTTTCTGGGAGAAACTTGTGCAAAGATACGTTTTTTTTAGAATGTTGCTCATTTTTGTGAAAAAAGTTTCATTGGGCAGGCTGTTTTTTTTAAGATTCCCATTCAACGGTAAGCTGACAAATCCTTTTGGTCTCTTTCTGAACCCGAAAACGGTTGTCAATGCGTTCACCCACAACCCAAACCACATCCTTGCCCGAACACAGCAGCCAGATATTTTCCTTTTCAGGCAAACTCATTTTAAGGTCGGTACAAAAATCGCTGATGCGCTTGTGGCCATGCATCCCAAAGGGCACGAAGGCATCGCCGTTTTTCGGATGTCTTAATAATAAGGGAAAAAGCAACTTGTCTGCATCCAGATAGGCCACCGACTTTGAAGCCGAGAGCACCAGTGTGGGGTCATTCTTTAACATCTTGAATGTCAAATGAATGGGATACATGATGGCAGATTGAGTTTCATCCACCAGGTATTCTGCGGCTTCCAGTATCGGAATTTCCGTGACCAAAAAATGATCCCGGTCACACACCAGTCGATGGGCATTTGAATAGTAGCACTTACCCGACCCATTCAGTCTGTTCTTCCATATTTGTTTCACATCCATTCTGCCGAAGCCATAAGGGCTGATCAACTCATACAGGATGCTTTGTGGCGTGGACTCCAATTCCAAAGCCGAAATTTGAATGCACAAATCGCAATCCATCCCTGTTTTCCATTCGGTACACACGCGTTTTTTGGCCGAAACCAAGGCCTGTTCATACAAGACTTCTGTATCGGCCAGGTGGTCCATCGTTCTGGAAATCGACTCTCTGACAGAAGGTTGGATGCTTTCCAAAAGGGGTAGCACCTCGTTTCTGATTTTATTTCTCCGATATTCATTCAGCATGTTTGTCCGGTCAATGACAAAAGTCAGGCTCCTTTGCTCTATGTATTCGAGAATATCCTCCCTATTGCAGCACAACATGGGACGAACCACTTTTCCATTTCTGGGTTTGATACCGGTCAAGCCGCGAATGCCTGTGCCCCTGATCAAATTCAACAGGGCGGTTTCAATGCTGTCATCGCGGTGGTGGGCAACAGCCACAGCTTCTGCGTTCTGCTCCAGCCGCAACTGCTCAAACCAACGATACCGGAGCTCTCTGGCTGCCATCTCAATGGACAAATCGTTTTCTTCGGCATATTTTTCGGCATACAAATCGGATTTGTAAAAAGGAATGCCAAAATCCTGACAAAGTTGTTGCGAAAAGGCCGCATCGCGGTCGGATTCTTCATCTCTGAGGTGGAAATTGACATGCGCTCCGATGCAAAAATAACCAAGACGGTGTAGGATGTCAATCAGGGCGACCGAGTCGGCGCCTCCACTCAATGCCACTATAACCTTACCGCCCTTAGAAAGCAGGCGGTGCTTTTCAATAAAAGCATGTACGGTTTGATGCAGCATGTTGAATGGTATTTTTGGCACACAATGGTTCTGTAAAGATAAAATAAATCGTACATTTGTGGACTCAAAAAGCAAGATTTTACATCAATGACAGAACGGATTCAACAACTGTTGGCTGAAGTCGAAATATGGACAGCCAAATCGGCAGAAGAGATTGAGGCACTACGCATCAAATATCTGAGTAAAAAAGGCATCATTACCTCCCTGTTTAACGATTTCAGGGAAGTGCCCAACGAGCTCAAAAAGCAGGTCGGGCAATCTTTGAACGAACTCAAGAATAAGGCTCAGGACAAACTGACTGAACTCAAATCCGGCATGTCGGCTTCAGACGATACCGATACGGATGCGGACTACAGCCGTACCGCATTCCCAACAAATTTGGGAAGCAGACATCCGCTGTCCATTGTCAAAAATGAGATTGTCGATATTTTTTCCAGAATGGGCTTCACCATTGCCGAAGGACCGGAAATTGAAGACGATTGGCATGTATTTGAGTCCCTGAATTTCCCGCCCGAACATCCGGCACGCGACATGCAGGATACCTTCTTTATTGAAAAAACGCCGGACATTTTGCTCCGCACACATACGTCTTCGGTTCAGACCAGGGTCATGGAAAAAACCCAACCGCCCATCCGCATTATTTGCCCGGGCAGGGTGTATCGGAACGAAGCCATTTCATACAGAGCCCACTGCTTCTTTCATCAGGTTGAAGCGCTGTATATTGATGAAAATGTGTCTTTTGCCGATCTGAAACAAGCATTGCTGTATTTTTCCAGAGAAATGTTTGGCGATCAAACTGAAATTCGTTTGCGTCCCTCCTATTTCCCCTTCACGGAACCTTCGGCCGAAATGGACATTTCCTGCAACATCTGCGGGGGAAAAGGCTGTCCGTTCTGCAAACACACGGGTTGGGTGGAAATTCTTGGATGTGGCATGGTCGATCCCAATGTATTGGAACAGTGCGGTATAGACAGTAAAAAATACAGCGGATTCGCCCTTGGCATGGGCATTGAACGCATCACCAACCTGAAATATCAGGTCAAGGATCTGCGGTTGTTTTCAGAAAACGATGTACGCTTTCTGGAGCAATTCCAATCGGCCTATTAACCTCAAATGTTTGGCATCATGACAACGGAAGACCGGTACAAATTTATCCTGGACTGGTTTGCCTTGCATGTCCCCGAAGCCCAATCGGAACTCCATTTCAACAACCCCTTCGAATTGTTGCTGGCCGTGGTTTTATCGGCACAGTGCACCGACAAAAGGGTAAATATGGTCACACCTGAGCTGTTCAAGGCCTTTCCTACGCCTGAGGTTCTAGCGGTGGCTTCAACCGATTTGGTGTTTTCCTACATCAAAAGCATTTCATTTCCCAACAACAAAGCCAAATCGCTCATTGGATTGTCGCAAAAACTGGTCTCTGATTTTGATGGACAGGTGCCGGACACCATGGAGGCTTTGCTCACCCTTCCCGGCGTTGGTCGAAAAACGGCCAGTGTGGTGCTGATTTGCGCTTTCAACAAGCCGGCCATGCCTGTTGATACCCACGTATTCCGGGTGTCCAACCGCCTTGGATTGACCATTCAATCCAAAACGCCTGAAGAAACCGAACAAATCCTGTTGAAGCATATCCCCGAACATTTACTGCCCATTGCGCACCATTGGCTCATCCTGCATGGGCGTTACATTTGTCAGGCCCGCAAACCTTTATGCGATCAGTGCGGGTTGATTTCGTGGTGCTTGTATAAAACCTTATTTGTATAAACGTTATAGGCGCAACTTCTCCCAACGTCTGTTTTTTAGTTGATGGACCATCAAGTATAACAATGCGATGCTGATGGTCATGAAAACAAATACAAACAACCCATTTTTGGCCATGGTAAAATGCAAAACCCCTATCAATACCTGCGGCAAAAAAACCAGCAATGATTTGACAAAAAGGCTTTTGCCCGCAGCGATTTGAACGGGCTGACTAAAGGGCATGGATTTCAAATTCAAATAGGCAAAAAACGAGGCGATGGTGATTTGATTGATGAGGCCAAGAAAGAGGGATGGCAGGTTGTTCAAACCAATGAAAGCCAACCAAAAACCGATAAACAAAACAATCAGGGGTAAGTAATACATGGCCATGACTGCTTTGAAAGCACCAGACAAAAAGGGACCCGGTTGTCCAATGGGTGCAACGGAATACAACCATGCACCTTTGTTTTTTTCAGATATAGGCAACTGCGACAAAGCCGTTGTCATAACAAATCCTGAAAAATATAAGACTAGAATGGAGATTGAAGACAAGTCTATTTTTTGAATAAAAAGGAGGATTGGTATCACTATAACCGGTCCAAATTGGGGCAACACTTTGAGTTTATAATCTCGGCTTCTGGACATCATTCTCCAGGTGAAGTCAAATCCGGATTGTTCCAACCCTTTTCGGTTCAGTGTTTTGGACAGCGTTTGTTGCCAATAATAAGTCCATCGTTTGGATTTTTTCAGTCGGGTACTTTTCTCTGAGCTACCCACAGAAAGCTGCAACAAAGTCGATTGAAAGGATGGTCCAAAAAAGTGCAGCACAAGCCATAACAACAACAGCGGAATCAAGACAGACAAGGCCAGACTCAACCAAGAGGTGTCGTTCAAAGGTTGAAAGCTCAAAAACAATGTGGCATCTGCAAACCAATAAGGTGGCAACAACTGCATCCACCAAAGATCTGTCAAATG
>CAYYJF010000049.1:10115-13602 GCA_964472175.1 uncultured Bacteroidales bacterium | reverse complement strand
CATCAATCAATTGCTCAAAGCCTACTGCATGTTTGAACGCGACACCGAATACGTCGTCATCGAAAACAAAGTCAAAATTGTGGACGAACAAACCGGACGTATCATGGAAGGCAGGCGCTATTCCGACGGACTCCATCAAGCCATCGAAGCCAAAGAAAGAGTCACGGTTGAAGCCGCCACCCAGACCTTTGCAACCATCACCCTGCAGAACTATTTCAGAATGTACCACAAATTGTCCGGTATGACAGGTACGGCCGAAACCGAAGCCGGTGAACTCTGGAACATCTATAAACTGGATGTGGTGGTCATTCCAACGAACAGACCCATTTCACGTAAAGACATGGAAGACCGCTTGTTCAAAACCAAGCGCGAAAAATACCAGGCTGTCATCGACGAAATCGTCAAACTGGTGGGCGAAGGCCGTCCTGTATTGGTTGGTACCACTTCGGTTGAAATCTCCGAATTACTCAGCAAGATGCTGACAATGAGAAAAATACAGCACAACGTACTCAATGCCAAACTCCACCAGCGGGAAGCCGACATTGTGGCACAAGCCGGGATGAAATCGTCTGTAACCATCGCCACCAACATGGCCGGTCGTGGTACAGACATCAAACTCTCTGCCGAAGTCAAAGCTGCCGGCGGTTTGGCCATCATTGGTACAGAAAGACATGAATCCAGGCGTGTTGACAGACAGCTTCGCGGACGTGCAGGCCGTCAGGGCGACCCGGGTTCCTCCGTATTCTATGTATCGCTCGAAGACAATTTGATGCGTTTGTTTGGTACAGAACGAATTGCCGGCATCATGGACAGAATGAAATTCGAAGAAGGTGAAATGATTGAAAATCACATGATTTCAAAATCCATCGAACGGGCTCAGCGCAAAGTAGAAGAAAACAACTTTGGCATCCGCAAACGTTTGTTGGAATACGACGACGTGATGAACAACCAACGTGAAGTCATTTACACCAAAAGACGTCATGCTTTGATGGGCGAACGCATCAAAACCGACATCCTGAATTCCATCTACGATCTGACCACCATGTTGGTCGAAAGTGCCGAAAACAACAAAGATTTCGACCAGCTCACCATGGATGTACGCAGTTGTTTTGCCATGGATGTTCCTTTCGACAGAGACACCTTTTTGGGACGTAAAACAGAAGCCAACATTGATGCCATTTTCGATCAGGCACTTGAAAATCTGAAAAGACGTACCGAGAAAATGATTCAAGTAGCCAATCCTGTGGTTCAGGATGTCTATCAAAATCAGGGTTCGAAATATGAAAACATCCTGATCCCAATCACCGATGGTAAAAAACAATACAACATCCCCATCAATCTGAAGAAAGCGGCTGAAAGCCAATCAAAAGAAGTGGTTAAGAGCTTTGAAAAGGCCATTCTGCTGCACACCATCGATGAAGCGTGGAAGGAAAACCTCAGAGAGTTGGACGAACTGCGTCACTCCGTACAAAATGCGAGTTATGAACAGAAAGATCCTTTGTTGATTTACAAGCTTGAGTCTTACAACTTGTTCAAAACCATGGTTGAAACGATGAACCGCAAATCGTCTTCGATTTTCATGCGTGCTCAAATTCCTTTCAGCGATCCTGAACAGGTGAAAGAGGCTGCCCCCGAAAAGAGGCAGGATTATAGCAAGTATCGTACAGAAAAGGATGGTCCGGCCAACAGCGGTGTACCGGGTGGTTCAATGCCTCCTCAACAGGACAAGCGCAACCATGAACCGATTCGTGTGGAGCACAAGGTTGGCAGAAATGATCCTTGTCCCTGCGGTAGTGGCAAGAAGTTCAAACAGTGTCACGGGAAAGAAGCCTAAAGCTTTCGACCTTACACCAATCTTTAACGGGTATCTCAAATGTTCATTTTGGGATACCCGTTTTCTTTGTGTTCTAGTCCGGCCTTGTACCCGAAAACGCTCTCAACGGTCGGGTGCAGGGGAACCGATTGAACAAAACTGAACAACGATTGCAACAAAAAAATGGTGCCTCAAAAGCTGAACCTTTGAGACACCATCTATCATAGAGGTGAAAATTGCAATTTTATTTTCCCGCCTTCTTCGCCATGAAGCCATAGTATGTCACCACAGCAAAACAGAACATCGGAACCAGGAACGCCATATTCAGGTTGCCGGTCAAATCAGATACCAAACCCTGCGTTGGTGTCAAGACAGCACCACCCAAAATCGCCATGATCAAACCCGAAGCACCAATCTTGGCATCATCGCCCAAACCATCCAATGCAAAGCCATAAATTGTCGGGAACATCAACGACATGAAGAATGAAATGGCCACCAGACATACCACCAACACCATGCCATGCGTCAGCACCACACCGGAAGTCAACAAAAATGCAGCGATGGCAGCAAAAATGATCAACTTGGATGCCTTAATGGTACGCATCAAATAGGTAAACAAGAAACGGGCAAACGTAAAGACAGCGATGGATAGCAAGAAAATATAGGCAGAATTGGTTTCATCCAAGCCCAACTCTTTCTTGACAATTTGAATGGAAAATGACCAAATTCCCACCTGAGCACCCACATAGAAAAATTGGGCAATCACACCCCAACTGTATAATTTATTCTTAAACAAGCGTTTGAAAGTTGCGCCAAGATGCAAACTGGTATCAGCATCCGAACCCTTGGGCATTTTCGAGAACAACATGATGAGGAAAATCACCACCAAAACGCAACCAATACCCAAATACGTCATGGTGACTGCACTTAATTCCTTGGTTTGAATCGCCTGCAACTGATCTGCAGTCATTTGGGCACGTTCGGCAGCACCGGCATGATGCAATTCACTCAATATCATCATCATACTTAAAATGATACCTGTGGCAGCACCAAAGGGATTAAACGACTGCGCCAAATTCAACCTTCTGGTTGCCGTTTCTTCAGAACCCATGGATAAAATATACGGATTGGCCGTTGTCTCCAAAATGGAACAACCCGAAGCCAAAATAAAAATCGCTACCAAATAAAAAGCGTAACTCCCTGTCAAACCGGCAGGATAATACAGCAAAGCACCGATGGCATACAAAGCCAAACCCAGTAAAATACCGGATTTATACGAAAATTTCTTGATGAACAACGCTGCAGGCAGTGCCAATAAAAAATAAGCACCATAAAAAGCCATTTGAATGAAAGATGTTTGCAAGTCGGTCATGCTCATAATTTTCTTGAAAGCAGCCAACATGGTGTCGTTCAAGTTATTGGCAACACCCCAGAAAAAAAACAAACTGGTAACCAAAATAAACGGAACAAGCATGCTCTTTCCGTTCAATCTCATCAGCGATGAGTCCTTTTTTTCAGACATTTGTGTTTTATTATTAGATTTAAGGAATAAATAGCATCAACCTGCTTGCAACAAAGTGCAAACAGGTTGATGAGGTATTAGGAAATGCGATCCCGAAGTGCTTTTTCGCGTTCAGCCGACCAATAGCCGCAATCCAATTCAACGAATACGGA
>CAYYJF010000049.1:7951-10015 GCA_964472175.1 uncultured Bacteroidales bacterium | reverse complement strand
GTGCTTTTTCGCGTTCAGCCGACCAATAGCCGCAATCCAATTCAACGAATACGGAGGTATATGGCAACAGGCATTCTGTTTTCAACACCAGCACATTGAACAGTTTGGAGGCTTCATCCAATTTGGCAAAAATTTCATCGTGTGGAATCACCTCAACTTTGTAATTTTTCAACGTCTGCGCCAAACCAGCTTTGAAAGCATCTACGCCCCGACTCAGGTCGTCGCGCATATACAACAGCTCTTTGTCGTTGTAGATGATGGGTTTCACATGGCCTTCATTTTCCATGCCTTTCAACACGTATTTCAGGACATTCAGCAATTTTTCACCCGTGTAAATGGTTTCAATGCCATCGGCACTTTGCATCGGATAGGCTTTATCCACGATCAAAATCCAATTGCGATGACCCAGCAACGGCAATGTTTCATCGAAAACTCTTTTCCAGTTCATAGGGATTATTTATTTGATTTCTTCGTCAAAAACAATGGCCACTTTCCCGCACTTGCCTTCATTCATCAAGGCAAAGCCTTCAGAAACCTGATCCAACGTGAAACGATGGGTGATCAAGTCTTCGGGATGAATACCCCAACGCTCAATGCGTTCCACCAATTCTTCCATGCGCCAAATGTTGGTCACCCAACTGCCGTAAATGGTTTTTTGATCGTGGATGATATCCGGACTAGGGTTAAATTCGCAGGTTCCACCTTCACCGATGAAAACGATTTTACCCCATTTGCGGGCTGCACGAATGGCCAACTGACGACCATGGGTATTTCCTGAACAGTCAACAGAACGTTCAACACCCATCCCACCTGTCACTTCCATGATTTTACTCAAAGCATCCTTGTCTGAAACAAAAACATGGTCGCATAAGCCTTTTTCAAGTGCAATGTCCATGCGCTCCTGAACGGTATCCACGCCAATCACTTTTTGGGCGCCCATGGCTTTGGCCAACATGGCTGAAGCCAATCCGACCGGACCCAATCCAACCACCAAAACAGCATCGTTGCCGCAAATACCGATTTTTTCCAAACCTTCATAAACAGTACCAAAACCGCAAGCAATCTGAGCACCATCGGAATACGTCAAACTATCAGGCAACAAGACGAGGTCTTTTTCTTCAGCCAACAAATATTCGGCCATACCGCCGTCTCTTTGCCATCCATAAGCTGCACGATACGGGCTGGTGCAACTAATCATATAGCCACGTCTGCAATCGTTGCAAACACCACAACCAGAAATGTGGTAAATCACCACCCTGTCACCCTCTTTGAAACGGCGCAAACCCGGGCCACATTTCACAATCTGTCCACTGGGTTCATGTCCACAAATCTTATTTTGATACCCTTCGGGTCCTTTTCCAAGGTGTTCTCGATAAATTGCGCGAATATCACTACCACAAATGGTAGAAGATTTCATTTTAATTAAGACCTCTCCATGTCCCGGAGTAGGAATTTCAACTTCCTTCAAAACAGTCGTGCTGTTACCTGGAAGGAATGCGGCTTTCATTGTTGCCATGTATAACTAATTTTAAAAAGGATAAATTTTAAATATTAAAGACACTTACCATCCGGCAATCACGCCATTTTCATCCCACAAATCGTGCCAGTCCTTGGCCGAAGGCCACAAGAACACCTGTCCTTTGATAAAGCGGTTGTCTTTGTTCAGTGGTTTGATGGCATCCATTTCTTCCTTGGTTAAAGGATCTTCCACCGCTGCCCGCAAATTGGCCATGAATTTTTCTGGTTTCACAGAGAAAGGTATGGGAATTTGACCATTTTGGAGGGCCCACTTGATGCAAATGATGGCAGGATGCACCCCGTGATTTTTGGCAATAGCCACAATAACAGGATCTTCAATGGGCACCGTATCTTCAGGAGTTTTGTCTCGATCAGGACGACCCGGAGATCCAATAGGGCAATAACCGATGGCCTTTATGCCATTTTCTTTCAAAAAGTCAAACAATTCCGGTTGTTGAAAATGCGGATGCATCTCCATTTCATTCACCATGGGTTTCACCTTGCAATCACGAAGCAACAGCTTCATTTTGGCGATGGTCATGTTGG
>CAYYJF010000049.1:0-7851 GCA_964472175.1 uncultured Bacteroidales bacterium | reverse complement strand
GGTTTCACCTTGCAATCACGAAGCAACAGCTTCATTTTGGCGATGGTCATGTTGGATGTACCAATGTTGCGAACCAATTTTTCTTGGTATAGTTGCTCCATGGCAGTCCATGTTTTCATATAATTTTCATGGATGTAAGGCACGGCATGTGGGTCGCGCGAATTGACACTGACCCCTTTTTCGTGGTGATTGGGGAAAGGCCAGTGCACCAAGTACAAATCCAAATAATCCACACCCAAATCGACCATGGATTGTTTGCAGGAACCAATGACATCTACATGCTTGTTGTTCCACACTTTGGATGTAATCCACAATTCTTCTCTTTTCACGACACCTTCCTGAAACAACTCTTTGAGCGCCATTCCAATTTCTTTCTCATTTCCATACACAGATGCGCAATCCAAATGTCTATAACCGAGCTTGACGGCAATTTTGACTGCTTCTCCAACTTGATTGGCAGAATAGGTATCTGAACCAAAGGTACCAAGACCAACGACAGGAATTTGACTTCCATTGTAAAAGGAAACGAAAGGGACCGATTTCGGATCAATCGGCATGGGTAAATTGTTCATGGTTTTTGAATGTATTATAATTTGATAAGGCGTGCGGCAAATATAAAAAAAAATATTGCCTCATTCTCAGAAAATGAGGCAATAAAATTCATTGGATGCATCGCAAAAAAATACCATCCGAATAAGATCATGACTAAAAAAACGTATTCCTTAAATTTTTCGAAAAAATATTGATTCATGCGACAATCAGACCTCATTATTTATCCGTTTGTATAGAATACTATGGCATATTCAAACAGAATGACAGCTGTAACTTCATTTTTAAAACAAGCGTAAACCCAAATCAGAGTGAAATATATTATTTTGATAGTTAATGGCAGTTTTTAATGAATTATTTCAGGTTATCATTGACTTTTTACCAATTATTGCACCTTTTTTTTGAAAAAAGATATTTTTTTGCACAACATATCAAAATTTATCCTGATATTTGCATCCAGATATTAGCCTCAAAAAAATATTATTCAAAAAACTATGAAGACTGCTGAAGTTTTGGCGAATCTCAAACGCCGTTTTCCCAATGAACCTGAATACATTCAGGCTGTTGAAGAAGTGTTGATGTCCATCGAAGAGGAATACAACAAACACCCAGAATTCGAAAAAGCAAACCTAATTGAACGTCTTTGCATTCCGGACAGAATCATTTCTTTCCGTGTAACATGGATGGACGACAAAGGCAACTACCAAGTCAACATGGGATATCGTGTTCAACACAACATGGCCATTGGACCATACAAAGGCGGAATCAGATTCCATGCTTCAGTGTATCCCGGTATTTTAAAATTCCTGGCTTTCGAACAAACCTTTAAAAATGCGTTGACCACATTGCCGATGGGCGGTGGTAAAGGCGGTTCTGACTTCAACCCCAAAGGCAAATCAGATGCAGAAATCATGCGTTTTTGCCAGGCTTTCATGCAAGAATTGAGCAAATACATCGGTCCTAATTTGGACATCCCTGCCGGTGACATCGGTGTTGGTGGCCGTGAAGTTGCTTACATGTTTGGCAAATACAAACAAATGAAAAACGAATTTACCGGCACCATGACTGGCAAAGGTTTGGAATTTGGTGGTTCATTGATCCGTCCGGAAGCTACCGGATACGGCAACATCTATTTCTTAATGAACATGTTGAAACGCAGAGGGATCAACGACCTGAAAGGTCAGGTCGTAGCCATTTCCGGTTCAGGAAACGTTGCAACCTACACCGCTGAAAAAGTTTTGGAATTGGGGGGTAAAGTCATCACTTTGTCCGACTCACACGGTTACATCTACGATCCGGAAGGCATCACCAAAGAAAAACTGGATTACGTATTTGAATTGAAAAACGTACAACGCGGCAGAATCAAAGAATATGCCGACAAATACGGTTGCAAATACGTTGCCGGTGGTCGTCCATGGGGTGAAAAATGCACCATCGCATTGCCAAGTGCCACACAAAACGAATTGAATGGCGACGATGCCAAGCAATTGTTGGCCAATGGCTGTATGGCCGTTTCTGAAGGTGCCAACATGCCTTCTACTCCTGAAGCTGTTGATGCATTCATCGCTGCAAAAATCCTTTACGCTCCTGGCAAAGCTGCCAATGCCGGTGGTGTTGCTACCTCTGGTTTGGAAATGTCACAAAACTCCTTGCGTTTGTCATGGACACGCGAAGAAGTTGATGCCCGCCTGAAACAAATCATGGCCGACATCCACTCCGCATGTGTTCAATATGGTGACGAAGGCAATGGTTTCGTAAACTACGTGAAAGGCGCGAATGTTGCCGGATTCATGAAAGTTGCAAAAGCAATGATGGCACAAGGCGTATTCTAAGCACACTGTAAAGTCTTTTCACATAGAGGGGGTCTCAAAAGCAATTTTGGGATTCCCTTTATTTATATTTACATTTGACCTTTCATTCTACATTTTAAAAACAAGATGAATACACCTGTACTTCTTTTAATTTTCAATCGGCCTCAAACCACAAAGAGGGTTTTTGAATGCATTCGTCAAGCTGCGCCAAAACAATTATTTATCGCTGCGAATACGTCAAAATACTACTCAAAAAAAAGCGATCATAAAATTTAAAGCCTTAAATCATGAAAAACGTCCTTCAGATTGTTGCTATCCTATTGTTTTTGAGCTACTTCTCAACACAGGCACAAACCATGGTCAAAGAAAATACAAGCCTTGAAGCACTGGAAGAGACAGTCACCTTACTCGACAACAGATGGGATTTAAACAGTACCTACAACATTCAATCACTTGCCTATCAGCAACTCATTGGCAGCGGTAATCGCAATTCTAAAAACTATACCTGGAGCACTTTCAGTTTTAAAAACAACGAATTGGAAACCATTTCAGGCAGCAAAATAGACGCCGATTTACAGACTTTTTCCAAACTGTTGAACGAAGCTCTTACCGCTCAAACCGGGGGCAACGCAAGCAACATCAAACCCATTCGTGCATTCATCGCTTTTTTAAAAATCAAGGTTTCCGACCTACCGCTAAATGCAGGAAACATCAAACCGGCAAAAATGGGTGAAAAACTAAGCCAAACAGCGCTTCAACAGACCCAAGATTTCATTTCACTTGCCAAAAAGATAGCCGACTCAAAAAGAACGGACAAACAAAAACTCATCGCATTTAAATACCTTACCTGCAAAGCCATTTCCACTCCCTGGATATGGGATTATCTGGATTCAGAATTTACCCGTGTGTCACACAAAGGTGGATCGGTTTCAGACAATTTGGTTTTCAACCGATTGAGCCTTCAAGAAGTTTCTTCCATGAAATTCACTTCAAAAATCTGGAGAGAGGCACCTAGATTTTTTGCCAACCAATTGACCACCATTGAGCGACCCGTTCCAAAAGACCGCCCCAATCCGAAAATTGAATTCACCCCAAAAGAAACAAGGGTATCTTATCTCATTGGTGCCGGCTTGAGAGAATCCTGGGTTTACTTTGACAAAAACAGTTATCTGGTCGATTACGATACCAAAAAACGCTACAAAGCCAAAAGCATCGAAAACGGAATACCTTTGGGAAAAACATTCGTAGTGGTTGGATGTGAAGACAAAATTTTAGAAATCACCGTTGTTTACCCGCCTGTTAAATCCACATTGAAATCATTCACCCTGGAAAATGGTTCCGTTGTACCTGTCGATCCTAAAGCAAGAATGCGCTATCTGAAAAAGACCAATCAGATGAGTGGCGGTTCCGGCGTTTACAAAAGTCAGGTCTACCACAAAAATTCATTCATGAAATAAAGTCCGCACTTCTGTTCATCTGTTGCCAATCTCGGGGATTTTCACTTTCTTGCAAGCGATTTCCGGCAGTGTTAAAAACTGCCGTTTATGGCCCAAAAAATATTAAATCTTATGCAGAAGAACATCCGTAAAGTGCTGGTCTTAGGATCAGGTGCGCTCAAAATTGGACAAGCCGGCGAATTCGATTATTCCGGTTCACAAGCTTTAAAAGCCCTACGTGAAGAAGGCATCCAGTCCGTATTAATCAATCCAAACATCGCAACCATTCAAACCTCAGATGGCATTGCAGATGTGGTTTATTTTCTCCCCATCACCCCATTTTTTGTTGAGGAAATCATCAAGAAAGAAAAACCGGACGGTATCCTGTTGGCCTTTGGCGGTCAAACAGCATTAAATTGCGGCACAGAACTTTATCAAAAAGGCATCCTGAAAAAATACAAGGTCGAAGTACTGGGTACATCGGTCGAAGCCATTATGTACACAGAAGACCGCGATCTTTTTGTGAAAAAGCTGACCGAAGCCGACATCAAGACACCAGTAAGCCAAGCTGTGACCACCATCGACGACGCCATCAAAGCAGCCAATACCATTGGTTTTCCCGTCATGGTACGTTCGGCCTATGTTTTGGGCGGCATGGGCAGCGGCATCGCCGATAACATGGAACAATTCCTCAAACTGGCCAACAACTCTTTTGCCTTTGCACCCCAGATTCTGGTAGAAGAGTCCCTGAAAGGCTGGAAAGAAATTGAATTCGAAGTAATCCGTGACAAAAACGACCATTGTTTCACCGTGGCCAACATGGAAAATGTCGACCCGCTCGGCATTCACACCGGTGAATCGATTGTGGTGGCTCCTACCTGCTCCCTCAACCAGGAGCAAATCGACCTGTTGGTCAATCTGTCCATCAAATGCATCCGACACCTGGGCATCGTGGGTGAATGCAACATTCAGTATGCATTCCAGGCCGAAACCAACGACTACCGCGTCATTGAAGTCAACGCCCGATTGAGCCGTTCTTCAGCACTGGCCTCCAAAGCCACAGGTTTCCCCCTTGCATTCGTTGCAGCCAAACTGGCTTTGGGATACGGACTGGACGAAATCGGAGAAATGGGCACCCCCAACTCTGCCTACGCAGCACCCCAGCTCGACTACATCATCTGTAAAATCCCCCGTTGGGATTTGACCAAGTTTGTCGGCGTTTCGCGCGAAATCGGTTCCTCCATGAAATCCGTGGGCGAAATCATGTCCATCGGTAAATCCTTTGAAGAAATCATTCAAAAGGGCTTGCGCATGATTGGACAAGGCATGCACGGCTTTGTCGGGAACGACGATTTGTCCTTTACCGATTTGGAAACCGAGCTGTCAAAACCCACCGACTTGCGCATGTTCGCCATTGCCGAAGCCTTTAAAGCCGGATACAGCATCGACCGCATTTACGAATTGACCAAAATCGATCCCTGGTTTTTGGGCAAACTCAAAAATATTTACGACTACAGCAAAGTGCTTGAAGGTTACAATCACATTGAAGACCTGCCTGCAGACATCATCAAAGAAGCCAAACGTTTGGGCTTCTCCGATTTCCAGATTGCCCGTTTTGTGGAACACCCCGCGGGAAACATGGAAAAGGAATTGCTGCGCACACGTGCTTACAGAAAAAAACTGGGCATCCTGCCTTCCGTCAAACGCATCAACACCGTTGCCTCCGAACATCCGGATTTAACAAATTACCTGTACCTCACCTACGATTTTTCGGACCACGACGTTCCCTATTACAAGAATGAAAAATCGGTCATCGTTTTGGGTTCAGGCGCATACAGAATCGGTAGCTCTGTTGAATTTGACTGGTGTTCGGTCAATGCAGTTCAAACGGCAAGAAAACTGGGCTACAAATCCATCATGATCAACTACAATCCGGAAACTGTTTCCACCGATTACGACATGTGCGACCGCCTGTATTTTGATGAATTGTCCTTTGAACGTGTGTTGGATGTCGTAGATTTGGAACAAGCCAGAGGCGTGATTGTCTCCATGGGTGGTCAAATTCCCAACAACCTGGCCATGAAACTGCACCGTCAGGCAGTACCCATTTTGGGCACTTCTCCCCTTTCCATCGACAGGGCTGAAAACCGACACAAATTTTCCAGCATGCTGGACAACCTGAACATCGACCAACCCGAATGGCGGGAACTCACCAGCATGGACGACATTCAGGAATTTGTAGAAACAGTCGGATATCCCGTTTTGGTTCGCCCTTCCTACGTTTTGTCCGGTGCAGCCATGAATGTTTGCTACAACGACGAAGAGCTGGAAGAATTCCTGGGAAAAGCCAGAAACGTATCCAAAGAATTCCCTGTTGTCGTTTCACGCTTCTTGCAAAATGCCAAAGAAATTGAATTCGATGCCGTTGCCCACAATGGTGAAGTCATTGAATACGCCATTTCAGAACACATCGAATTCGCCGGCGTGCATTCCGGTGATGCCACTTTGGTTTTCCCCGTTCAAAAAATTTATTTTGAAACCGCCAGACGCATCAAGAAAATCAGTAAGAAAATTGCCAAAGAGCTCAACATCAGTGGCCCTTTCAACATTCAGTTCCTGGCTAAAAACAACGAAGTCAAGGTGATTGAGTGCAATCTAAGGGCTTCACGAAGCTTCCCCTTTGTCTCCAAAATGCTCAAACGTAATTTCATTGATACAGCCACCCGCATCATGCTGGATGCCCCTTACGAAAAAGCCGACAGCTCAGCCTTCGACATTGAACACATTGGGGTTAAAGCTTCCCAGTTCTCCTTCTCCAGACTCCATTTGGCCGACCCTGTACTGGGTGTGGACATGGCTTCAACCGGTGAAGTCGGCTGCATGGGCGACGATTTCAATGAAGCCCTGCTTTCAGCAATGATTGCCACCGGATTCAACATTCCCGATCCCCAAAAAGGCATCATGATTTCTTCAGGTGCAGTGAAATCGAAAGTTGATTTGCTGGACAGCGCCAAGCTGCTGCAAGACAAAGGATTCCGGCTGTATGCGACCGCAGGAACCTGTGCATTTCTTGCAGAAAATGGCGTCAAGGCCACCGAAGTATCCTGGCCCGACGGCACAGGCAATGGCGAAAACGTCGTAGAAATGATCGCCGATCACCGCTTCGACCTCATCATCAATATTCCCAAGAATTTGTCAAAAAGAGAGCTCACGAACGGATTCAAAATTCGCCGCGCAGCCATCGACCGCAACATTCCACTCATCACCAATTCACGTTTGGCTGCAGCTTTCATCGAAGCCTTCTGCAACCTGTCAGAAGCCGACATACAAATCAAAAGTTGGCAGGAGTATTGATTCTTTAACCTCATTTACAACAAGTTCAGGCCCGCTTTGCGGGCTTGGGCATGTTGAAATTTGCGGTTTATCCGGTACATTTTTCCATCCTTCACAAAATGCGCACCCGTTTGCTTGAACCAAAAAGCCACGCGCTGCGTTTTGCACAATTCGTGTACATCCAAGACCCAGCGATAATCGCACACACGGGCATCCAGGCCCGATTCACCACCAACCACCACCAGCTCGACCCAATGACCTATCTCATAGGCACCCAGGTCGATGCTTTCCAGAATTGGTTCGCAAATAATGATTTTATGCTTGATGGGTGCAACCCGATACACCGGCATCCGTTGTTCCACACAGGCTTGATTTTCCATCGTACAGCAAATGGTCACATGCTCATAACCATCGCCCCAATCGTCGGGCAAAGACACCTTAAAACGCTCTATCCGCTTGGTAATCATCATAAAACGCAAATCGCTGCGCTGTCGAATCATCTCCCAGGCCTCCTTGCGCCATGCATCGGCATCTGCCACAAAAAAATCGGACGTAAAACAGGTGTACACCAACGACCCCGACGGAATCCGATACGACCCGTCGCGTTTCTTCTGCAAAGGCAAATCAAAAGTTTTGGTTTTCGTCACCACAGAGCTGTCAACACCCCGCTTCGCATCGCCACGATACACATAACAATGCTGACAACCCGCACTCCACTTCTG
>CAYYJF010000048.1:3547-13837 GCA_964472175.1 uncultured Bacteroidales bacterium | reverse complement strand
GGACCACCTTTCATTATTTTTAACAATACGGACATCGCCACACTTTAAATCCTGAATAAATCTAGATTGGCTCCTAAGCCAGCTTATAGGATTACCGTCTTCATCATATTCTAAAACTGAACCATCAGGACATTCAATTGCATAATATTGTTTGCCAGATTTTCTTTTGAATGTATCCCAAAAAAATCTGCCAGCTTCGTCCTCTTCTTTATATCTGGCTTCATATTCCTTTGAATATTGTTCATAGAAATTTCCCAAAATTGATTTATTTTTCGCATAGACTAATATAAACTCATGTTCAACTGCAATATACTGAGAATCATTTCCACCACCTTTTTTGTTTTGCCAAACAAGTAGTGAAATGAAATTGCCCAAACCCAAAACCTCATCACAAATCTTTTGCAAGTTACTTACTTCATTCTCATCAATACTTATAAAAATCACCCCATCTTCAGTCAACAAATCCTTTGCAACCTTTAATCTCGGATATATCATATTCAACCAATCCGTATGGAAACGTCCATTCGATTCATTGTTTTGCACTAAGCGGTTCCCTTCTTCGTCGTACTGGCCGCTGTTTGCTAGGTATTCGTCTGTGCTTTGGGCGAAGTTGTCTTCATAGACAAAGTCGTTGCCGGTGTTGTAGGGCGGATCGATGTAAATCATCTTTACCTTGCCGAGATAGGTTTCCTGAAGCAGTTTCAACACATCGAGGTTGTCGCCTTCAATGTAGAGGTTTTCGGTGGTGTCAAAATCGACGCTTTCTTCCGGACATGGACGTAGGGTTTTTGCAATGGGGGCGTTGGCCAGTAAAATGGACTTCTTCTTGTCAGGCCACGTAAACTGATAGCGTTCTTCGTTGCCTTCCACGATAACCGAAGAAAGTTCCTGGCGCAGTACATCAAAATCGATGGCATATTCTACTTCTCCTTTTTCGTTTTTGCGTTCGGTCAAGCAGTTTGGGAACAACTGCCCGATTTTTGCTATGTTGGCATCCACCTTATTGAGGCTGTGCATTTTTAGTTTGTTCATTATGTTGGCTTTTACTTATTCTTGTTTAGTATGCTTATTATCAGCCGTTTTACTATTTCAGCTTCTTCCGTTTTACTGGTAGCAATGAAAAGGGTGAGGGCTGCCAGGGCTTCGTTGCTGATAATGGGTGTTCCGTCAGTGTAATATAAGGCATTGTTCAGTTCCATGAAATAGAGGAAGCAGGCGGCGGCTATGCGTTTGTTTCCATCCACAAAGGAATGGTTTTTGGTGATTAGATACAGTAGGTTGGCACCTTTTTCTTCAATGGAAGGGTACAGCTCAACGCCTCCGAAGCTTTGAGCTATTTGATGGATGGAACTGTGGAAGCTGTCGTCTTTAGGTTGCGCGAAGACGTCGGAGGCAAATTCAGAGTACATGGTGTTGATTAACTGCATGTATTGAGTGTATGATGGATACACGGCAACGCTTACAGTATTTCCTTTCGTTTCCAGCGTTTGGTGGTCGTAGTCGTCGAGCAACGATAAGCCCTTGGCAAACACCCGAAGCATCTGGCTGTCATCTTCGGTGGTCTGTTGTTCGATGGCTCGGTTGAGTATTCGGATGCCCGTTTTGAGGTATTCAACCTCTTGTTGTTTTTGTGCCAGACGCTTTTCATTGATGGCATAGCCTTGCACCAAATAATCCTTTAATCGTTGGGTAGCCCATTGGCGGAATTGAGTACCACGTTGCGATTTGACCCTGTACCCTACAGAAATGATGACGTCAAGATTGTAAAACGAAACCGGTTTGTCCGAATTTGCAATATGCATTTTTTGCATAGTGCTTTCTTTGAGCAGCTCTTTTTCCCTGAACACGTTGTTGATGTGGCGGGAAATTACGGATTGATCACGCTCAAAAAGCGCAACAATTTGTTCTTGGGACAGCCATACCGTATCCGCATCAAATTGGACTTGAAGTTCGACATGATTGTCGCTGCTCTTGAAAATTTCAATTTTATTTTCCATGTGCTTCGTTTTCCAATTGTTTTATTTCCTGCACCAACTCAAACTTTTTTCGTGGTTGCTTTTCTGCTCTGGCCAACCGCTCCAACGATTCGATACGCTTTTTCCGTTTTTCGCGTTCCTCGTTGAGACGTAGTTGTTCATCCAGCGTATTGCCCGGTTCAACGTTGATGTTGCCAACCTGGGCGATGATGTTTTCCCATACGGCATCGAGGGTTGAACCGGAAAGCTCGATGGATAAATCAGTCAGTGGGCACCAGTCGTGTTGCATCAACTTCGTATGATAAACCGCCAATTTGGCCTTGTCGTTGTATGTTAATACGAACAGCATCTTTTGGCTGATGAACCGCGAAAGCATCACGATGCTTTTCTCATCAAACTGCTTGCGTTTTAATGAAACGAGTAAGACGAAGAATGCCCCAAGGTTTTTGCCTTTATCAATGTTGGTCGTTGTGGTTGACACCTCATGAGCAATGACCAGTTTGCTGATATCTGCATCAAAAGCTTCCTTGGCAGCAGGTTTGACATCGAACTTGGCAAAGAGGGCTTTCTTAGTCAAGGGCTTATTTAGGATGGTTGATACCGGCAGGTTAAGCATGAGCTCCATCTTTTACAACCAAAAAACAAATCAACTCAAAATCGTCCAGTCCGCTAATCGTGTTCGACATGAAACTGATTGGTTGGCCATTTAGGAAATCGTCCATATCCTGATGCTCTTTCACTTCGACAATCGATGCAATGGCTTTACCGAGTAATTCTGAATAGTGGCCCATATTGCGGCCATCCTCCGTTTGCAGATTAAACGCATCGCTTAGTGCAGTCAACGGTGATGCCTTCCCTTTACAGAAAAACCGCATTTTATCCAGGATATCTTTAGGCTCCAAGTGATTGACCACTATTTCTTCCTTTTCCGAGATATAGACCAGGTAAAACGGATGAAGCCGGTTCTGGTTGTCAATGTTGACGGTATTGGAGCGGTTTTTCAGGACAAAGACAACGCCGTTGGGCGTATCGTCTCCACGTTGAGTCACTGCGTGCAACCCAAAAGGTGTTTTATCCAAATCGGGATGACTCTTGACATAATCCAACAAGTCAAGTCTGAATTCATTCAATCCCAAATCCATGATGGAAATGCCACTGGTCATGTCTTCCATGTCAACAACCTCTTCTTGCAAGCGTTTCAACTGCTGTTTGCGGTATTCCAGATCGATTTTTTCTTCGTCACTCAAGATGTTGTCGTCACCGGTAGCTGCCATATTGACAATCTTCATACGTGTTTCAACCTTTGACTTCAGGTTGATGTATTCATCCAGCGTGAGTGCAGGCCAGAAGTTGACGAGCTGAATGCATTCGTTGTGGCTTCCGATGCGGTCTATTCGACCGAAACGCTGAATAATACGAACCGGATTCCAATGAATGTCGTAATTAATCAAGTAGTCGCAGTCTTGCAGGTTTTGACCTTCGGAGATGCAGTCTGTTGCAATCAGTACGTCAATGCTCGTCGGGTTGTCTGGTAATAACAACACTTTGTCTTTCGAAATGGGCGAGAAGCAGGTCAGGATGGTATTCAAATCGCACTTGAGTTTTGGAACCGTTGTTCTTCCATCTATCTCTCCTGTGATCATGGCACAATCCAAGCCGAACTGTTGTTTGACAAACGCGCTGACATGTTCGTAGAGGTAGCCGGCCGTGTCTGAGAATGCAGTAAATAAGAGCACTTTGGTATTGCCGGCATTGATGGGGTGCTCGAACTTGTCCTTCAATACACGGAATAGTTCTTGCAATTTGCTGTCGTGATTGGGTGTTATGTCACTAATCATGAATGACAAAAGATCAAAGACTTCAAGGTCTTTGCTCAGCTCATCCTTCCAGGATTTATAATCCATATCGGCCAAGTCAATCTTCACCTTTTTTCCAATAGTAAACAGGTCTTCGGTATTTATGTCGTCATCATCGTATTCATCGATGTTGGTTAAGTCCGTCAAGTCAAGCTTAACTTGCTCGCTTTCGTCAAAGGTATCTATGGTGCCAATGGTTTCTTCAATCAATCCTTTGATGCGTTGCAAGGTCAGGTTAAAGGAAAAGACGGAGCTTTCCATCCGTTTCATCAGATTGATGGCAGTTAAACGGCGTATGCCTTCTTCGCGGTTGGCTTGGGTAAAGTTGATGTTTACCTTGTTGTCTTCGTACAACGTCGCATACTTGTCCATTCTACTGGGAAGAATAAAATGGGTGGGTGTATAGATGCTTAAGTTGAGCAACATAAGCTGCTCAAATATCTCGTTGTAGTTGATGGCCAACTTTAAATCGGTCAAGTCCGGGCGCAGCGATCGGGGTTTTAATCGGGTCGGAAATTTCCCAATATCGGTTGTATCGTAGTACTTTTCAATGTGTTTACGAGATCGGGCGATGGTTACACTATCGAGAACTTCAAAGAAATCGAAGTCAAGCATTTTCAATAGCCGGTTGCTGGAACGATCCTCTGTTTTAAATTTGCTCCATGCATTGAATGCCTTTTGAGCATTTCTGAAAATATCGTCAATGGAACGAGTGGTGTTCAGTTTCTCATCAATCAACTGGCTATCGCCCTCATACGCCAGGCGCAACTGATTCTTTAAGTCATTAAATCGGTTGTTGACAGGTGTAGCTGACAGCATCAGCACTTTCGTTTTTACACCCTTACGAATGACTTTGTTCAAAAGTTTTAAATATCGGTTCTCCTTTTCTTCCTCATCGCCATTCAATTTACCACCATTTCTGAAATTGTGGCTTTCGTCAATAACGACAAGGTCATAGTTGCCCCAGTTAAGACGATCTAAGTCCAGACCGTTAGATTTTCCGTTGTTGCGGTTCAAATCCGTATGAAATAACACATCATACCTCAAACGGTCAGTTGCTATGGGGTTGTTGATGTAATTGTCTTTGTAGGTATTCCAGTTGTTTGAAAGCTTTTTCGGACAAAGTACCAACACTGACTTGTTGCGGTTCTCGTAATACTTGATGACAGCAAGTGCAGTAAACGTTTTGCCCAGACCGACACTATCGGCCAGAATGCAACCGTTGTATTTTTCCAGCTTATTGATAATGGCAAAGGCTGCATCCCTTTGAAAATTATACAGCTTCTTCCAAATCGCACTTTCTTTGAATCCTGTTGCTTCGTTTGGCAAAACATCCTCGGATACATCTTGTAGAAATTCGTTAAAGATATTGTAGAGCGTTACATAGTAAATGAACTCAGGTGCATTTTCTTTATACACTTCGCTGATGCTCCGAATGACTTCTTGCGTTACGTCTTGCATTTTACTTTTATCGTTCCACAATTCATCAAACAACTGCAGGTAGTTTTGGCTGATTGGTGCCACCAAACGGTTTACAGGATTACACAGGTTGTTACCCTTGTCACATCCTATATCTGAGGTTGTAAATCCATTTAAGGGAACATACGCACAACCGCCTTCATTGTTTATGTGAATGAAACCTGACGCATTTTCCTGTGTGATGTTTGATTTGAAGGTTACCTTTTTTCTAATCCAATCGGCACACTCGATAGCGATTGCTTTTTGGGACAGCTCGTTACGCAGTTTTAGTTCAAACTCTGAACCGTACAAATTCCGTTCACGACCAAGTCGGGGTATGTAGAATTCGCGCTTATCCTTTTGTGCTTTTTCAGCTGTGAATGTCGGTGAAGTAAAAATAAAACGTAATTCGGACACCTTCTCGAGTTCGTTCTTGAGCACTTCATAAGCATACATGGAAAAACAAGAGGCCGCAATGGATAATTTGCTGTCTTGCTGAATGGTTTGCTGTAAATCTTCTTTTACAGTGTTTTTAACGTTGTCAAGAAACTTCATACACAGGCTTGGCCAACTGTTCGTTAGCGCTTATTTATATCGTTCGTGTCGAATGGAACAAGTCCTTGATATCGACTTCCAAAATCTCTGCAATTCACGTAAAGGTTTCTATGGAAGGTTGAGCATTGTTGTTTTGGTCGATTGATTTGCTTCATTTTTGTGTTTTATCATGACTTAAAACACAAAGATATTGATTAAATTGTATCAATGTTTTGTATTATATAAAATTACGCAAGAATTGACTTATCTATATTATATTCAGTCTTTTAAACACCCTATTGGAATGATTAGAACGCCATCGTTTCTTTTGTATGCAATTTCTCCACCGGTCAGGACAATCAAAAGGTCAGGCATTCGAAGGGGTGTATGCTTGTCATGCTTGATTTTTTCTTCAAGAAGATGAGACAATTCGATTAGATGTTTTGCACCTTCTTCTATATCGCGACTTCCAAGTTTGCATTCAATCAGTGCGTATCTGCCATCATCCAAATGAAGTACGGCATCGGCTTCCAATCCATATCTGTCGTTATAACACGAAAGTTGACCCCCCAATGCCTGAGAATATATTTTTAAATCACGCAGACACAAACATTCGTAGATAAAACCAAAGGTTTTTAAATCCAATAACAAACTTTGTGGAGAAGCACCCATTGCTGCAACAGCTATTGACGGATCCACAAAGCAGCGTTTTTTTCCGGCTCTAATCACAGTCGCGGAACGAATGGCGGGAGACCATGCTTTGATATCCTCAATGACAAACAGTCTTTCCAAAGCACCTACGTAATCGTCAAACGTTTTCATAGAAGTTCCTTCCATTTCGGCTGAAACATCTGCCAACATGCTGGTCTTTTTTGCCAAGGTGCACAGATTTCTGCTGTAAGAACGCATAATAAGTTTGGCCAGAGCGGGGTTGCGTTGCACCTTATCTACTTTTGAGATATCATCATTACAAATAATATCCACATAATCCTTTGCAATCAATAATTTGGCGGCTTTGCTCATGTTGTCCAAAGAGGCAGGCCATCCGCCCCGACAAGCAACAAAAACGAGTTCTTCAATGGATAAATTGGATGTAATACCATCAATCTCAATGTCTTTATTGTTAAAGAGTTCTTTGAACGAAATTTTTCCATTGGATTCTTCTGATTCATACAAACTCATTGGATACATGGATATTCTGGAAATTCTGCCCGTTCCAGTGTGCATCATGTCATCATCATGGATGACAGTAGAGCCAGTCAAAATAAATTGTCCTTTTAAACGCCTTTCATCAACTGCATGGCGAACAGCATCCCACAAAACCGGAGCTACTTGCCATTCGTCAATGAGTCTTGGCGTGTTTCCCTGAAGCAGTATGGATGGTTTGGTTTGAGCAACAGCCAAATAGCCTTCTCTGGTGTCAGGGTCTTGCATTTTAATAACGCTCTTTGCCTGCATCTCTGCCGTGGTTGTCTTCCCACACCACTTAGGACCTTTTATTTGAACAGCGCCAAAAGCTTCAAGGTGAAGCTTGAGCAGTTCATCGGCGATTCGTCTTAAATATTTCATACAGACATCATTATTCATGCCAAAGGTAGTCTATATTTTTGTATTTCCAAATTTCACTTCGTGTTTTTGAGGCATTTCACTTCGTGTATTTGAGGTATTTTACTTCGTGTATTTGAGGTGAATTCTAAAAAATGACACAAAAAAAGACCTACGGATTTCCGTAGGTCTTTGTAGCATGAAAAGTCGGGGTGACTGGATTCGAACCAGCGACCACTCGCCCCCCAGACGAGTACTCTAAACCGGACTGAGCTACACCCCGTGCTAATTGCGGTGCAAAAGTAGCTAAATTTGAGGTATTGGCAAATTATGTGGGCATGATTTTTGTGAAAAAATCAAATTCCGAGCGCATCACAATAGAAATCAAACATTTCGTCGAGCAGCTCGCGATTTGCCGTTTGATCCAATTGGATGGCACCGATGTCAGAAAGCAGGGTGAAGTTGATGTTGGCATCCTGATTCTTCTTGTCGTGGGTCATGGTTTCGTACAAAAAGTCGTAATCGGTGCAGGAAATGTTGAAAACGCCATAGTTGGCTTTGACAAAGTACGCAAATTCGGAAACCCTTTTTTGGGGGAAGTTCAACAGGACGGTGCTCAAATAGAGTTCACACAACAAGCCCCAGGCAATGGCGTAACCGTGCAGCACGGGTTGCTTTCTGGCATGCGACAAGCTTTCGAAGGCGTGTCCGACGGTGTGACCCAAATTCAGAGCCTTCCTCAAGCCTTTTTCTGTAGGGTCGGTGGTGGTGATTTCGTCTTTGATCTCGACAGAACGCTTGACGGCCTGCAGAAATTCGTCCGATTTGGGCTTGTCCAGGGACAAACGCAGCAATGCGTTCCAATAGGCTTCGTCCGATAAAAGACCGTGTTTGAGCATTTCTGCATAGCCCGAAAGACGGTTTTTTTCGTCCAGACTTTCGAAGAAATCGGTATAAAAGAGCACGGCGGTGGGTTTGTGAAACGCGCCGATCTCGTTTTTCAATCCGTTGAAATTGATGCCCGTTTTTCCACCGACAGCCGCATCGACAGCCGATAGGAGGGTGGTGGGGATGTGGATGCAATCGATGCCGCGTTTAAAGGAAGCTGCAGCAAATCCGCCCAAATCGGTAATCATGCCACCGCCCAAGTTGATCAATACCGCTTTGCGTGTTGCTCCGTTTGCACTGAGAAATTGCCAGACACGGCTCAGTCCCTCCACACTTTTGTTGGATTCACCCGGTTCGATGGAAAGAAAATGTGCTGAAGCCAAGCCTTTGCTGTTGCGAATTTGGTCCAAACAGTATTTTTCCGAATTGGTATCGGTCAAAACAAATATCTGGTTTTCAGGATACGGACTTAATTCTAGTGAGAGATCCTGACCTATATTTTTTGAAAAGATTAAACGGCTCGTTGACATGATGGGAACAATTTTTTCGTTGACAAAGATAGCATATTAAACGCTTTTTTTCCATATTTGCACGGTTTGTACCCATTGGATCCATTTTCAATCAACGGTGATGCTTCATTTGGCAATTTTATGGTCGGATTTCTTTTACTATCTGGTGCAGTCCATTTACTGGATTACGCTGATAGGGGTAGTGCTGGTTGTCGTGCTCGACAACCGCAATCCTGTCAAAACCATTGCGTGGGTGCTGGTCTTAATCTTTTTGCCCTATCTGGGGCTGTTTTTGTACATTTTTTTCGGCCAGCGTTACCGTAAGGCCAAAATCATTTCCAAGAAATCCATCCGGCGTATAGAAAACAATCCGGCCTACTTGTACGAGGAACTGGATCCCTCGAATTACCCGTCGAAGTGTACGGATTTGATCAGGTTGCTTCGTAAAAACAATTCGCATCCCGTTTTTTCAGGCAATGAGGTAAAGCTTTTCACCACGGGTAAAGACAAGTTTGACAGCCTGTTTCAGGACATTCGTGATGCCAGAAAATACATTCACCTCGAATATTATGTGTTTGAAGACAGCCAGATTGGACGGGCATTGAAAGAACTCTTGATTCAGAAAGCCAACGAAGGTGTGGAAGTCCGGGTCATTTTTGATGATCTGGGCTCGTGGCGGTTGTCCAAAAAGTTTTTGAACGAAATGCGTAACGCCAACATTCAGATTTACCCCTTTTTAAAAGTGGTGTTTCCCTGGTTGTCCCCCAAAACCAACTATAGAAATCACCGGAAAATTGTGGTCATTGACGGTTGCATCGGCTATACCGGTGGTATGAATGTGGCCGACCGCTATTTGACCGGAGGCAATTTTGAGCATTGGCGTGATTCACATGTACGCATTTGTGGCAAAGGTGTTTACGGTTTACAAACCGCTTTTTTGATCGATTGGTTTTTTGTAAGTCGAAAACTCCTGACCTCGAAGTTCTATTTTCCTGATTGTACATCCAGAGGTCATTGTTTGGTTCAAACCGCTACCAGTAGTCCGGATACCGATTGGGAGGGCATCATGCAGGGTATGTTCCTGATGCTGACCAATGCCAAAAAATATGTCTATGTGCAAACGCCCTACTTCTTGCCCAATGAAGCCTTGCTCACCGCTTTTCAAACGGCTGCACTGAGTGGGGTGGATGTGCGTTTGATGGTTCCGGCCAATTCGGATACCCTGGTGGCGCTCAAAGGCATGCAATCCTATTTTACCGAATTGCTGGAAGCCGGTGTGCAGATTTATGTGTATCAGACCGGCTTTATGCACGCCAAAACCATGGTGTCGGACGACATTGTGTCCACCGTGGGTTCAACCAACATGGATTACCGAAGCTTTGAATTGAATTTTGAAGTCAATGCCTTTATGTACGACAAGTCGTTTGCCGTGCGTATGAAGGAAGTCTTTTTGCAGGATCAGGAGCACTGCGATCTGGTGGATTTGAAAGCATGGAAGAAACGCCCGAGGTTCAAACGTTGGAT
>CAYYJF010000048.1:0-3447 GCA_964472175.1 uncultured Bacteroidales bacterium | reverse complement strand
GCGATCTGGTGGATTTGAAAGCATGGAAGAAACGCCCGAGGTTCAAACGTTGGATAGAGTCTGTTTGCAGACTTTTCGGTCCTCAACTCTGAGGTGTTTCAACTGAGCAAGTTGTTGTTTCGAACGAACTCTCAGACATACGAAACGATTTATTTTTCGAACAAACTGAAGTGGACACTGCCGTAAATGCGTTGTTCTTTCAAGAAGGGATGGTCTGTAAACGGGGTGCTTTTTCCGTGCTCGACAATAAGCAATCCGTTCTCTTTCAATAATTTGCTGTTTAAAATCAAGTCGGGCAACTGCTGCATTTTGGGTTCAGCATAAGGGGCATCCGCAAAGACAATGTCATAACTGTCTATCGGACTGTTGATGAAACGAAACACGTCACCGTTGATGATTTTCGCATTCGGGAAAGGCAGTTTTTCGGCCACTTCCTTGATGAAGCGCACATGGGGCGCATATTTTTCCACAAACGTGACTTTTGAAGCTCCTCTGGAAGCAAATTCAAAACCAATGCTTCCCGTGCCGGCAAACAAATCCAATACCGATAAGTCGTCAAAATCCAATTGGTTGGACAGGACGTTGAATAAGTTTTCCTTTGCAAAATCGGTGGTGGGTCTGGCTTTCAGGTTTTTAGGCAATTGAAACCGCCTGCCTTTAAACGTTCCGCTAATCAATCTCATTCGTTGGGGGCTTCAGGTTGGGTTTTGATGACAAAAGGAGCTTCGGCCTGAAACGTAAATTCACCCTGGATGATGTTGATCAAATAGGGTTCAAACAGCGCCTTGTTGGCTGCAAAAGTGTCGTTCTCGCAACAAAAACAGGCAATCAGGGTTCTGGGGTTTAAATCCAGCTGATCGATGCAACGGAGTAAGAAATAACAGGTTTCTTCGTCGTCTCTGGCAGTAAATTGATTGGCAAAAATCAGTTTTTCTTTGTCTGCGATGAAAATTTGTAAGTTTTTGCCATAAAAATAGGCCGTCAACAAGGTGGTTTGAGAGGCGATGGCTTGATTGAACGTCCAATTGGCCAAAATAAAACAGCTCGTGAGCAAATTTAGATTGGGAAATAGCTGCTCAAAAACCTCATCTCGATTGGCGGGCAACTGCCAGCAAAACGTTTGCTTTTCGTCATCGAGCGGTGCCATATACGTCTGTTGTTCTTCGCTTTCACCATACTGAAAACGAAAAAACTCATCGATGGCATCGTCCTTGGCAAAGGCGTTGGGCAAAACCAAAAAACGTTGGGTGAAGTCGATCAGTGTGACCTTTAAATCGTTTCTGTTCAGCCAGTTATTCTCTTGCAAATGCCGCTCAAACAAATCGGGAAAATCGAGCGCGCCGTACAACTTCAACTTCTGAACCAACTTTTCACCGGCTGTAGAGCGGCCAAATTGAAATCCTTCAGGGACGGTACGAATCAATAAATGTCGGTACGTATGATTGACTGTTTTTCCGGTTTCTGGCATGGGTGTGTCGTTGACTTTTCGATAAATACGTTTTTGATTAGCACAAAATTAGCAAATCAAACGAAAACATGCTACTTTTAAGTTTATTTTTGTTTTTATACCGATGAATCCGACCGCGCTGGCCAACGCCCTTAAAAACTGTTTCCCTTTCCAACCCACAGAGGAACAAGATGCTGCCTTGATACTCCTGTCCAAGTACCTGATACAGGGAACCGACCAGGATGTTTTTTTGTTGAAAGGCTATGCCGGAACAGGTAAAACCACGCTTATCAGTGCTTTGATTCGTTATTTGGATGAAAACCATCTCGACTGCGTGCTGCTAGCACCGACAGGTAGAGCGGCCAAAGTATTGGCTTCTTACAGTGGACATCAGGCCCTGACCATTCACCGAAAAATATACCGAAAAGCCAAAGTCTCCGATGTGGAAGGTGGCTTCGGATTGAATTTCAACAACCACAAAAACGCCATTTTTATCGTGGATGAGGCTTCGATGATCTCCAATACCAGAGGAGACTATGCCTTATTCGGCAGCGGCATGCTGCTGGAAGATTTGTTGGAGTACGTCTATTCAGGCGATTCCTGTCGCCTGATTCTGATGGGGGATACCGCCCAATTGCCACCTGTAGGAAGCGCATTGAGCCCGGCTCTGGATGCCAACCAATTGAGACGTTTGGGCATGGATGCCACCACGATGGAGCTGAAAACGGTCATGCGTCAATCCGAAGGCAGCGGCATTCTGACAAATGCCACCGCCCTGAGGGAGCGCATCCGTTTGAATGAAGTCGATCAATGGCCTAAAATTCAGCTCTATGCAGCCGATGTCATCCTTTTGAGCGGAGAACAATTGTCGGACAGCATCAACGAATCCTACGCCAGGGTTGGCATAGATGAAAGCAAAATCATTACCCCGACCAACAAAAGAGCGACCCAGTTCAACCAAGGCATCCGCAATCAGGTGTTGTATCGTGAAGACGAAGTCAACAGCGGCGATTGTCTCCTGGTGGCCAAAAACAACTATTGTTGGTCTGAAGCCTATCCTGAAATTCCCTTTATTGCCAACGGCGATTTGGTGGAAGTGGTTCGGATCAGAAAAACATACGAGATGTATGGGCTGCGTTTTGCCGATATGCAACTCAGATTTTTGGAATACGATTGGGAAATCGATGCCAGGGTGTTGTTGGATTCACTCGCTTCGAATACACCGGCCCTGGAACCAGAACGAATGAACCAATTGTACCGCGATGTGGTGGCCGATTATCAGGGGGTGTGTAAAACCAAAAAAGAATTGTATCAGGCTTTGCGTAAGGATCCGTGGATCAATGCTTTGCAAGTGAAGTTCGGATACGCGCTCACCTGTCACAAAGCACAAGGAGGACAATGGAAAGACGTTTTTGTCGATCAGGGTTATGTCACGGAAGAACGCATGGGACTCGACTATTACCGCTGGTTGTACACCGCTGTGACCCGTGCCACCGAACGCCTCTTTCTGGTGAATTTTAGTCCGGAAATGATTGTGGGACAATAAAATGCCATAAACATAATAAAGAGGGTGTCTCAACAGTCTGAGACACCCTCTTTATTCATGACCCATCAGCGTTGAGACTCAAAAATACAATTTTAAGAGGCTTAGAAAGGCTGTTATGACAGCCCCATCCATGCTGAGGTTTTTCGATAAGCTATTTACCTGCGTTTTTACTCAACGCCGGAGACTTGTTTCGATTTTTTCCCAAAACGCTTTCTGAATGCTTCTTTATAATTTTCCAACGTCATGTAGACCGATGGAACCAAAACCAGGGTCAACAACAACGAGCTGGTCAAACCGCCAATGATGACCCATGCCAAACCATTCTTGGTTTCAGCCGATGCACCGGTAGCCAAAGCGATGGGCAACATCCCGAAAATCATAGAAAACGTGGTCATCACAATGGGCCGCAAACGTTCCTTGCCGGCTTCAATCAAGGCTGCTCTCACGCTCAAAC
>CAYYJF010000047.1:0-14255 GCA_964472175.1 uncultured Bacteroidales bacterium | reverse complement strand
GTAATCATAATGACAGGAATGGATGCCGTGTTTGCATCTTCTTTTAATAGCTCAATAGACCTAATGCCATCAATCCCAGGCATTTGCCAGTCCATCAGGATTAAATCGGGCTTGATTTCCTGTGCTTTTTTAATGGCTGATGCGCCATCAAAAGCAACGGAAAGTTCACAATCCATATTTTTTGATAGCACAACACTGATCAACGACACAGAATACGGATTGTCGTCAACGATTAGTATTTGATGCTTGCTCATTGCTCGTCTTTAAAAACAATTGTGTGAAGTTAGCATTTAAAGTCGAAATCACAAAAAAGATTCAATGAAATATTTTATCTTTGCCTTTAACCAGTACTTCTTAGACATGAATACGCAGCCAAATATTTTGATCGTTGATGACAACGCAACCAACCTGTTGTACCTGGAAATTATCTTACGACATTTACCAGCCAACTTGGTTCAGGCCTTATCCGGACAAGAAGCATTGAACAAAACGAAAAATACCGAACTGGCTCTGGCCATTCTTGATGTTCAAATGCCAGAAATGAATGGCTACGAATTGGCCGTTCACCTCAATGAAAACAGATCCGATAACAAAGTCCCTATTATCTTTTTGACGGCCAATTTCCCTGAAAATGCGAGGATTATGGAAGGATACCAGGCAGGCGCCGTCGATTATATTGTAAAACCATTAAATGAAGTCATTTTAGTTAGTAAAATAAAGATCTTTCTTGAACTTTATTGGCAAAAAAGGCGCATTTTAGAAAGCACCGAAATGATTCGGATTTCTGAAGAAGAAACCAAATTGGCAAAAAGCAAAGTTGAAGAACTGAACGACCATTTAATTCGGGCTGTTGAAGAGGAGCGAAGCAACATTTCACTTCAGGTACACGACGAATTGGGACAATCCATGACTGCATTGAAAATGGATTTAAGTTGGATCAGACAGAACATGAATCAACCGGATTTGGTTCAGGCGAAACTAGACAAAATGATTCAAATGACAAACGAGGTCATCCATCGTGTTCAACGCATTTCTTCAGAATTACATCCCGGTGTTCTGGACGATTTGGGTCTAAATGCGGCCATCGACTGGTATTGTAGTGAATTTACCGAACGTTCCGGAATCGCTTGTGAACTTTTTTTGGATGAAAAAGAACCAGACACTCAAAAGTTACAGTTGGCCATGTTTCGGATCATTCAGGAAGCATTGACCAATGTCCTGAGACATTCAAAAGCAGACAAAGTATCCATTGAACTGATCACATCGCCGGAATTTCTTTTGACCATTTCTGACAACGGTATTGGTATTCCCGCAGAAAAAATTGAATCCGGAAAGTCCTTTGGTTTAATCGGCATGCGTCAACGCATTGCCCAATGTGGTGGCAACATCGAATTTAAGGGTGAACCCGGAAAAGGCAGCACCATTTTTGTTCAAATTCCCCAAAAAAATAATCTATGAAAATTCTGATTGCAGACGACCACGCCATTGTCAGAGAGGGAGTTAAACAAATCGTAAAAGGACTTCCTGAAGTCACATTGATAGAAGAAGTATCTGATGGTGAAGCGGCTTTCTCAAAAATTTGTGAAACGTCTTACGATGTGGTGATATTGGACATATCCATGCCCAATATGTCCGGTTTGGATGTGCTTCAACGAATGAAAGACCGCAATATCCACACCAAAGTATTGATCTTTAGTTTTTACCCTCAGGAACAATATGCCATTCGGGCATTCAAATTGGGGGCTTCTGGCTATTTATCGAAAGACAGTGCTTTTGAAGAGTTGGCTTCAGCCATTCGGAAAATTAGCCAGGGCGGAAAATACATCTCTGCGGCTTTGGCCGAGAAACTCATTTTTCAAGACGTTAATCTGGAAGGAAAATTGCCGCATGAAAAACTTTCTGAGCGAGAATTCCAAATCATGATTTTGTTGGCAAAAGGAAAATCAGTGACAGAAATTGCCCACGCTTTATTCATCTCTGACAAAACGGTGAGCACTTACAAAATGCGCGTTTTGGAAAAAATGGACATGAAAAACAACGCCGATCTGACACGTTATGCACTCAAAAACAAGCTGATAGAGTAGCTAAATTTTACCATTGTAAGAATTCCCCTACATGAGATTCAGGGATTTCATCGTTCGTTTAGCGTAAGCCCCTTTCAATTGCAACACCTCGTAGCATCTACCTTTGGAGTACAGAAAAACACCAACTCCAAAGACGATGAAAACGATCCGCAGACATATGACCCTCACAGCAGCCCTCGCATTAAGCGCGATGGGATTTGCAGCAGGAAGCGGCATTCGTTCCACAACAGCCATTGGTCATATGTGTGTAACACTGGTAACCCCAGCAGCCATCAGTCAAAGCCAGGCTTTGGAAATCAACAACATCGATTTGAACAACGCATCAGCCAAATACAATGGCTATGGTAAGATTGAAATTGCAGGCAATCATTCAACTTATGCATTAACAGTTTCCGGCAATAATGCCAACCTGAATAATCAAGGGAAATCGATTGCCATCGATAATTTTTCTGCAGTAAACAACATGAATGCAGATGGAACTGAAATCGTTGAATTCGGTGGAAGTGTCAAAATCAATGACAACTTTGCTTCAACAAACAACGAAAAAGAATTATTGGCAGTAACAGTAAACTATAATTAATTGGGTTAAATTTCATAAAAAAGCGAAGCGGGTTCCTCAAAATTTGAGAGACCCGCTTCGCTTTTTTATCCATTCTCAATGCTTAGCTGGATTTATTTTTGCTTCCAAACCATTCAAATAGTTTTTCAAGTGACGAAATAAAATGGTTTTTTCTACTGGCTTCACCAAAACCTCACTGCAACCACATTCCATGGCCCTTTTTCGATCACTTTCCTGAGAATAGGCGGTGAGTGCCAATATAGGCAAATTTGGTCTGATTTCTTTGATTTTCATGGTGGCCTCAAAGCCATCCATCACAGGCATTTTTAGATCCATAAGCACCAGATCAATGGTTTCATTCGACTGAACCAACGCCAAAGCTTCCTGACCATGAATAACATGAATGATGTTTAGTTCAAATTGTCCCAACAACTCACGCAATAACAAGAAATTCATTTCTTCATCTTCTGCGACCAAAAGCGTTTTGGTTTTATGCGTATCTGGCTCTGCCTTTTGAGCCTTAGAGGTGGCATAAATGAGGGCATGTTCCATCGAATGGTAGGGTATCGTAAAATAGAATGTGGATCCACCTTTTTCTGAGGATTTTAATCCGATATCCCCACCCATCAACTCAATATAGGCTTTACATATCGACAGTCCCAACCCTGAACCACCAAATTGACGTGTCAATCGGTTATCCACCTGACTGAAACGTTTAAAAATAATCTCGTGTTTGTCCGCAGGCACACCAATACCAGTATCTTCCACGAAAAACTCCAGGAAGCTGCCTTTGCGGTTATATCCAAAACGGATATGTCCTTTTGATGTAAATTTAAATGCATTCACAAGCAAATTGGACAAGGTTTGAATCAACTTGGTTTGATCGACCATGATGGAAGCCTCCTGATCGGGCAGTCCCAGTGTATAGGATAGTTCAATATCTGTTTCAGCCGACTTCCTGGCAAATTTTTCATACTCTGTTTGCAGCAGACTGTTGACATTGGTAATGCTTTCGTTTAGTTTTTCCTGGCCTGATTCGATGGTCGCAATACGAACAATATCTTCAATAATAGAAAGCAATTGATTGCTGCTGTTTACAATGATGTCAGCCATGTGCTCTTTTTGAGAGAAATCAATCTCAGGATCTTTCAATAATCCGGAGAATCCGATGATTGAATTCATCGGGGTTCTTATTTCATGGGAGATGTTATGTAAGAATGCAGATTTCAACCGATCGCTTTCCTCCACTTTTTTGAGCGCTGTAAGCAAATCATTTTCAAGGTTTTTTTGTGGTGTTATATCCTTTGAGACGCCAAAAGTCCCCACCACAACGCCTTCTTTGTTTCTAAAAGGGAAACGGGACGTAATCATCCAAACTTGTCGGTTGTCAATCCAGGTCAATCTTTCTTCAACGTTGTATATTGGATCACCGGTTTTCATGATATTCATTTCATCCGCCATGGATTTTTGTGCATGAATTCTGGTGAAAAAATCAAAATCGGTTTTTCCAATGACTTCTTTCTCGGATTTTGCACCCAACAATCTTAGCTGCGTTTTATTCACCCTCAGGAAACGACCTTCGGTATCCTTAAAAAAGATACAGTCGTTGGAATTATCCAAAAAGGTAGCCAACAGATACTGTTCCTGCCTTAAATCATCTTCCACTTGCTGAGCGGCCGTGATGTCAAATTGCATGCCTTGTGAACCCGTCACTTTTCCATTTGAATCTAAAATAGGTGTTTTTACGACCCGATAATGCTTTGTCTGACCATTTTCTTGGGGATACACTTCATGTACGGTAATGGCTTTGCCGTGCTTCATGATCCATGCATGATGTTCCTCACCCTGATCCACGATGGTTCTTTGAACAGGAGGATGGGCATACCCTCCTGTTATTTCTTTCAAATACTCATAGTCAGACAACTCTTGTGGCGTTTTCCCCACAATTTCCTCTTTGGAAAGTCCTTTGAGTTTGCAGAACAACTCATTGACATATACATACCTGCCCACTCTATCTTTTCTAAATAGCCCGGCGGGCATTTGTTCGACCAAAGACATGTACAGACTTTCCAACTCTATGGTGTTTTTTTTGTTTTTCCAATTAACGAGACGGCTATTTAATAAAATGCCAAGCAAAACAGTTGCAACAGGATAGATCGTTAATCCTGGAATCAGAAAATTATTGAATGATTTTGACCGAACATGATCTGGAAGAGCCAGCATACAAAGCAACATCACAATATGAACCACATACCCCATGGCCAACAGCTCCAGAACAGGTTTTTTGGTCCACCACTTTGGACGCCATTGCTTCCATAAGATACCTATGGCAGCTGATGTAAGAATGGTTAAAACACCCATGTAAACACCTGGTCCACCAAGCCCAATTCGATACGCAGATGCAATCATAGCTCCTGTCAAGGTTGGAATCGGGCCAAGGAACAGCCCACAAACAGACAACATCACTGTTCGGACATCAAAAAACAAACCAACTTGCATGACCCACGGCGTTGCCATTAATATAACAGAGGCAATCCCAATGATGAAGCCCGCGATTATCTTTTCTATTATTAATTTTGGTTTGGAATCCTTTATCCAGAAATAATCGTAAAGCAAAACAACCAAGATTAACAACGAGATGTTGTGAACCAAGCTCAAGATGAATGAATATACAATCATTGGATCAGTATTAAAGGATAGATATACAAATATATGAAAGACTTTCACAAATTAATCAACACAAGACTAAAAAACGAAAAGGCCGCTCCCAATACAGGGTGCAGCCTTTTCAGTCTCTTTCGGATGATCTTACTCCGGATGGATTGCCTCTACGGGACAAACGTCTGCGCAAGTTCCGCAGTCAGTGCAAACTTCCGGGTCGATTTTATAGATATCGCCTTCGGAAATAGCTTCTACGGGACATTCATCGATGCAGGTTCCGCATGCGATGCAATCGTCATTGATTACATGAGCCATGGTTGAATAATTTTAATAAGTAATAATTCGACGGACAAATGTACATAATTTTTGACACCAAAGGCAATAGGTTGGCAATATTTCACAAAAAAAGTCGTTTTATCTTTGATTCAAAAGAACTATGATACCGAAAATACAACATATTACCACTTGCTTTTTAATCCTTTTTTTCGGGTGCGTCATGAATGGATTTGCCCAAAAAGTGCATCAGAATCTACAATATGAAGATCTAAAACCTTATCATTTTGGGTTTTCTGTTGGCTTCAACCAACAAGACTTAATTCCAACGCATACAGGAACGCCGGATACCGATGGAAACCAATGGTACGGAAGTGTCAACCGCTTTGAACCGGGTTTTTCAGTCGGCGTATTGGCAGATCTCAGGTTGTCGGATAAATTCAGTCTCAGATCTACCCCATCCATACATTTCGGCAGCAAAGTGCTGACCTTATATAGCACCACACCCGGACTTCAACCTGTGGAATCCATCATTCGCTCCAATTATGTGCTCGTTCCAATCAACCTGCGATATAGGGCTCACAGAACGAATAATTACAGACCTTATTTGCTCGGAGGATTGAGCGCCGGTATTGATATGGGCCGGAACAAACTGGAACCCATTGTTTTAAAACCCGCCAACGTCTATTTGGAAATCGGAGTCGGAATGGATTTGTATATGTCTCAATACAAACTCGTTCCAGAGCTCAAACTTTGCCTGGGATTGATGGACAATCTGGAACATACCAGAGAGGAAGTCACCAGCAAAGCTTACGAGCAATCCTTTGAAAAAATAACGTCAAGACTGATTGTTTTTTCGCTTTACTTTGAGTGACAGACACATCCAACCGTCCAACATACAAACCATTGCTTCCGGAGTGATGGATTACCACCGGCTCCTTGATTTGATTCATCACCATTCGGGGTTTCTGAGTAATGCTATGGGTGTGTCCACCCACAACGATATCAATAAAGCTGCTTTTCTCTGCAAGTTTAAGATCGTCCGGATTTGAGCCCGTCCTGTCCAATCCCAAGTGTGACAAACAGATGACCACATCACATTGCATTTTGCTTTTGAGCCATGCTGCAATGGAATCTGCGGTTTGAATGGGGTCTACATATTGAATATTTATAAAATTCTTGTCTGAAATCAATCCAAATGGGGCAATATTGGCTGAAACAATTCCGATTCGGGTATCTCCTTTTCGAACCACTTTCCATTGGCTGATTTTTTTAGAGAAACGCTTTTCCTTGAAAACATAATTGGAGCAAATCACATCAAACTTTGTCCATTTCAATAATTGAAACAAGGCTTCAGGACCATTGTCAAATTCATGATTTCCAAGCGTCACCGCATCGTATTTCAGAAAATTCATGGTCTTTATTTCGGCTTTACCCGAAAGCAAATTGTAATAAGGGGTTCCTTGAACAAAGTCACCTGCATCCAAAAGTATGACCAACGGGGCTTCTTTTCGAACACCCCTTACAAGTGCTTCTCTACGAACAATGCCACCACGAGACTGGACGCCATCATCAACAGCCTCCAAATGGCTATGCGTATCGGCGGTATGAAGTAGCACCAAAGGCGTTTGGGCTTCAAGCGAGCTATTTAGCAAACAAAATAATACAACAAGTTGGTACTTCATGGCTTATCCAATATGGCATCCGGGGAAAAGATATCAATTGAATGATTTTCAGTCGTCAAAGCCTTGATTTGCCGGATACAGGCATCTCTGGCTTTCATTCGAAGCGGGATGACCCTTTCTGCCTCTTTTAGCAAGGTCATGCCACCATTTCCTTCAGTGAGATAATCCAGGGTCACCAATCGATAGATGGCATTCGGATCGATTGTTTGAATGTTCATTTTTGAAAGGCTGGAGTAAAGCCTGACCTGTTTGACGATTTTTAATAAAAGATTGCCCTTCAGTTCCACCACGACCATTTCGTTTTCAAACGGTAGCAAATTGAACACATCGCGAACAAAAAGGTCGCCGTTTTTCATATCTGCACGGATTCCTCCTTTATTGATCAATGCCCCGTGAATGGGAAGCGCCGAATACGCTCCTGCTTCTTTGAGCAAACAACCTTCCAAAAAATGATGCAACACGTTCCCTTGCTCTGGTGCATGCACCAAGTGGCAAACACCTATTTTCTCGTCAACAATGGGCGAAACGACCGCTCTGAAATCTGACATCATGCGCACCATTTTTGGATGCAGATTGGCGTCATATCGATTGTCAACAGGCATCTGTTCTGAATGAATAAGGTCCACGGCACCATCAACCGACATGATGGAAGCCATTAGGATGGAAAGAATGAATGTAAATTTTACTTTTGACATACGGGTACCCCTTGAGTACAAAGCTAATAGATTTTCTTAGATCCATTTTGTCAGGTCGCTTTTTTTTTGTTTCTTTGCAGCCGCTTTGCGTAATCGCTGGCAGGAAATAGAGTTGCCTGTTATGTTGCGCCATTGAATAAACAAAAAACTATCACGTCATGGACTTGATCAAAATTGCCGAGCAGGCTTTTTCTACCGGAGCTCAGCATCCTTCCTTTAAAAGTGGTGACACGGTTACCATTGCTTATCGCATTAAAGAAGGAAACAAAGAGCGTATCCAGCAATACCGCGGTGTTGTAATCAAAATCAGCGGTCACGGTGAAAAGAAACGTTTTACAGTTAGAAAAATGTCTGAAAATGTAGGCGTTGAACGTATTTTCCCTTTGGAATCACCTTTCATCGACAGCATCACTGTAAACAAAGTTGGTCGTGTTCGTCGCGCCAAATTGTTCTACTTGCGTGCACTCACTGGTAAGAAAGCGCGTATTAAAGAAAAAAGATAACTTTTTTCTACCGAAAATTCTATCAAAATGGCCACCCGATAAGGATGGCCATTTTTTTGTTTTAACTTTTTTTTGGTGAAGAATTCCATATTCCGTATTAAATTTGCTTTTATGAAAAAATCCTTCAATAGAAAATAAAACTATATGCATTTATTACAATTCATCGGAAAAGGCTTTGATTATTTTAAATTGTCTGTCCAAAATTTCTTTTTGGTTCTGATTAGTCTGACTTTGTTGACCCCAAAGGTGGTCATTCGGGATATCAAATTTATTTCAACAAACTTTCATTTGGGAAATATGCCTTTTGGTTATTCTGGCACAAGCAAAGGTGCTATACGGTTTTATATATCACTTTTGGCCATGTACATCCTGCTTTTTCTCACCTCATTCTTGCTCGCTAAATGGATGGTTATAACCAATTTGCAGATGTTTGCATTTCCCATAATTTTCATTGTGACGTATGCTTTATGCATCATCTTCAGTGCATTTTTGTGGAACGAATACCTCAAATTACAATGGAACCACTTACACTGGAATAGTCTGAATTTCAAATGGATGGGAAATTTCAAAGAGTTGCTTTCCATTTATACGCAAGGATTCATCCTAAATTTGCTCACATTGTCCTTGTTTACCCCTTGGTTTCAAACCAAGCTATACCGATACATGTACGAACACCTCCATTTTGGAGCATACCGGTTTCAATTCGAAGGAGATCCCGGCAAGTTGTTCAAAATCTATATTAAAAACTTTTTCTTGGGTTTCTTAAGCCTGGGAATCTATTTGATTTGGGGCATTAAAAATGAATTCAATTATGTGATGGAGCACAGCTTGTTTGTGCATGGCGATCACAAAATACAAATGGGCATCAAAGCAAATACGCTTGAAATCTTCGAATTATATGTAGGGAATGCCCTCATCGTCGTGCTCACACTTGGCATTGGTGCACCGTTTGCCATTGTTCGATATCTCAAATTCATGGCACTACACACGTTTATTCCCGAAACAGTACTGGAAGAATCGGGGGAATAAAATCATTGGAATTTTCCCTTGGTTTTAAGCTTTGGATTCTACGCATTGGATTCTTACCCCCTGGGATCAATGCCCCAAAACAATTTCTTTCTCAAAGTGTGAATGAAGGTGTTTCCGTGTCGTTTAATTGCTTTCACGGAATAAGGCGATTTGGTTATTTGAAGTTTGTCAGTACAAGACATGGTCATGGATATGCCATCGATGGCCACAAGAAAATTTTGGCTTCGACTCTCAATTTCCAAATCTATCACGCTGGAATCATCCACGATCAATGGACGTGCGGTCAAATTGTGAGGGGCCACAGGAGCAATCAGAAGATTTTTACTGGACGGCATCACAATGGGCCCTCCAACGCTTAAAGAATACGCGGTGGAGCCAGTTGGCGTTGCAATAAGCAATCCGTCTCCCTGATACCCGTTCAAATATTCTCCATCCACCCAGACATGTGTATTAATCATCGACGATGAGTCCCTTTTCAAAATGGCAATTTCGTTCAATGCACTTGGAATCTCAGTCTGTTGTACTTGATTGACAGACAATTTGAGCAAAGCCAAATCTACTGTCTTGAAATTCCTTTTATACAAATCGGTCACTACGGTTTCCACTTCAATGGTATCCACATCGGCCAAAAAGCCAAGTCTGCCGGTGTTGATTCCTAATATGGGAATATTTTTTCCTTCAATCCGATGGGCAGTACGTAAAAAAGTGCCATCACCTCCGATGCTCAATGCGTAATCGGCCGAAAAATCGCTTTCAGCAAACACACTTTTGATCTCTGGCAAGTGAATCAATGTAGCACGCAAAAAATCCCAAAAGGTCTTATCTACATGTATTTCAGCACCCAATTGATGTAGCGCATCAAATACACTTAGTATTTGATTTAACTTATCTGACTGAAAAGGACTACCAAAAAGAGCTACCTTCATATTCTTTGGGTTTTTTGATGATATCCACACACGGAAATAGCCAAAAAGCCATTAAATTTGTAGGATAATGCGTAAGGAACAATCCAAACGCAAATGTGAGAAAATCTTGTGACATGACAAAACTAAGTGTAAATATCAATAAAATAGCAACCATAAGAAATGCGAGGGGCGGCAATATGCCAGATGTTGTCAAATTCGCCATGGATTGCGAAAAATTCGGAGCGGATGGTATAACAGTGCATCCCCGACCCGATGAGCGTCATATAAGATATGCCGACGTACATCATTTGAAAACGGTCATCAAAACAGAATTCAACATCGAAGGAAATCCCAATCAGGCTTTTATGGATTTGGTGTTGGCTGTTAAACCACATCAGGTTACGTTGGTTCCGGATGCGACTGATGCACTCACCTCAAACGCAGGATGGGACACCATCGCCCATTTTCAGTTCTTATCAGAGACGATAGAAGTCCTCTGTGCCAATGGCATCAGAAGTTCAATTTTTGTAGGTACAGAGACCAAAATCATTGAACACGCAGCAAAACTTGGCGCAGATCGAATTGAACTGTATACCGAACCTTATGCAACCATGTATCCGAATAATGCAGAGTTGGCGGTAAAATCATTTCGCGAAGCAGCCGGCATTGCCAGAAAGTGCGGTTTGGGGGTAAATGCAGGACACGATTTAAGCTTGGAAAATTTGGCCTTTTTGTACAAAGAAATTCCATGGATGGATGAAGTATCTATCGGCCATGCACTTATTTCTGATGCCTTGTATTTGGGCATTCAGAAAACCATTCAGTTGTACAAAGAATGTTTAAAATAAGCCGGACATGGACGAACTATATTTGTTTCTAGCTACAGGTTTTGAAGAAACGGAAGCCATTGCGACTTTGGATGTACTCAGACGTGCATCGTTGAATGTAAAAAGCATTTCCATTACCGGTGAAAAAAAAGTCGTTGGCGCACACCATATCATCATAGAAGCGGATGCACTTTTTGAAAATACAGATTTTTCAAATGCATCTGTGATCATTTTGCCCGGCGGAATGCCGGGTACGAGAAATCTGAATGCACACAGCGCGTTGAAACAGCTCATTCAATCGCACCACGCGCAAGGAAAGCACTTAGCTGCCATTTGTGCCGCCCCAATGATTTTAGGCAATCTTGGCATTTTAGAAGGGAAAGAAGCAACTTGCTACCCCGGTAACGAACCTGATTTGAAAGGAGCTAAGATTTCTGAGTACATGATTGTTCAGGACGAAAACATCCTTACCGCATCTGGACCGGGTGTGGCGTTGGATTTCGGCCTTCAAATCGTGTCCAATGTATTGGGTGAAGAAAAAGCGGAAATCATTGCCAAATCGATGTTGCTTACATAAGACATCAATAATTTCTATGGGTAGAAACAGCTAATTCTCAGCGCAATAGCTTATATTTGTATACATATAATGAATCAATTTAAACAAATATGAGAATAGAGAAGATTATTGGTAGAGAAATCCTTGACTCCAGAGGCAATCCCACTGTAGAAGTCGATGTGTATTTGGAATCCGGCGCATTCGGAAGAGCATCTGTTCCTTCGGGAGCATCAACTGGTGAAAACGAAGCCATTGAATTGCGAGATGGTGACAAGAAAAGGTATTTGGGTAAAGGTGTCACCAAAGCCGTTGAACACATCAACAGCATCATCGCTCCCGCCTTAAAAGGTTTTTCCGCTTTGGAACAAACTACAATAGATGCAAAGTTGTTGCAACTCGATGGCACAAAAACCAAATCAAAATTGGGTGCTAATGCCTTGTTGGGCGTATCTCTGGCGGTAGCAAAAGCGGCTGCGGCATATTTGGATTTGCCCTTATACAGATACATTGGTGGCGTAAATACCTACGTACTTCCTGTTCCAATGATGAACATCATCAATGGTGGATCGCACTCTGACGCACCTATCGCCTTTCAAGAGTTTATGATTCGGCCCGTTGGAGCGAGTTCTTTCAAGGAAGGCCTGCGTATGGGTGCAGAGGTGTTTCACGCTCTGAAGAAGGTACTTCATGACAGAGGGTTGAGCACTGCGGTGGGCGACGAGGGTGGTTTTGCGCCCGCATTGAATGGGACAGAGGATGCGCTGGAATCGATCATTGTGGCCATTCAAAATGCCGGATACACCACAGAACAAATACACATTGGTTTGGATTGTGCCTCTTCCGAATTTTACAAAGACGGCATCTATGATTACAGCAAATTTGAGGGGCCCAATGGAGCGAAAAGAACTTCTGCTGAACAGGCCGCATATCTGGAACAGCTCATTTCCAAATATCCGATTGACTCTATCGAAGACGGAATGAGCGAAAATGATTGGAGCGGATGGAAATTGTTGACAGACAAAATTGGGAACCGATGTCAATTGGTTGGTGACGATCTGTTTGTGACCAATGTGGAATTTCTACAAAGAGGTATCGCTGAGGGTTGTGCCAATTCGATCTTGATTAAAGTCAATCAAATAGGGACGTTGACAGAGACCTTGAATGCCATTGAAATGGCCCATAGACACGGTTACACCACCGTTACCTCTCACCGTTCAGGAGAAACAGAAGACAGTACCATTGCAGACATTGCTGTTGCAACAAATTCAGGTCAAATCAAGACTGGTTCTTTGAGCCGCTCAGATAGAATGGCAAAATACAACCAATTGCTGCGAATTGAAGAAGCATTGGGTGCAAGCGCAGTTTATGGATACAAACGAGTCGCGGAATAAGATTCTGACAATAGATTCTGACAATACCATATATAAGAACTCCCAAAGTCAATACTTATTGGACTTTGGGAGTTCTTTATTTCTTTGTTTGAAACGGATGAAAAACAATCAGAGCTACTTTTTCACCTCTGCAGCTTCCTGTTCATAAACAGCAATCAAAGACTTAGCCAATTTATTTTTTGGATCAATTTCCAAAATCTTATTTGAATACGACAATACATTTTCTTTGTCGTCTCTTTTAAAGTAATGGAATGCCATATACGAATATATGGTAGAAAACGCGCTTTTTAAAGATTCAACTGTTGCTTTACCTTCAGCGATTCTATCGTTCATAATGCTCAAAGCTTTTTCATAATGAGGTTTTGCTATCCCTGCTTCAGCTTCCGGATCCATTTCAAAATTGACATTGCCTCTATATAAAAAGCCAATGTGACTCTCAGGACTCAGCTTACATACGACACCAAATATAGTATCTGTTTTGATTAGATATGATTTTTGCAAAGCTTTTCCTTCCTGGGTTGTATCATTGCGAAGGGCTTGAGCAGCCTTATTCCACGCAATACCCAACTTGTAATAATCACCAGATGAGGCTAATTTGCCGTATTCTTCTCCTTCAACCAAACCAATATACTTTTCATATTGCTCTGCCGATTTTGCATAGTTTTTCATTTGAGAGTACAAATTTCCTAAATCACTGTACATCTCAGGTTTGATATTTTCACCTTTTAAAAGGGTGTCATAAATACCCAATGCTTTTTCATATTGACCAGCTTCTGCTAGAAGAATTGCATATGCGGAGTAGTCTTTATCCAGAAATTCACCCTTGAGGGAAAAGAATTTCTCCGCTTTTTCCAATTTGGTTGAATCAGCCTTAAGCATTGTCAAATTATACATTTGAACACGGTTAAGGAGAAAATGATCCGGATTTTTTTCCAATCCTTTTTGAACATATTTCATAGATTCCTCATGCAAACTCAGATAATAGTAAGCAAAAGCCACATTGACCAAATCTTCTTCAAAATAATCCTGGTCGCCATAATATTTCAGGTATGACTGGATAGAAAATTTATACTTACCACCTATGTGA
>CAYYJF010000046.1:13247-15237 GCA_964472175.1 uncultured Bacteroidales bacterium | reverse complement strand
TCTTCGGCAAAATCCTGGTGACCGGGGGTATCCAGGATGTTGATTTTGTAATCGTGATAATCAAAGCCCATCACAGACGTGGCAACCGAAATACCGCGTTGCTTTTCGATTTCCATCCAGTCTGAGGTGGCCGTTTTTTTGATTTTATTGGATTTGACCGCTCCGGCAACGTGGATGGCACCTCCGAAAAGCAATAACTTTTCGGTCAAGGTGGTTTTCCCTGCATCCGGATGGCTGATGATGGCAAAGGTTCTTCTTCTTGAAATTTCTTGTTCGAGTTGGGTCATGAATGTAAGCGTGCAATGCACACAGCGAGACTGTCTTCCCACTGTGGAACGGTGATGCCATAATCGGCAATAATTTTATCTTTACTCAGTACGCTGTAGGCCGGTCTGGGTGCTTTGGCCGGATAGTCTTTGGCCGCGATTGGCAACACCTGGCATGTGGTAATGCCGGCCAATGCGTGGATTTTTTTGGTGAATTCAAACCAGGAACAAATGCCTTGGTTGGAATAGTGGTACATGCCTTTGATGAAACGGCCTGATTCTGAACCCGATACGATATCCATGATGGCTTTGGCCAGGTCGCCGGCATAGGTGGGACTGCCAACCTGATCGTGCACAACCTGCAGGACTTCTTTTTCTTTGCCCAGTCTGAGCATGGTTTTGACAAAGTTGTTTCCATATTCGGAATACAACCAGGCTGTCCGAATAATGAGGTATTGGGAACTGTTGTTTTGCAATACTTCTTCGCCTTCCAGTTTGGTTTTGCCATATACGGAAGCCGGACAAACCGGATCGGTTTCTTGATAGGGTTGCGTTTGACTCCCATCAAACACATAGTCGGTGGAAATGTGGATGATTTTTGCGGAAATGCTTTCGGCGGCTTCCGCCAAATGTAAGACGGCATCCCGATTGATTTTCCGACACATAACTTCATCGTCTTCAGCCCTGTCGACTGCCGTATAGGCGGCACAGTTGATGATGTAATCAGGTTTCAATGTCTGACACAGGGCCTGAACCGCTGTTGCATCGAGCAAATCGAGTTCGGCAACATCGGTGAAGGTGAATGAAAAAACGCCTTGGTATTGGTTTTCCAAATCCCGTATTTCATTGCCCAGTTGGCCATTGGCCCCGGTCACCAGAATGTTGACTGGCCTTTGTTGACGGTTGGTTGTATTCATTGGTTTCAATGGGTATTAATCAAAATCGATCCCTGTTTCTTTGTCTTGTTTGTATTTGGTTGCCAGCATTCGAAGGAATCCGCCGATTTGTTGTGAAGCCGCCTGGGTTTCATCCGAAACGGACTTTTTCTGCAAACGAAGCAGCAGGACGCCGTACATGAAATTGACGCAGGTTTCAATTTCGCCCTTGGATTTGTTGTCCGATTTTGCACGCAATTCTACAATGAAGGGCAGAATTTTGTGAAAGTTCATGCCATAGAATTGCTCTTTGGGTGCGGCAAGGAGTAGATGGTGCAGTTCTTCCAGCTCAATGATCACATTTTGATTCAATTGAAGGTGGCCGCCTTTTTCAACCTGTTCGGTTTTCATCATGTCGATGAGGCTTTCGTACCAGTCGCGAATCTCCTGCTTCACCGGTTCGGGTTGGTCGTATTGATCGATGATGACGCGTTGAATTTCGTCTAAATTCAAGTTTAAAGCGCGAATCAAGTCTTCAATTTGCCACATGTAGAGCAAATATTCAACAATGTTTTCCGTTTTTTTACCTCTGGCTATCAGCATGCATTATAGTATTTCTAAGGCAAAAGCCTTCAAATTGACCCCGTCAAAGTTGCCTGAAGACATCATCAGCAGGTTGTGGTTGATGTAGGTCATCTGCTTCAACCGTTCTATCAGCGCTTTGGAGTCGGTGAAGACCTCGATGTTGTCCCCGCCGAATGCTTGTTTGACTTGTTCGGGCGTGATTTCAGCCAGTTTTTTATGGGCAATGGTGTGGGGGTTGAAATACACGTAGGCCACATCGGCTTC
>CAYYJF010000046.1:5384-13147 GCA_964472175.1 uncultured Bacteroidales bacterium | reverse complement strand
AGGTATTCATCGCCTTCAAAGACCGAAATACGGCTGTTTTCAGACAGTCTGACCATGGTCTCAAATCCTTCGATTTGTGCGCCGACCATGTAGTCGAAATTCATTTGCATTTTGTTCAATACAAACAGAATCATGGAGGTGACTGTGGTTTTTCCGTGGCTGCCTCCGATGACGACCCTGGTTTTGGTTTGGGTTTGCTCGTACAAAAACTCGGGATAAGAAAAAATGCGGATACCCAATTCTTTGGCGCGTATCAGTTCGGGATTGTCCTCCCTGGCATGCATGCCTAAAACGATGCAATCCAACGATTTATTGATGTTGTCCGGATTCCAACCGATTTTGTCGGGCAACAAACGGTGCTTGGCTAAGTTGGTACTTGCCGGGTCAAAGATTTCGTCATCTGAACCGGTGACTTCGTGTCCTTGCAAATGCAACGCAATGGCAAGGTTGTGCATGGCTGCACCACCAATGGCAACAAAGTGTATTCTCATACGGAGTTTTGTTCGAAAAAACAGTAGTTTTGTGAATGCAAAAGTAACCCAAAGAAATGAGAATCCAAACCATCGAAACAGGCTTTTTTTCAACGGAACATGCGGCCATGTTCGGACTGTATCCTGCCCGTGCCAGAAGCCGTTATGTGTCTGCCGAAAGCCGGAACAGGTGCGATTTGTCCATGCGGGTTGTTTTCGCCGATTTGGGTGGGCATAAAGTGCTGTTTGATGCAGGTGTAGGCGGAATTCAGGTGCCTGGCATGTCTTATTATCGGATGAACCGATTGCAGTCCCTTCCGGCAGCTTTGCAGGCTTTGGGTTATCGGGCGGAGGATGTGACCGACCTGGTATTCAGTCATTTGCATTTTGATCATTGTGGTGGAGCCATTCAGCGGAATGCGGATGGTCGTTTCAGCCCGGTTTTTCCCCATGCCACACATTGGGTGGGAAAAGGCCAGTACGAAGCGGCAAAAAATCCGTCCATGTGGGAAAAAAGTGCTTTTGCGCCCCAGGTTTTGGAAACGCTCGAACGCGAAGCCGGTTTGCGTTTGGTCGAAGCCGATGGCCCTCTGTTTCCCCAAGTCCGCGTGGAATTGTACCAGGGACACACCACAGATCAGCTGGTTTCCTGGATAGAACCCTCTGAAAGTGAGCAGGATGCGCATGCTGTTGTGGTCATTCCCTCGGATGTGATTCCCATGAAGCCACATTTGAAACCCATGTGCATTTCGCCGGTGGACAATGAAGCATGGAAGGCCGTTGAAGAAAAAAACCGCCTGCTCAAAGCCATCAAGAAACAGCATGCTACTGTTTATTTTTACCACGATCCGCTGGAAACGTCGGTTCAATTTTAATACCACGTAATCAATATGTCCAATCATACAGCGTTGATCAATAAGGGTTTGTATCTGCACATTCCTTTCTGCAAAAGCAAATGTGCTTATTGCGATTTTTTCTCTGTGGTGTCGCAAAAGAACCAACAGGCTTTTGTGGATGCCTTGTGTTTGGAAATGGCGCAGGAAGCCGGTTTTTTTGAAGACCATGTCCAACGCCCAACAATACAGACCATTTACTTTGGTGGTGGAACGCCATCCCTGCTTTCTGAGACCGAATTCAGGCAGATATTTGATCAAATTGACCAATGCTTTGATTTGACGAACTGTGCGGAAATCACGCTTGAAGCCAATCCGGACGACTTACAGGAAAGCTACCTTAAAATGCTTGGGAAATTTCCGTTCAACCGCATCAGCATTGGTGTTCAGAGTTTGAACGACGGCGAATTGCAACGAATCAACAGGAGGCATTCGGCTGCAGATGCAGCAAAGGTGGTGCGGCTATGTGCCGATATGGGTTTCAGGCAAATCAGCGTGGATTTGATGTATGGATTGCCCGGGCAAAACCTGGAAAGTCTTCAACTGACCTTGGAACGCATGCTGGAGTGGCCTGTGACCCACATCTCTACCTATGCCCTGAGTTGGGAGGAAGGTTCCGTGTTATACCGTGATTTGAAGCGAGGTTTGTTGCAAGAAGCCTCCGATGAATGTTTGGAATCTGCTTTTTTTTATATCAAAAACAGACTGGAATCTGCCGGATTTGACCACTATGAACTGTCTAATTTTGCCAAACCTGGTTGTCGGTCCAAACACAACAGTTCCTATTGGAATGGTTCCTTTTATTTGGGACTTGGACCGTCTGCCCATTCTTACAATGGCAAACAAAGACGGTGGAACCCCGCTTCGCTGAACGCATATATAGAAGGGGTTCAGGCCAATGATTTAAAACGCTCCGTGGAAAGCATGAATGCCGATATGCTGTACAACGATTATGTCATGACCAGAATGCGGACAAAAGAAGGTGTTGACCTGCAGGATTTGGGCCATTTGTTTGGGCTTCAGCAGGCCGATTTGTGTCTGAAACGCGCACGCATGAGCTTGTTGGCCGGAAATGCAATTTTGAAATCCTCCAGACTGAAACTCACCAGAAAAGGACTTTTTGTATCGGATATGGTCGTTGCCGATTTGTTGAATGTGTAACGGATGAAGCCTAGACCAAATGGATTTCCCCGAAGAACTCAGGACGGTGGAAGTCTGGTTTGTCGGTTTTGATCGGGTTCCAGCTTACATAATGCGGTTGACTGGTGGCATCGGCACATTTGTAAAAATTGCCAAGCAGCTTTTTGGGCAGCATTCCCGCCTGGATACCCAGGAGTTTGAGGGGAATTTTAACGGTCAATTCCCAGGAAAACAAACCGTTGATTTCGTTGAAAGCCCTTCTCCCGATGCTGCTGTGTCGGTCGATCAGGGCACGTTCTTCTTCCGTTAGGTATTCAAACTGATCCCTGGTTCCGAAGTGACGGGCAGCTTTGCACACGCCCGAACAATTGAATTCAAAATTGTAATACAGATCACTGCCCGGTACCTGAACAAAAAATTCGACGCAACTGTCTTCATGGACGTTTTGATTGTCCCTGGTGTTCACCGCACGCAGACAATTGCCATGTACCTGATACATGAAATACAAATCCGAGCCGTTGTGACCGGCGCTGACAAAGGTAATGGGCTTATAACCAAATAAATGCGGCCAATTGAGCGTTTCAACCGAGAATCTGGTTCCAATATCGTCCAACAACAACGATGCGCCCTCTGCTGAAAGCAATTCCAGTTCGGGCAAAAATGGGATGGAAAGTGTTTTCATACGCTTCCTTTGATGGTTTCCTCTATACGTTCACAATATTACAACATTTTAAAGCAAAAATCAAATTTAACCGTCGGGATTTCCATCAAATTTCTCGATGGAACCGATTGCAATACCGGGGCATCTTTCACCCTGATGCTTGGATGATTTTCACAAAGTTTTACTACCTTTGCACCATCTCAAGAAACCTCCTCATTTTATGATACAATTCTTTCATACTCAAGCAGATAGTTATATCGCAGTGCAGTCTAAGGGCGTTTTGTCCGAAACGGAAGTCGAAAAATTAAAGTGGCTTTTCAGTGATGCAACCCCATTGACCGAAGCGTCATTGTCAGGTGTTTTTGTTGGTCCCCGCAAGGAAATGATTACGCCTTGGAGTACCAATGCGGTGGAAATCACAGCAAATCTGGGCATTGAAGGCCTGTTGAGAATTGAAGAATATTTTCCGGTAGCCTCCGAACAAGCGGAACATGACAGCATGCTCCAACGTGTTTACAAGGGTTTGGATCAAACCATATTTACCATTTCCAAACAGCCGGATCCCATTGTGTACATTGAGGACATTCAAGCCTACAACCAGCAGGAAGGTTTGGCCCTGAGTGCCGATGAAGTGGAATATCTGAATGGCATTTCTGAAAAAATTGGCAGAAAACTCACAGACAGTGAGGTGTTTGGATTCTCTCAGGTGAATTCCGAACATTGCAGACATAAAATTTTTGGCGGCACCTACATCATTGATGGGGTGGAAAAGCCATCCTCCTTGTTTCAACTGATCAAAAATACCTCGGCCGAAAATCCAAACTTTTTGGTTTCAGCCTATAAAGACAATGTGGCTTTCAATCAAGGACCTGTGATTGAGCAGTTTGCACCTGAAACAGCAGACAAACCCGACTATTTCGTCGTCAAGGATTTCGAATCGGTCATTTCATTGAAAGCCGAAACGCACAATTTCCCGACCACGGTTGAACCTTTTAACGGTGCAGCAACAGGTACGGGTGGTGAGATCAGAGACAGGCTTGGTGGAGGACGTGCTTCCCTGCCCATTGCCGGAACTGCGGTTTACATGACTTCTTACCCCAGAACTGAACCCGATCGGGAATGGGAGCAATCGATGGAAGAACGTCCATGGTTGTACCAAACCCCGGAACAAATATTGATTAAGGCTTCAAACGGAGCCAGTGATTTTGGCAATAAATTTGGTCAACCCCTCATCTGTGGTTCTTTGTTGACCTTCGAACACCAGGAAAATGCCAAGAAATTCGCTTACGATAAAGTGATTATGCTGGCCGGTGGTGTTGGCTTCGGCAAGAAAAAAGATGCCTTGAAAGGCGATCCTGAAGTAGGACAGAAAGTGGTGCTGCTTGGGGGTGACAATTACCGTATTGGTATGGGTGGTGGCGCTGTTTCTTCTGTGGATACGGGACAATTTCATTCAGGCATCGAACTGAATGCGGTTCAACGTGCCAACCCTGAAATGCAAAAACGTGCTTCGAATGTGATTCGTGCTTTGGCCGAACTGGAAGAAAATCCGGTGGTGTCCATCCACGACCACGGTGCAGGAGGCCATTTGAACTGCCTTTCTGAATTGGTTGAAGCCACAGGCGGAAAAATCGACATGAGCAAATTGCCCATTGGTGACCCCACGCTTTCAGCCAAAGAAATTATCGGAAACGAGAGCCAGGAACGTATGGGTTTGCTGGTCAAAGATGCAGATATTGATTTCATCAAACGTGTTGCCGACAGAGAGCGCTCACCCATGTATGTGGTGGGTGAAACTACCGGCGATCATCAGTTTGTGTTCGAACAGGCAGATGGTCAAAGACCCATTGACCTGAAATTGGATTACATGATTGGCAAACCGCCACGTACCATCATCACCGATCAGACCATCAACGAAACGTATGAAAAGGTGACTTATGATGCCGCTTTGCTGGATGAATATGTGGAAACTGTGCTTCAGCTCGAAGCGGTTGCCTGTAAAGATTGGCTCACCAACAAGGTGGACCGTTCAGTCACAGGTAAAGTGGCCCGACAGCAATGTGTGGGCGAAATTCAGTTGCCTTTGGCCGATTGCGGTGTCGTGGCACTGGATTACAGAGGGAAAGCCGGTATTGCAACTTCCATCGGTCATGCTCCACAAGCTGCCATGGTCGATCCTGCCGCAGGTTCTGTTTTGGCCATTGCCGAATCGCTGACAAACATCGTTTGGGCTCCTTTAACAGCCCAACTGGAAGGCGTGTCTTTGTCGGCAAACTGGATGTGGCCTTGCAAAAATGCGGGTGAAGATGCCAGGTTGTATCAGGCTGTTGAGGCTGCCGCCGATTTTGCCATCGCTTTGGGTATCAACATTCCAACCGGAAAAGACTCCTTGTCCATGACCCAGAAATATGGCGATGAAAAGGTGTTCTCACCTGGAACTGTCATTATTTCTGCCGGTGCAGAAGTTTCCGATGTGAAGAAAGTGCTCACCCCCGTGTTGGTGAACAATCCCGAATATCCTTTGTACCACATTGACTTTTCATTCGATGCCTTGAAATTGGGCGGATCTGCGTTTGCTCAATCCCTGAACCGTATCGGTGATGAAGTGCCCACTGTGGTTCAACCGGAATATTTCAAAGATGCCTTCAACGCCATCCAGCATTTCATTGAAAAAGGCTGGATTGTTGCCGGTCACGATATTTCTGCTGGTGGTTTGATTACCGCCTTGTTGGAAATGTGTTTTGCCAATGTGGAAGGTGGATTGGAAGTTTGTCTGGATGAAATGCCCGAACAGGATTTGATTAAGATTTTGTTTGCAGAAAATCCCGGGGTCCTCATTCAAGTTCGTGAACCCAAGAAAGTAGAAAAATATTTGAATGAAAATGGCATTGGTTTCGCCCTGATCGGCCAACCTGCCGAAGAACGTCAAATTCTTATCGAGAAAAATGGCGTTCAATATGATTTCTTCATCGATCATTTGCGCGATGTTTGGTACACGTCTTCCTATTTGTTGGAACGCAAACAAACCCGTGCAGCACAAGCCAAAGCCCGCTTTGAAAACTACAAACAGCAACCGCTCGAATTCAAATTTCCTGAATCGTTCAACGGCAAGCTGTCCAAATATGGCATTTCTCCCGACCGTCGTGAACGTACCGGTGTGAAAGCGGCCATCATTCGTGAAAAAGGTGTCAACGGCGATCGCGAAATGGCGTACACTCTGTATTTGGCCGGTTTTGATGTCAAAGATGTGCACATGACCGATTTGATGTCGGGTCGTGAGACCCTGGAAGAGGTCAACATGATAGTCTTCGTTGGTGGTTTCTCCAACTCCGATGTGTTGGGTTCGGCCAAAGGCTGGGCAGGCGGATTTCTTTTCAACGAAACCGCACGTAAAGCCCTGGATGCTTTCTATGCACGTCAGGACACGTTGAGTTTGGGTATATGCAACGGATGTCAGTGTTTGGTCGAGCTCGGTTTGGTCTATCCTGAACATGCCGAAAAACCCAAAATGTTGCACAACGATTCGCATAAATTTGAGTCTGAATTTGTCAGCTTAAGCATTCCTGAAAACAACTCTGTGATGCTCAGCTCCTTGTCCGGTAGCAAAATCGGGGTGTGGGTAGCGCACGGTGAAGGCAAATTCAGCCTGCCTTATGCAGAAGAAAAGTACCACATTGCAGCCAAATACAACTACGCCGAATATCCGGCCAATCCCAACGGATCGGACTTTTCAACGGCTGCCATCTGTTCGGCCGATGGTCGTCATTTGGCCATGATGCCGCATCCTGAAAGAGCGATTTTCCCTTGGCAATGTGCGCATTATCCAATGGAACGTTTGAATTCTGATCAGGTGACACCTTGGGTTGAAGCCTTTGTAAATGCCCGCAAATGGGTTGAAGAAAAGACAAAATAAAAACAGATCATGGCAATTCTTGGAAAAGTAAACCCACTCAAAGTGGTGAAAGAAGTCGAGTTTGGTGTCTATCTCGATGGTGGGAGTGACGGAGAAATCCTGTTACCCAAACGTTACGTGCCCGAGAATTGCCACATAGATGACGTTCTCAAGGTTTTCATTTACAACGATTCAGAAGACCGTTTGGTGGCCACCACCGAAACACCCTTTGCGCAGGTTGGTGAATTTGTCAGCCTTCAGGTGGTCGAAGTCAATGCCGTTGGTGCCTTTTTGGATTGGGGCTTGATGAAACACCTGTTTGTTCCATTTCGTGAGCAAAAACTCCGAATGGAGGAAGGACGCCGCTATCCAGTCTTTGTCTATGTCGATTTCGACAGCAAACGCATCACCGCTTCGGCCAAAATTGAAAAATTTGTCGACGAAGGTGAACCCGATTTGGAAGTGGGGCAGGAGGTCGATTTATTGGTATATAAAAAAACCGATTTGGGTTGGAAGGCTGTCATTAACCAGCAATATACCGGCATGCTGTACGACAATGAAATTTTTCAAGACATTGTTACCGGTCAAAGCCTGAAAGGTTTCGTCAAGCAAATCAGACCCGATTTTAAAATCGACTTGATGCTTCAAAAACCTGGCTTTGAAAAAATTGATGATTTTGCTGTTGCATTGCACGAAGCCCTCAAATC
>CAYYJF010000046.1:2321-5284 GCA_964472175.1 uncultured Bacteroidales bacterium | reverse complement strand
ATAGGCCAAAGCCTTTCCCCACACCACCCTTTGAATGCGGTGGTAACGTTTGAGCGATGGAATGAGATGATGCTCAGCGTTTTCTTCACGTGCCGTTCCTGCCAACATTCCTATGCCCAACACCAGGGTCTGTTGTAAAATTAATACCAACACGGCAGGCATCAAAAAGGAGGGAAATCCGCCTGTCGGGTTATATAAGCCGTGTCCAACCCCAATGATGGGTCTGGAGGTTGCCTCTATTTGTTTGGATGACAGGCTGTTGATGTTTGGTGTGTTCATTTTGATTTGCAGGTTCATGTCCAGACAAGCAAATTGAACGCCGCTGTAAAAACCTTTGTAATACATCATGCCTGACATGTTGCAGTATCCGAAAATGACGGTTTGCTTTCCTGCGGCTATATCTGAATTAAAAGAATTCGGTATGTAAACAATCCCTTTGACCTTGTCTTCATCATACAGCGTTTTGGCTTCAGCCATGCTGTTGACCTTGTAGGTTAACTTCAATTCGGGTGTGGCATCGATTTTTCTGAGCAAGGTCCTGCTGGTATTGGAGGGACTGTGATTGACCACAGCTATGGGAATGTTTCGGTAGAGTTCATTGTAGTAGATGAATCCATACAACACCGGATAAATGATGCAGGCGGCGAAGAAAACAAGCACCACGCCAGAATCCTTAAACACATGTCTCCATTCGTCCACGGTGATTTCAATGGCGTCAAAAATGGCTTGTTTGATGTTGGTAAACTTCATGGCGTCAGCGTATGGGGGTATTCATATAGATGATGGCTTTTTTCAAGCGTTTGTAAAGCAAGAACGGCATGAGCAGGTAGGCCAGTTGAATGGCATAATCCGCCAAAATGCTTTCAACCGGCAATCCGTTTAAAGCCAGACTTTGATATATATAGTAGTAGCCTCTGAGTGGAAAGAGGAAGCTGAGACCTTGCATGGCCAGCGGCATACCGTCAATGGGGAAGGAAAGACCCGAATAGGAAAAAGCCAAAACGCCGTAAAGTCCGGTAAAGCTTAAAGCCACAGGCAGGGTAGGGAAAAGCTCGATCAGAAAAATGGCCATGGCCTGAGCCGAAACAATGAGCAGGCAGGTATTCAGAAACATCCACGGAATGGGTTGATTCAAAGGGTAGTGCATCCATTCAAACAAGACCATGTTGTAGAAAATGCCCATAATCGAAAATCCGATGGTATAAGGTAATAATTTGCCAATCAGTGCTTTGAATAGGTTTTGTCCAGAGGATCGATACCACTTGAGCGAGCGTTTTTTCTTCAGTTCAATGCCTATGGTGTACACCGTAACCAGCAGAACCATCAACTGCAACAAACCGGGAAGCAAGACTTGAATCAAATATACGGAGTAGTTGATCCAAGGGTTGCCGATGGGATGGATTTCCGGACTGATGGGCAAAATTTGGGCCATGGCATCTTCTGTTCTTTGCCCTTTGGCCTGTCGCACCTGCAACTCGGCTCCTCCGGAAATGGTGGACAACATGTAGCTGATGTTTTTCAAGGTCAACGAACCCGGAATCAGATAGCTCTGATCGTAGTAAAAATGAATGTTTGGTTGAAGCCCATTGGTCACGTCTTTCATCAGGTCCTTGGGTAGTTCAACAAACCCATGGATGTGTCCTTTTTGGACGTCCATTCTGGCTTTGGTGAAATCGGGATACTGTTCAACAATCCGGGTTTGCTGCGTGGCATCAAACTGGCGGATGATTTTTCTGGACAAGGAGGACTGATCGTGGTCGACCACCCCGATGGACAGTCTTTCGGGCAATCCCTGCGGCATCAAGGTGGTAAAAAACAGCAAGAAGCCCAATGGCATCAAGACCATCATCAGCGCATACACAGGTCTGGATACCATTCGTTTCAGTTCGCGTTTCAGTACAAGTCGAAAACCCAATTTCATGATTGCTTTTTTAGTTGATGGCATCGTTTAACAAGACGGTCATTCCTGGTCTGAGATGTTCGATTTTTCTTACGGGTTTGGCCCTGATTTCAAACGTTTTGCTGTCAAAATCTCCTGTTGTTTTTGTGGCTTTCCAGGTGGCATAACTCCCCAATGCTTTGATGTAGGAAATTTTGAAATCGACCTGACTGAGTCCCAATGCAGGAATGTCTACCTGAATGTTGCTGCCCATGTGGATGTGTTGAAGCTGGTCTTCACGGAGGTTGAACACAATCCAACAGTCGTCCAAATCGACCAACGTCATGATGGGTGCACCTTGTCCCACCAATTCTCCACGTTTGGGGTAAATTTCTGTCACTTCACCCGAAATGGGCGATTTGAGTTCGGTTTCACTCAAGTAAGCCGACACTTCAGACAAAGCACCTGATGCCTTATCTACCATGGCTTCTGCTGCCATTTTATCTTCCTTTTCTGCGCCGTTTTTGGCCATGTCGTATTGAGAACGCGCAGCCTTTTCGGTTGCCATTGCGGCTTCCAGGCGGGCTTGGGCTTCGTCAAATTTTTGGGCAGAAATGGCTTCGGCTTCATACATTTTCTTGACCCTGTCGAAGGTTTTTTGCATGATGCTCACATTGACTTTGGCTTGTTGCCACAGTTCATATGCACCTCTGATTTGCTCTTCTCTGGCTCCTTTTCTGGCTTTTTGACTCATGGCTCTAGCTGCCGATTGTGCGGCTTTGGCCTGATCCAACTTGGCCATCAATTCGGGTGAACTGATTTTGACCAACCATTGGCCAGAATCGACCCGATCGCCTTCAGACACATTGAAAGACTCGATTCGTCCGGCTAATTTGCCTGAAATCCGAACTTCTGTCGCCTCGACTTCGCCTTGAATCATCTCTGGTTCAGGCTTTAAGACCAACCAGCCAATGATGGAAACCAAAACGACTACTGTTAAAAGAACGGCCAAACCAAGAACCAGCGTGGAACGGCTGTGCTTCATTTTCTCCTTGTTTTCAAGATGTTGCGATGTCATAATGTG
>CAYYJF010000046.1:0-2221 GCA_964472175.1 uncultured Bacteroidales bacterium | reverse complement strand
CCTTTCCCCAAAATGATAAATGGGCATGCTTACCACCACGCCAAGTTGGTAGTGTCCGTCAAAATTTTTGGAAATGCCATTCGACATGTTTGGATTGGTTACCAGATAATTGGCCGACAAGATGGCGTTGGGCAAAAACCTGGATTTGGCAATTTTTTCGTTGGCCGCAGCAATCTGCGTCATGGCTTCCAAACTTTTTATTTCCGGTCGGTTTGCCTGTTGCGGGTTTATAGGTTGAATTCGAGTATCTGCAACCAGGCTTTGACTTTTGTCAAACGATTCGTCTACCAACACAAAGTTTTCCTCAATGGGCAATCCGCATTGTTGGGCCAAGACCATTTTAGAAAGTTTAAGCCCATGTTCGACTTGCATTTTGGAAAGTTCTGCTTCGTTGAGTTTTACCTGTATTGACAAAGCATCAGATTTGGTTGCTAAGCCCGTTTCAACCGCTTTTTTGATATTTGAATCCAACTTTTTGAGCAGATTTAAATAGTTTTCTGCCAATTTGTTTTTTGCTGAAAGCGAAACAATTCTCCAGTAAGACACATCGGTCGAAACCAATAAATCTGCATGTTTGGATTCCTCGTTGAATTTTGCAAGTTGCTCCCCGCTTTCTGCGATCTGATTGAGGGCCTGAATTTTACCACCCATAAACAGGGGCTGGGTCAGGGAAACGCTTCCAACATAAATGTTTTTCATGTTGAACTCAAAAGCATCCTTGGGCAAATAGGCCTGATACTTCCAGGCAATTTTTTCCGGATTGGCTTGTGGATTGAAAGGTTGGTTGTTGGCATCCAGAGGAACAGCATTGCCACCAACCACAGCCCAGTTGTTGTTCCAGGAATTGGCATAGTTGACACTACCGTTGGCGTTGTATTGGTACACCGGTATGTGCTGGTCTTCACCAAACAGGGAGATTTGTTGATTGGAATTCAAATAGCTTCCCAGCGCCGAAATCCTTGGCAAATACTGTGTTTTGGCTGCTTTTTTGAGCTCTGTGGCTGCCTTGGTTTGATGTGCAGCCATTTGAATGCTTTTATTTTGTTGTTTGGACATGGCTCTGCAGTCTGACAGCGATAAAACCCTTTGGGCTTGTATCGAAAATGGGTAGGCAGCAACCAGTAACAGACTGAAAATAATGGATTTGTTCATGTGGTTTTAAAATAAAGTTGCATATACAACTAATACGATAAAAAAATCATTCAATGTTTTTAAATATTTTTTTCAGGATGACTTCACCGAATTTGATTTCTTCTGTCGTCAATCCTTTCAATGCTTCCTGCATGCCTTGTAGCACCACGCCCTTGGCCCTTTGGTGAAGTTCCATGCCGTTTTTGGTCAGGTGTATCAAATTACTGCGCTTGTCGGTTTTATCGGGGAATCTGGCGATACAGGCATTTTTTGCCAGGTTGTCCAGAATTCTGGTAATGCTGGTCTTGTCGCGATAAGTAACCTTGGCCAGCTCTTGTTGCGAAATGCCATCCTTGATGGTCAAAAATTGCAACACCATAAACTGTTCGGGTGTCAACCCAATGTTGTTGGATTTGAACGCGCGGTATAACTTTCTGTTGATGGCCGTAGAGACCCTTCCGCTGATAACCCCGAAAACCAATTCTTTGTCGTTGAAGATGGCGTCAATCATACCTGTTGAAAATAAAGTTGCATAAACAACCATGCAAAGATAATTGGTTTATATGAAACAAAAAATATTTGGAGTATTTTTTGTATTTTTACTGAACTTAAATTTTGCTAAAAACATGAGAAAAATTGCCATTTTAGGGCTGTTGATGCTGTTGTGTCTGCCATTTTCGAAACAAGCACATCTTTCAGCGGCTTTAACCCAACTACAGGTAGAGGGTCGATACTTAAAAGACATTCACGGAAATGTCGTGAACTTGCATGGTTTTGCACAAACCTACAGTCCCTGGTTCAACGAACAAGGGACCAAATGGAGCAACTACGATGTGACCAGATGTCTTTCTTACAACAAAAATATCATCAATGCAGTGCTGGCTGCCGGTTGGAAAGCCAATTTTATCCGCATGCACATGGACCCTTACTGGTCCAATACACCAGGCGTTTCAACCACCGGTGAAAATGACATCTCTGCCTTTGATTTCACCCGATTTCAAACCTATTTAAACTCTGTGTTTGTGCCAATGGCCCAATACATCATTTCCAAAGGTATGTATGTGGTCATGCGCCCTCCCGGTGTTTGTCC
>CAYYJF010000045.1:7602-15330 GCA_964472175.1 uncultured Bacteroidales bacterium | reverse complement strand
GGAATGGCCTTTTTTTCATCCTGTCAAGAAGACTTGACTGAGGGAACGACCAACACTGAAAATCCTGAAGTTTCGGAAGAATTAGATCCGGCACTGTCTCCCTTGGAGCAAAAAGAAAAGCTTGAAGAAATAGCCATTGAATTTATGAATCAAATGCCGGCTTCAGATTTTCAAGAATTGGCCGATTTTTCTCAGTACATCTATAACAGATGTGGAGAGCAATATGAATGGGACAGTGTAGGCGATTGGGCAAAAAGATGCTTTGAAGCATCCTTGGAAGCGCTTGAAACAGAAACAACTGGAACCCATACTGATACTTGGGAGGAATATTCATATATTGACAACTATTTCTACAACAACTACAAACTATTGCTACTTGCCTCCAACTTTACAGGTCACTTTAAAGCTGAAAACGGCATTTGGAAACGTAGTGACGCAAACAATTTGCAGTTTGATTTCTACGGCCAGACTGGTAAAAAATGCACGCTTAAACTTGAAACCGCTGGGAATGTCAAAAATGTTTATGTGACAAATATGGACGATCATCAGAATACTACAAGTTCATCATCGGGTTATACCGATATCTACAACCATTATTATGACCGCGCACAATGCACCATTGGAGTTCCGGATACCCTCATTATATCTTTGTGTGAGGGCGATTCTCAAATTGTAAAAAACACCATCAAAACCGATCTATCCAATCTTAGCGGAGAAGAGTTTGACTTGAGCAAAAGCAGTGTGAACATGTCTTCACTTCTAGAATTGAATAATGGATACAAATTCAAGACTTCACAAGTCGGGTATACTGCAAACACGAAAGCATCTGCCACCTTTGAGATGAGCAAGAATGATGTTCCGCTTTTAACGCTAGCAATTGCTGCAGATCCAAAAGATATTCCTGCTTGCAATCTCAGCGCATTTACTTCGCAAGATTTTGATATCGAAGATTTGGACACAACGGAGCAGGTAAATGTTAAGAATGTTTTTGTCAAACTGGATTTGATGGGCAAACTTCAATTTCAGGGAACGTTGAGTGATGTGCGAAAATTTGCCGAATACATGGATGCTGCAAATCACTGTTCAAGATCCATTGATATGAAGTCATATATAAATCTTGCAAATTCACTTACACACGTCGACCTCTATTTTAACAATACCGCAACAAAGCAAGCAACTGTAAAAATTGAGACATTTGAAGAGGCATATTGGTACGGAGAAACGAATTGGGAAGCAGCACCTGTTTTATATTTCAATGACGGTTCCTCCTATAGTACTTTTGAAGTATTCTTCAACAAGAAGGATTTCAAGAATGTGATCAACACCTTCATAGAACTGGTGAACAATTTTGCCAAACTCGGTGAAGGGCCAACAGAAATAGAAATAGAATAGGATATTGTTTTTACTTTGAGAAACAGACTCCCAATACTTTTGATAACACTCTGTTTATGTAATGTTTTGACCTTTGCTCAAGACACTCATAAACAGGGTGTTAATCTTGATAGCGTCTTCGTAAAATCCTATAGAAACACTTCTGGCGTCAAAATAAAACCAGATGGCACGATTCATTGGAAGATGAATATGTTGGATGATTTGCCCAAAATCATGGGAAATGCAGACCCCATACATTATGCACAGATGTTGCCCGGAATCCAAACCAACTCAGAGTATCAAAGCGGCATACATGTACAAGGATTTGAAAGCGCACATTCACTTGTTTCAATCGGAGGGGTCCCCATTTATAATGTAAATCACCTACTTGGTTTCTTCTCTTCTTTCAATGCTTCGCATTATTCGTCCATGGAAATCGACAATTCAGGCCATGATGCGAAAAGCAGCAACAGGCTTGGCGGAACCCTCAATGTAGAACCCGGGGCTTCTTTGGTTGACAGTCTGCAAGGTGAGGCCTCCGTGGGGCTCATCTCCTCACAAGGCACCTTGCATATTCCTCTGGGAAAGAACACCAGTGCCGCTCTTTCCTTGCGGGGTTCGTATATCAATTTACTCTATGATCGGTGGCTGAGTTTGGAAGAAGCCAATGTACAGTATGCCTTTTATGATGCCAATGTCAGCATAAATCATCAAGTCGATGCTGACAACCAACTACTATTGGATTGCTATGGAGGCTCAGATGCAGGTTCATTCATTGAACCATACTATCAGAGCAACATGACGGCCCACTGGGGAAATTATATGGGAGCCCTTCACTGGATACACACAAACGATTTGTTGCGATTCAAAAGCACCCTGTATTCCACCAACTACTTCAACCATGTCTCCATAAAAATGGATGCTTTTGAATCAATACTACCCTCAGGTATTTACGATTGGGGTTACAAAGGGAATGTCGAATACAAGAACTGGAACTTGGAGTCGGAAGTGATTTACCACGACATTTATCCGCAATCATTGAAATCAACGGAAACTTACAACACTGCTCCCTCCGATTTTTTTAGACAACAGTCCGTTGAAGCAACAGCCAGTTGCGCGTATTTTCAACCCATTCAAACATTGTTTTCTATACATCTTGGTTTGAAACTTCCGATGTATTTTACCTCGGATAAAACCTTTTGGAATCTGGATCCTGTTTGCTCCTTGAATTTTGAAAAAAATGCGACCCAGGTCTCCTTGTCCTATGCCTTGAAGCACCAATACTTATTTCAAACGGGCTTTACAAATACCGGTCTTCCCACAGAATTTTGGTTATCAGCAAACAAAGACAATCTTCCGCAATACAGTCACGGATTACAAATGAGCGCGAGCAATAATCTCTTCCATGGCATGTTTCGTTTGAATGCAGCAATTTTCTACACACGTTTGTTTAATCAAATAGAATATCATGGAAATGTGCTCGATTTAATCAACAACACCTACAACCTACAAAGACTACTCCTTCATGGTGATGGCACAAATTACGGCTTCAGCATCATGTTGCAAAAAATAGCCGGCAAAATGACAGGTTGGTGTTCCTATACCAACACTCATGCCAGGCGTAGATTTGTTGAAATGGGCAAAGCTTCTGAATTCCCCGCAAGCCATGAAAGGCCCCACGAACTGAATGCAGTCCTCAGTTACAGTCCTTCCAAACATTGGACAATTGGAGCAACCGTGGTATATGCTTCAGGAACACCCTTCACAGCACCCATCTCTTTGAGCTTGATCAATGGGAATATCCTCTCCATGTATGGCCAACACAATGCCAATCGGCTCAGGCCCTATTTTCGAATGGACACTTCTGTGAATTATAAATGGAATGGCAAATCCATTAGAGAACAAGGAGTGAATCTCTCACTCTACAACACAACAAGCCATCAAAACGATTTGTTTTGGAGAATCAAAACGAAAAATATTGGTGCATTTGCTTATCAACCAACATCCTTTATGTTGGATATGCTTCCATCCATAAGTTATTTCTGCAAATTCTGATGAAAACACTGATTAAAATATGGCTCATTTCGATGATGGCTTTCTTCGCCTCATGCGAAGACAATTACATAGCACCACAGGAATCGGAAATTGTGGTGGAAGGCTGGATTGAGGAAGGTGGTTTTCCTGTTGTCATGCTCACCAAATCCGTAGCGATACAAAAAGAATATCAAAACTTATCCGACCTGGACGACAATTTGATTCGCTGGGCAAAAGTGACCATTTATGACGGAAATGATTCGATCATTCTTACCGGAAAATATGACGATGCCTACATGCCTCCATACATCTACACCACTAGTAAAATGAGTGGACAAGCCGGGCACACGTATACCTTGAAAGTTGAATACCGGGATTATCTGGCCACTGCCTCCACCACCATTCTTCCGGCTCCTGTCATAGAGCATGTGACCGTCGAACGCTCGGATGAATCCGACACGCTTTACCAAGTAAAAATTCAGTTTTATGAAGACCCTCTGCAGAAGAATTATTATCAGGTTTTTTCTCGGGTTGGGGGCAATAACAAGCAATATCTTGCTTCTTTTATGGGTACGCTTGATGACCAGATCCTTGATACACATCCATTTGTTCCCGTATATCGGGGACGTCAACTCGGTTCAGGAACATATTTATCAAATTTCAAGAAATCAGACTCTGTTGCCATCAAGCTTTCTCAGATTGATGCAAACTCCTACAATTTCTGGGATGACTATACGAAAAACCTGTCTTTGTCTGGTTTTCTGATGCTTCCTCCCTATTCAAATATTAGATCGAACATTACAGGGGGAACGGGATATTGGTGTGGCATGGGTTCATCGGTGAGATATGTCATCATTTCTGACGAAATATCGGTGCCATAAAAAAAGTAGATATTGTTTCTAATTCGAAGTTATACCCTACAATCGCAACAAATTCTTCTGATTCGGTTTGGTCTCGAACTCTTCTTTGATTTTTTTGTAAATCTCGTTCATCACTTTTTGTGCCAAAAGTTTGGTCGCCATTTTTTTGGAGATGAGGCCCAAAAAGGAATATTCCCCTGAAAGACCAATGGTGCCATAATAATGATATCTGGATTTGGTATTCTCCGTATCAAATTCGCGAATCTCATTGATCTTGATGTCGAATTCGAAGGAAGATTTCTTAACGAGTGGCATCCAAAGCGAGCCTAAATCTTTGTCGGAAATATCAATCACAAATGGATTTCTGGCATGAACATCGCCAACCTTGATCCCTTTGTAAACCACCATGACAGGAAATTCCACAATGGGAGGTCTGACAGTTGAATCACCACTCCAATCCGAGAATGTTTTTTCGTTGTTTAAATCGGTCGAAATATTGGTCGAAATGTTGCTTGTGTACACAGTCACAATTCCGCTGACCATTATGAAGAAAAAGAAAAAACAGACAGCACCGATAATGATAAGATTCTTTGGTTTCATTTTCATGGAGGTTTAGAACACCAAATATAACATGAAATGATGAATCTGCAAACATGCTTACAATCTAAACTTAAAACTGAGCACAGCGATTATTTAAATCCGGGCAGAACAACTTCCAGCCAGGCACTGATGCGGGCATCGGTTTGCTCAGATTCATTGTCTTCATCCAAAGCCAATCCGACAAAATGATCACCCTGAACAGACAAGGAATCTTCGAAGTCATATCCGGCGGTTGAAACCGAACCCACGAAGGTGCAGCCGGTAGACTGAAGTGCTTTAAAAAGTATGCCCATGCCGTTGGTGAAGGTATCGGGAAAGGAAGCAGAATCGCCCAAGCCAAACAAGGCTACGATTTTGCCTTCCATATTGGACTTTTTCAATTGGGATAAAAAACCGTCCCAATCGTCCTGAATCTCACCAACACCCCAGGTGGATGTACCAAAAATGAAGTTGTCATAAGCATCCAAATCGGAGATTTTCAAAGATGCGACATCCATCAGGGTTGAACCGGGTAATTGAGCAGCCAACTTTTTAGCCACTTCTCTGGTGTTGTTTCCGGTAGAACCGTACACGATAGCAATAGGTTTCATCTGACTTGTATTAAATGGATAAACCAAACATTTGAGTTCGCGTGAACATCACTGAAACACAGTTGTAAAGTTAGCTTCCAAAAAAACCAAAAAAAATCCCGCATTGTAGGTATTTTTTCTACTACATTTGAGCACCATAATCTTTCATTATTTAACTTAACCATTTACATCATGAAAAAAATTGTTTTATCTCTTGCAGCTGCTTTCATTTGCAGCTTGGCTATGGCTCAAACCGACTTGTCGGGATCATGGAAATTGAATGCTGAAAAAAGCAAACAAGGCGAATTTTCGTTTGCACCCAAAGAATTGGTGTTGATTCAAAAAGACAATAACCTTAGCATTGAAAGTTTATCCTCATTTCAGGGACAGGAACGCAAAAGCACCGAGAAATACACCCTCGATGGAAAAGAATGTGTCAACGCAGGTATGATGAATACCGAAAGAAAATCAACTGCCACCTGGTCTGAAGACAAAACAACCTTGAAAATTGTCTCCAAAATGGCATTTCAGGATCAAACGTTTACCACTCAGGAAACCTACAAACTAAATGCCGGCACATTGGTGGTTGAATCGTCCATGACCATGCAGGATCGCGAAATGAAAGAAACCCGCGTGTACGATAAGAAATAAAGTATCAAAACACCCCGAATAAAAAAGGCCATCCACATCTGTGCTGACGGCCTTTTTTAATTCTAGCAGAATTACGGTAACCCCAATAAGTGGTTCGGTATCGATTTTGGCCACGACCCGGCCTTTGATGATTCCTTGTGCTTGCAAGGAGATTGGCGTCAACACCAACAGAAGAAAACAAGCAATTTTTCCGATTTTTTTCAACATACTTCAATCATTTCTCTTTCTCTGCAAAGAAAGGATGCGTATGTTTTGACTCCGAGAAGCAAAGATGACATTTCTATGGAAATGCCTTTACAAACGTATGACGGAAGGATGAGCTACATCATAAAAAACCCGAATACAGGCTGTTTTCAGCTGTATTCGGGTTGGGAGTATTTATGGTAAAATATTAGCGCGACAAATAGTCTACCAGCCATTGACCTACAGCACTTGTTTTATGAGCAGTCTGACCGGGCAAAACGATGTCTTCTGTTACCACACCGGCATCCATACTGGCTGCTACGGCTTCACGTATACAACGACCTTCTTCCTTCAAACCAAATGCATATTCAAACATCAGCGCGGCTGACAACACGGTTGCCAAAGGATTGGCAATGTCTTTTCCTGCAGCTTGGGGATACGATCCATGAATGGGTTCAAACAAAGAGGTGTGCAAACCAACGGATGCAGAAGGCAATAGCCCCATGGAACCGGTAATAACGGAAGCTTCATCGGTGAGGATATCGCCAAACATATTTTCAGTCACCATCACATCAAAGCTTGATGGCCATTGAATCAAACGCATGGCTGCATTGTCCACAAACATATAATCCACTTCAATTTCGGGATAGGATGGTTCCATTTCCTGGGCAATCTGTCTCCACAAACGGGAGGTTTCCAACACATTGGCTTTGTCAACCACCGTCAATTTTTTACGGCGTTTGCCCGCATATTCAAAGGACAATTTCAAAATGCGTTCAATTTCTTCACGGCTGTAGGCACAGGTATCAACAGCACTGTTGCCATCTTCACTGCGACCTTGTGGTTTGCCAAAATACAAACCACCAGTCAATTCACGAATACACATAAAATCGGCATTTTTTACCAAATCTGCGCGCAAAGGAGAGCGGTCTATCAAGTTGGGAAAAACCTCAACCGGACGAATATTGGCATACAAACCCAATTTTTTACGCATGGCCAACAAACCTTGCTCTGGACGTACTTTGGCCGTAGGGTCGTTGTCATACTTGGGTGAACCGATGGCTCCAAACAGAATGGCATCCGATTTCATACACAAATCGTGTGTGGAATCGGGGTACGGATTGCCTGTTTCATCGATGGCGCAAGCACCAACCAAAGCGGTTTCATAGGACAATTCGTGTCCAAACTTTTTACAAACGGCTTTGGTCACATTCAAAGCCACCTCAATAATCTCCGGACCTATCCCATCACCGGGAAGTACCGCAATGTTCATCTTCATTTTTCTTCTAATATGTTAAGCATTTTGATCGTTGCCTTGATAGCCGCTTCGGTTTGGTCGGCATCCAAACCTGTGGTTCTAAAGGTTTTATCCTTATTTGACCATGTAATCACCGTTTGTACAAAAGCATCGGTTCGACCTCCGGGTGGAATGGTAACAGCATAGTTGGTCAGACTGGGCA
>CAYYJF010000045.1:4803-7502 GCA_964472175.1 uncultured Bacteroidales bacterium | reverse complement strand
TCTTTTTTATCGCCCAACTGAATGATGCGGTCTGTAATCAAACGCATGGATTCATCGTCCAATTCAATGCCAAGCGCTTCCAAATTCTTCTTGATGCTGGCTTTCCCTGAGGTTTTACCCAAGGCATATTCGCGGGTTCGCCCAAATCTTTCCGGCAACAAATCGTTGAAATACAGGTTGTTTTTTGAATCACCATCGGCATGAATTCCTGCCGTTTGTGTAAACACATTGTCCCCAATGACGGGTTTATTGGCGGGAATCCGAATGCCTGAATAGGATTCAACGATCTTACTCACCTGGGTCAACTTATCTTCACGAATGTTGGTTTTGAGTTTCAATTGATCATGAATCACAGCAACCACACTGGAAAGTGGGGCGTTACCGGCGCGTTCACCCAAACCGTTGACGGTGGTGTGCACGCCTGAAACACCGGCACGAATGGCAGACAAAACATTGCCAACAGCCAAATCATAATCGTTGTGCGCATGAAAATCAAACCTCAAACCCCGATAGCGTTTTACCATTTTATGGCAGAAATCGTAGGTTTGATAGGGATCCAGTATACCCAGGGTATCGGGCAACATGAAGTGATTTACAGGTTGGTCTTTGAGTCCGTCCATCAAGTAAAAAACGTATTCCCTGGAATGAATCATGCCATTGGACCAATCTTCCAAATACAAATTGACTTCAAGGCCGGCTTCTTTACAAATAGCGATTTCTTCAATGATGTCACGAAGATGTTGCTCCGGTGTTTTTCGAAGCTGCTCAGTGACATGTTTTAAGGAACCTTTGGTCAACAAATTGATGACCTTGCAGCCGGTTTTTTGTATCCAGTCAACAGAGACGCCTTTATCTAAAAAACCCAAAATTTCAATTTTGTCCAGTACTTCATGCAAGGAAGCCCAAGCGGCAATGCGTTTGACAGCTTCAAACTCTCCTTCTGAAACCCTGGCAGAAGCCACCTCAACCCGATCAACTCTTAATTCTTCAATCAAAAGCCGAACAACGCTGAGTTTTTCCTGAACTGCGAACGAAACACCTGAAGTTTGTTCCCCATCACGAAGCGTTGTATCTAATATTTCGATGTGCATGTGTGCCAATCAATTTGGTTTCGGAGTTCGTTTTTATTATTTCGTAGCAACCTGATGTTCCCAGCTTTCAATCTTTGGTTTGTTGCTCAGCAAAAAGTCGATATCATCATATCCGTTGAGCAAACAGTTTCTTTTGTAAGCATTGATTTGAAAGGATTCTTTTTCGCCTGTAGCATTGTTGACAACGGTCTGTTCTTCCAAATTGACAGTGAGTGTCACTTTGGCATTGGCCTGTACTGCAGCGAAAATTCCAGCGAGAAATTTTTCCGACACCACCACGGGCAATACACCGTTGTTCAGGGAGTTATTTTTAAATATATCGGCAAAAAAGCTGGAAACCACCACACGAAAACCGTAACCGGCAACAGCCCAAGCTGCATGTTCGCGACTGGATCCGCTCCCGAAATTTTTCCCTGCAACCAAAATTTCACCACTGTAGGTGGGGTTGTTCAACACAAAATCGGGAATGGGTTGGTCGTTTTTATCGTAACGCCAATCACGAAAAAGATTGTCTCCAAAACCATCTTTAGAGGTGGCTTTTAAAAAACGGGCAGGTATGATTTGATCGGTATCCACATTTTCAATTGGCAGTGGAACCACTGTTGAAGTAAGTGTTGTAAACTTTTCCATATTAATGTAAATTGCTCATTATTAACTATTTCCTTAATCACGTGGATCGGTTATGCAACCAGTTACAGCTGCAGCAGCTGCAACAAGTGGTCCGGCCAGGATGGTTCTTGCACCAGGGCCTTGTCTGCCTTCAAAATTTCTGTTGGAAGTAGACACCGCATATTTTCCTGCAGGTACTTTGTCGTCATTCATGGCCAAACAAGCTGAACAACCCGGTTGACGCAACTTAAATCCGGCTTCTTCCAAAATGTCTACCAGACCCTCTTCACGGCATTGTTGCTCTACAGCCCATGAACCAGGTACCAACCAGGCAACAACGTTGTCGGCCTTCTTTTTACCCTTGACATAAGAGGCAAAAACGCGAAAGTCTTCAATGCGGCCATTGGTACAACTACCCAAAAATACATAGTCAATTTGTTTGCCCAGCATGGATTGACCAGGCTGTAATCCCATGTAATCCAAAGATTTGACGAAAGATATTTTTCCAGCCTCATCAATGCTTTCCAAAGTTGGAATGCTTTGTGTGATGCCCATACCCATGCCTGGATTGGTGCCATAGGTAATCATGGGTTCAATATCGGCAGCATCGTATACCACTTCTTTGTCGAAGACGGCATCATCGTCCGATTTCAAAGCTTTCCATTTGGCAAGCGCTTCTTCCCAAGCTGCACCTTTTGGTGCAAATTCACGCCCCTTGATGTATTCAATCGTGGTTTCATCGGGGGCAACCATACCGCCTCTGGCACCCATTTCAATGGACAGGTTGCAAAGGGTCAGTCTGCCCTCCATGGTTAATGCGCGAACGGCTTCACCTGCATATTCCACAAAATACCCTGTAGCTCCGCCTGTGGTCATTTTGGATATGATGTAAAGCGCCATGTCTTTGGCTGAAACACCTTTTCCCAAAGAACCATTCACCGTAATGCGCATGCGCATGGGTTTGGCTTGCAAAATGCATTGGGAGGCCATCACCATTTC
>CAYYJF010000045.1:0-4703 GCA_964472175.1 uncultured Bacteroidales bacterium | reverse complement strand
GCCTGAGGACTGGTGACCTCATGACAATAGTGTCTATCAATGTACAATTGTGTGGGACCTCCTTCAACGGTGGCTACAACGTGACTGTCCCAAATTTTGTCAAATAATGTCTTTCCCATTTTGTATCTACTATGAATTTACTTTACAATTTTATTGATGGCATCGATGTAGGCTTCAACCGAAGCAGTAACGATGTCTGTATTACCTGAGAACCCGTAATATACGGAACCTTCATGCTCAATTTGCATGTGTACCTTACCGGTGTCATCGCTGCCTTTGGCAATGGCTTGAATCAAGAATTCCTGCAAGATGGTTTCCCGGTTGATGATGCGTTTGACGGCCTTGATGGCTGCATCAACAGGACCGTTTCCTGTACCGGATGCTTCGAATTTTTCACCGGCAACATCCAATGTCACGCTGGCAACCGATTTGACACCCTTGCCAGAAACCACCTGTAAATGATCCAGTTTGATGCGTTTGGTTTCGGTTCTTTCCTTACCAACCAACAACAATACGTCATCGTCATTGAGGTCTTTCTTACGATCTGCTAATTTAAGGAATTCTTCGTAAACTTCTTGTAAACGGTCTCCATCTATGTCTACACCCAGAATCTGCAAACGGTGCTTCAATGCGGCGCGTCCGCTTCTGGCAGTCAAAACAATGGAATTGTCATCAATGCCCACTTCTTTGGGATCCATGATTTCATAACTTTCACGATTTTTCAACACGCCATCCTGGTGAATGCCTGATGAATGCGCAAACGCGTTCCTGCCCACAACGGCTTTGTTGGGTTGAATGGGCATGTTCATCAAATTGGAAACCATGCGACTGGTTTTCATGATGTAGGGGGTATTGATGTCTGTATGTACACCCAAATCTTTGTGACATCTCAAAATCATGGCAATTTCTTCCAACGAGGTATTGCCGGCACGCTCTCCAATACCATTCATGGTCACTTCCACTTGTCTGGCACCATTCAAAATACCTGACATGGTGTTGGCAGTTGCCATGCCCAAATCGTTGTGGCAGTGTGTGGAAATGATGGCATTTTGCACGCCTTTTACATTCTCCATCAAAAACTTGATTTTCTCACCATACACACTTGGCAAGCAATAGCCTGTGGTATCGGGGATATTCACCACCGTTGCACCGGCTTTGATCACGGCTTCTACCACCTGAGCCAAAAAGACATTGTCTGTACGACCTGCATCTTCCGCATAAAATTCAACATCTTCCACGTATTTTTTGGCATACTTGACACAGGCTACAGCACGTTCAAGAATGTCTTCGCGGGTGGAATTAAATTTATATTTGATGTGGTAATCGGATGTCCCAATACCTGTATGAATGCGTCCCCTTTTAGCAAATTGCAACGCTTCTGCTGCCACGTCAATATCTTTTTGTACGGAACGTGTCAGGGCACAAATCACAGGCCAGGTAACGGCTTTTGAAATTTCAACAACCGACTTAAAATCACCCGGGCTGGAGATTGGAAAACCAGCTTCAATCACATCAACGCCCAATGATTCAAGCGCTTTGGCTACTTGAATTTTCTCAACTGTATTCAATTGACAACCGGGAACTTGCTCTCCGTCTCTGAGTGTTGTATCAAAAATGTAAACTTTGTCTGACATCTTTCCTATGTGTTATATGTTCAACGTTTCTATCTATCTATAAAAAAAGCCCTCCTTGCCTGGCAGCAAGAAGGGCTATCATATTTTTTCATTCAAACGCACATCCTACCACCGGTTACTCCTTGTTTAGAAGAATACCAATTAGAGTTAAACTGCGTAGAATAATGTTGGTCATGTTTCAAATATTTAACGATGCAAAGATACGTGGATTTTTATAAAAAACAATGAATCTGTTGTTTTTTCTTAGAATTTGTAATAAAAATGTTGTTTTTCGCTCGTTTTTATCAATTTAACCCCTCAAAACGGTTTGAATTTCAACAAGTGATCTTCTGCAACTTTCAATTGAGCAGGGCTTCCGATGTCAAACCAATCGGCATCACCAATATCGTGCAGGTAAATGTCTTTCGTTTTGGCCAACCTCAAATACACCTCTGTAATGGAAAAAACACCCGCTTCTGTGATGCATGGGAATATGTCGGAATGAATCAAATGGATACCGGTGAAACCAAATCGTTGCAGATGGACTTCATCGGGTCTGGACATCCGCACTTCTCCTGTGACCACATTTTCCCAACCACACAACAACCCTTCCTGATTGAATAAAAAACAACGATCGGTAAACGATTTCATCACTGCCAAAGTGGCCAGAGAACCGACTTTCAATTGCATGAGGCCTGGGTTGAAATTGGACAAAACATCCACATTGTACACCAGGAAAGGTTCATCTAACTGGTCGGCCATTTTTTTCAATCCGCCACCCGTTTCCAAAAGCTGTTGTCGTTCATCCGAAATTTGAATACCCATTTCAGGATATTTCTTGACATAGTCGCTCAGAAAATGCTCAACCAAATCGGCAAAAGCGTGCACATTGACGATGACCTCCCGAATACCAATCTGCTTGAATTGATCCAAAACCCTTTCCAGCATGGGTTTTCCAGCGACTTCAACCAAAGCTTTGGGCCTGTCTTTGGTCAGGGGATACAATCGGGTGCCCAATCCGGCAGCAAAAATGACTCCTTTCATACGTCCAACTGTTTTAAATATGTCGATTCGACAATGTGTTGAAAACAGGCCTTTAGCTGGGGCATTTCGACTGAAAAAGTCCAGTCATCCAGCAAATCGGAAAGCATGTCCACTGCCGGCGGAATGCTTTGGGTAAATCCCGGTTTGTTTTCAATCAACCCTCTGAATCCAAAGGCACCCAGGGCCTGCATGAGCCGGATCAGCACAAACCCCTGGTAATAATCCATAAACTGAGCTTTGTCGACCGAAATTTTCTGCTGTAACTCTGAAACGTAATATTCAATCAATTCTTTGCGAAGTTTTTTTGGCAAACGGGCTTTGGCGTCATACAACAAACTGGCCGGATCGTATTGCAAAGCACCCCTTCTTCCACCCTGATAATCAATATAATAAGGATCTGATTCTTTGACAACGATGTTGGCAGACTGAAAATCTCTGAACAAAAAATAATCGGAAGGGGCGGCTGTCAGATACTCTACAAAAGCCGTGAAATCATCTTCCAGTGCTTGTTCGTCGAAGGGAATTCTGACCAACTTCAGAAAGTAATATTTGAAATAATTCAAATCCCACATCATGGATTGACGGTCGAAAGCGGCGCGGGGATAACAAACAGCATAATCAATGCAGTCCTTCCCCTCAAGCTGCAATGCAATCAAACCAGATAGGGATTTTTTATATAAATCGATCAAATGGTCATCGAAAACCGGTTGTTTTTGGCCTTGTGGAATGGATGCCGATACCACATCAAACAAAGTCGATGGACCAAAATCTTCGACCAAATAGATGTGATGTTCCAAATCGATTGCATACAACTGAGGCACCTGCAATCCGGCTTTTAAAAAGCTTTGGGTGAAAGAGATAAAGGCCCTGTTTTCCTTTTCGTCCAAATTGTGTACGCCCAAAACAGATTTGGTTCCCTGCTTCATTCTGCAATATGCGCGGTAGGAACCACTCTGGGGTAACAATTCCATTTGATCAGGCTGCGAACCGCTCCACTTTGTAAACAAACTTTTGAGTTGATTGATGTGCTCTGTTTCCACGTGTATTGAATTTTTCCACAAAAATACCATAAATTATGCATTTGGTGTCATGTTTTTAAATCGGTCATTTTTAGATTATTTTGTCAGTCATATTTTGCTTTATCTATCTTTTTGATGTTATTTTTTATTTTTTTCTATCTTTTTGCTTGCTGGTAATAAAAATATGCGTATGTTTGTATCGACAAAACGAAAATTAGGTTACACTAAAAAAACAAGTCTTATGAAAATCTATTTGAAAAAAAGTTTGAAGGCAGTATTTGCCGGCGCACTGATTCTTAGTTCAACAAGTGCTTTTGCTCAAAGCAGCTTTGGTGTAGGTGCCGATGTTGTCAGTTCATATGTATGGCGTGGTTTCAAACAAACAAACACCGCTCCCAACGTGCAACCTTACACCACGTTTACTACAGGCGGTCTGACCGTTGGCGCTTGGGGATCGGCCGACTTTACCGGTGTCTTGCATGAATTTGATCTGTATGCCACATACGCCATTTCCGATAAGATTTCAGTTACCCTGACCGATTATAACTGGACTTTTGGCAAAAGCTATTTCGATTATGGCAAATCTACCGATCATATTTTCGAAGCGACTTTGGCTTTTGCCGGAACTGAAGCTTTACCCATTAGCGCCTCAATAAATACCATGTTTGCTGGTGCTGACAAAAACTCCAAATCAGATCAGGCATTTTCGACCTATATCGAATTGGGCTATCAGGTCACAGACAACGCCAAATTGTTCTTAGGAGGTTCTCCCATTGATGATTCAGCTTATGGGGCAGGTGTCACCAATGTTGGCTTTAAAATCAGCAAAAGCATAGAAATCAGCGACAAATTCAGTCTTCCTGTTTACGGCATCGCAGGCTTTAATACGGCCAAAGGAAGTGAAGACGCATTCTTGGTATTTGGAGTTTCCCTTTAAAAAAGAATTCTTCTTGGATTCAAAACACCATAAAAAAGTCATTATGAAAAAAATTGAAGCAGTCATTCGAAAATCAAAATTCGAAGATGT
>CAYYJF010000044.1:13675-15389 GCA_964472175.1 uncultured Bacteroidales bacterium | reverse complement strand
AACGCCGCGTTGAATTTTGGTACACCATTTTGGCTTTGCACAAAATTGGAGCGGTGATCATTCCCGCCACCCACTTGTTGACCAAAAAAGACATTGTTTACCGCGCCAATGCTGCCGACATCAAAGCCATTGTTTGCGATGGTGACGAACTCATTATCAAACATATAGAAGATGCCCTTCCGGAATCGCCTTCGCTCGAAAAATTGGTTTCTATCGGGCCTTTTGTTCCGAATGGATGGGAAGATTTTCAACAAGGCATGCAACAGGCAAAACCCTTCGAAAAACCGGTTGAACCGACCAAAAACAGCGATCCGTTGATTGTCAGCTTTACCTCCGGTACGACAGGCAACCCCAAAATGGTGATGCTGGACAGTGTTTATCCCCTGGGACACATTGTAACAGCCGCCTATTGGCACAATTTGCGTGAAGACAGCTTGCATTTGACCATCGCCGACACGGGTTGGCTGAAAGCAGTCTGGGGCAAATTGTATGGTCAATGGATTGTTGGCGCTACTGTTTTTGTGTACGATCACGAGAAATTTACGCCGGCCGATATGCTGAAAATGCTTTCCAAGTACAAAGTCACTTCGCTGTGCGCTCCTCCCACCATTTTTAGATTCCTGATTCGGGAAGACTTGACGAAATTCGATTTGTCTTCGCTCGAATGGTGCACCATTGCAGGGGAAGCTTTAAATCCTGAAGTCTATAACCAGTTCTACAAACTGACTGGCATTAAATTGCGTGAAGGCTACGGTCAAAGTGAAACGACACCGACCGTTTTAACTTCTCCCTGGACTGAACCAAAACCGGGTTCAATGGGCTTACCCAACCCCCACTACGACATAGACTTACTCACCCCTGACGGACGTTCTGCCGAAGCCGGGGAACAAGGCCAAATCGTGGTTCGTTACGGCGAACACTATCCGGTTGGCATGTTCAAGGGCTATTACCGCAATCAGGAACTCACCAACGACGTGATGCAAGACGGCATCTATTATACAGGCGACCTGGCATGGAGAGATGAAGACGGTTACTTTTGGTTTGTAGGTCGCGCCGACGATGTGATCAAAAGTTCAGGCTATCGCATTGGCCCGTTTGAAGTGGAAAGTGCTTTGATGACCCATCCTGCGGTTGTGGAATGCGCTGTCACAGGCGTTCCTGACGAAATTCGTGGTCAATTGGTCAAAGCCACCTGTATCTTGGGCAAAGACTGGAAAGACAAAGCCGGTCCCGAATTGGTAGCTGAATTGCAGGAACATGTCAAAACGGTCACAGCGCCCTACAAATATCCACGTGTCATCGAATTTGTAGACGAACTGCCGAAAACCATCAGTGGAAAAATTCGTCGGGTCGAAATCCGACAAAAAGACGCACAATAAGGTGGACAAGGAAAACAATATTGCTGTTTTTGACAACAAACAAATACGCAGACTTTATGATGAAAAAGAAGAAGTTTGGTATTTCTCTGTTATTGATATTGTTGAAGTTCTGACTGAAAGCAGCAATCCTCGAGATTACTGGTTCAAAATGAAACAAAGGGTACAAACCGAGGATGGCTTTGAACTGTCGACAGTTTGTCGACAGTTCAAGTTAAAAGCAGCGGATGGCAAACAAAGGACTACTGACGTTGCAAATGTTGAAGGTGTTTTTAGAATTATTCAATCAATACCCTCACCCAAAGCAGAACCGTTTAAACAATGGTTGGCAAAAGTTG
>CAYYJF010000044.1:0-13575 GCA_964472175.1 uncultured Bacteroidales bacterium | reverse complement strand
AGTTGTCAACGCGTCAGATTGCAGAAAGCGAACAAGCAAAAGGGCTCAATGAAAACGCGAAAGCAGGAGTAAAAGGAGGTTCCATTGCCAAAAACGCCAGAAAAGAATTAGAAGCTAAGACTGGGAAAAGTGTCGTGACTGGTGACAATTTTCTACCACCAAAAAAAGAGAATAACTAGGTTCACTTATGAAAACAAAACTTACCATCGTCAAAGTTGGCGGAAAAATAGTAGAAGAACAAGATTCCCTTCAAGCATTGCTTCAGGATTTCTCACAGATAGAAGGTTGCAAAGTTTTGGTTCACGGCGGAGGTCGATCTGCGACGCAAGTGGCTGCCAAATTGGGTATTGAGAGCGAAATGGTGGATGGCAGACGCATCACCGATGCCGAAACACTCAAAGTGGTCACCATGGTGTATGCAGGTTTGGTCAACAAAACCATTGTGGCCGGATTGCAAGCCCTCGATGTCAATGCGCTTGGATTGACAGGTGCCGACTTGAATTACATGCGTTCAGACAAACGACCGGTTAAAACCGTGGATTACGGTTTTGTGGGCGATGTGAAAGCAGTTCAGGCCGACATTTTGGTGGACTTAATCCAAAAGGGTGTGGTTCCGGTGTTGGCTCCACTTACCCACGACAAAAAAGGCAACTTACTGAATACCAACGCTGATACCATTGCAGGGGAAGCTGCCAAGGCACTTGCCCCCTACTTTGATGTGACGCTGATGTATTGCTTTGAAAAGCCCGGCGTTTTGATGGATGCTGCCAAGGACGACAGCGTGATTCCGGAAATTACCCGCGCATCGTTTGCCACATTCGTGGCTCAGGAAATCATTCAGGGGGGCATGATTCCCAAGCTCGAGAATGCGTTTGAAGCCATCGACGCAGGTGTCAAAGAAGTGTTGATTACCCGCGCCGATTGTATTTTTAAAGGTGGTGGAACCCGGGTTATTTGAGCGCATCAAAAGCCTGTTGCAAATCGGCTTTGATGTCTTCGATGTGTTCAATTCCAACAGAGATACGAACCAATCCCGGTAATACCCCTGATGCTTTCTGTTCTTCTGGAGAAAGTTGTTCGTGTGTGGTTGCCGCCGGGTGAATGATGAGTGATTTGGCATCACCCACATTGGCCAAATGACTGAGCAACTTTACGTGATCTATAAGCTTGTCGGCTTTGGACGGATCGCCCTTTATCTTGAATGTCAACACACCACCGGCTCCGTTTTTGAAGTATTTTTTTGCCAATTCGTAGTATTTGCTGCTTTTCAGGCCAGGGTAATTGACATATTCCACTTGGGGGTGTTGTTCCAACCATTCGGCCAGTGTCTGGGTATTTTGTACATGCCTTTCCAGGCGCAGGGACAAGGTTTCAAGCCCTTGTAGCAAGAGGAAAGAATTGAATGGACTTAGCGCGTTTCCCCAGTCACGAAGGCCTTCTACCCTTGCGCGGATGTTGAACGCAATGTTGCCAAACGGACCATTCACACCAAATACGTCGGCAAAAACCAATCCGTGGTAACTGTCTGATGGCTTCGTGAAGGAAGGGAATTTGCCATTGCCCCAGTTGAAAGTTCCGCTATCAACAATGATGCCACCCAATGAAGTACCATGGCCACCTATCCACTTGGTAGCTGATGCCACGACAACAGACGCACCATGTTCGATGGGTCTGAACAAATATCCGCCTGCACCAAAGGTGTTGTCAACGATCAAGGGAATGTCGTGCTTTTTAGCCACGGCAGCAATCGCTTCAAAATCGGGTACGTTGAGTTCAGGATTGCCAATGGTTTCCAAATAAAGGGCTTTGGTACGATCATCGATCAAGGCCTCAAACGCTTCCGGTGAATCGTTTGGTGTAAATCTGGCTTCAACCCCCAGCCTTTTGAATTGATTTTTAAACTGGTTGTAGGTTCCACCGTAGAGGTGGGCAGTTGAGACAAAATTGTCGCCAACTTCTAAAATATTGTTGAGTGCTAAAAACTGAGCAGATTGCCCAGAGGATGTTGCCAAACCAGACACCCCACCTTCCAAGGCGGCTACACGTTTTTCAAAGACATCGGTGGTTGGGTTCATCAAACGGGTGTAGATGTTCCCAAATTTCTTCAATCCAAACAAATCGGCTCCGTCCTTGGCATCCTCAAATACATAAGAGGAGGTTTGATAAATGGGAACGGCACGTGAATGCGTGGTTTGATCGACTTCTTGACCTGCATGTAGCTGTAGCGTTTCGAAACGCGGTGATTTTGATGTTGACATATTCGTTTTCTTTTGATTGTTGATGCAAAGTACGGAAATGTCGGTTTTGAAAAAAATACCCTACATGCGGCATATTTGAGTACGCAGGGTATTACAAAGACTGCAAAAGGGTCTTGACCGTTTCGGAAAGCATGCGTCCATCCACCTTTCCTGCCAGTTTTTTAGAGGCAATGCCCATGACTTTACCCATATCTTGCGGACCTTTGGCTCCTATTTCCTGAAAGATGCTTTTCAATTCGGCTTGTAATGCTTCCAATGTCAAGGGTTGTGGCAAATAGGCTTCCAGAACAGTGGCTTCGGCCAATTCGCTTTCAGCCAGTTCAGGTCGTCCTTGTTGCTGGTATATTGCTGCCGATTCTTTTCTTTGTTTCAGCATTTTGGCGACAATCTTCATGACGGTCTCGTCAGAAACTTCACCATTGGCACCGGGAGCGGTTTTGGCTTCAATGATTTCTTTTTTGATGGCGCGTAGGGTGAGTTTTTTGACTTCATCCTTGGCCAGCATGGCGGCTTTGAGGTCTTGGTCTATTTGTTCGGTAAATGTCATTTTATTTGAATTTATTCTTGTACACGATTTAAAAAATTGGCATCACGTTTGTTTGCCGGCTCGGTATTCATCAATTGAATGATGGGCTCGTCGTCCATTTGTTCGTCTGAAAGGATATAAGGTTCGTAACGTCTGAAACGAACGGCTTTGTCGGAATGGTAAAGCTTTTGCTTCCAATCGGCACGTTTACGGATGGCTTCGTCCATGGCCCTTCTCTCCTCTTCTGTCAACTTGTTTGAACGCTCATTGATGTGAGGGATGTTGTTCATATTGAAGCCGGTCGCCAACAAGGTCACTTTGAGTTTGTCGCCCAAAGAGTCGTCGAAGGTGATACCCCAAATGACTTCCAATCTGGATTTAAATTTGGCCATAAACTCGTTGATTTGGCCCATTTCATGCATAAAGAGTCCTTTGGATTCACTGCAGGAGATGTTGAACAATACTTTCTTGGCATTGAATACATCGTTGTTGTTCAACAAGGGAGAATTCATGGCATCGTTCATGGCGTCCGAAACACGTTGTTCGCCTTCACCCAAGCCATTGCTCATGATGGCCACGCCACCGTCTTTCATGACACGGCTCACATCGGCAAAGTCCAGATTGATGTGTCCGGGAACTGTGATGATTTCCGCAATGCTTTTGGCAGCTACTGTGAGGGTGTCATCGGCTTTTCTAAAGGCATCTTTGATTTCGAGCTCTGGGTAAATGCGTCTAAGATTCTCGTTGTTGATCACCAAAAGGGCATCCACATGTTTGCTCATTTCTTCGACTCCATCCAAAGCCTGGTCAATTTTTGAATCGCCTTCCCATTCAAATGGGATGGTTACAATGCCAACCGTTAAAATATCCATGCCTTTGGCGACTTCGGCAACGACAGGCGCAGCACCTGTTCCAGTGCCACCACCCATACCGGCCGTAATAAAGACCATTTGAGTGCCATCTTGCAGGGCTGTCCGTATATCTTCAAGACTTTCCATGGCGGCCAATTTGGCTTTCTGGGGATCATTGCCAGCGCCCAAACCTTTGGTGGTTTTAACACCCAACTGCAAACGGTTCGGAACCGGAGCGTACTTAAGGGCTTGATTGTCTGTATTGCACAGCATAAAGGATACGTCCCGAATGCCTCTGCTGTACATGTGGTTCACTGCATTGCTGCCGCCTCCACCAACGCCTATCACCTTAATGATTGTTTCTTCTTCCATAGGAAAGTCAAATTTCATGATTTCTTCTTCCATAATTCTTTCTGATCATTTGTCCTCATTGAGATAGGTTACCAATCCGGTAAATAAATCTTTGATCTTGCTATTCTTTTTCTCGGCAGGCTTTGTCGTATTCTTTTTCGTTTTGTCAGATTTTTGCTTGGGCTCTATGGTTTTACGTGCTTCCTGCAACGCTTGGTCTTCGTGTTGGGGTTCGTTGAAACCGTCAATGATTTGTTCAACACCGGTAACCACTTTGGGTTCCTCTTTTATAACCTCTTGCTTATGGAAACAACCATCGTTCCCTTGTAAAAGGATGCCGATGATGCGAGACAAATCGATTTTTCCGTAATTGATTGCCGAAGATTCGTCCAATTGTACCACAGGAAGTGCCTGACGAACGGCCATTCCGGTTTTGGTTGTAAGCAGCTTCTCCAGATTGGCCAATTTTGAAGCACCACCTGTCATGACGATTCCGGACAACAATTTTCCGGGTTCAAAACCTGATCGATTGATCTGAGCCCAAATATTTTCTACAATTTCTTCTATCCTGGCAACAAAAATGTCATTCACTTCTTTGAGGTCTTTGGACATGGCATCATCTGCGGATTCATCCTCCAACTCTGTGTAATGCAAGGCATTGCCGTGCAGGATTTTGATTTGTTCGGCATCGTCTTCATCCATGTTCAGTTGCAACAAATCGGTGGTGAGGTTTCGACCGCCAAATGGCAAGACAGACACATATCGAATTAAATCATTTTTATAGACGCAGATAGAGGTGGTTTCGGCTCCGAAATCGAGGCAAACAACGCCTTTTGATTTTTCTTCCTGGGTCAAAACGGCTTCAGCCGAAGCAACAGGTCCAAGGCTGGTGCAACAGGTCAACTTGATGTTTTTAAAGACGGTCTCGGTTTTATTCACCACGTCTTCTCTGGCACCGACCAATTTGTAATTGGCTTTGACCATTTTGGGCATGGAACCGACCGGGTTTTTATCCAATTTCCCATCTATCAAAAATTCTTGTTGATAGTAATTGATCAAACTGAATCCTTCAGGAATGGACGATGGAATTTGTTCTGTAAGTTCGTCCAGTTCTTTTTCTGAAAAAATGAGTTGTCCGTCAAAGTTTGAGTTCAAAGGCAGATCTTTGGTACGCAGGGTATAGCCATTTATGCTTGCATACACGTGATTTACTGCCAGTTCCGGCGTTTGCGATTTGCATAAACAGTCTTTGATGTCACGAATTTTCATCGCAACTTCTTCTACGTTGTGGACAACTCCGTGACGAATATCGGCATTCACTTTTCGTGTTTCTATGGACAAAATGGACAATTGTCCACTTTCTGATTTGCGGCCCAGGGCGCCCACGATACGTGAACTACCCAAGTCAAATGCCATGATGTATTCGGATGACGCGTTCATTTCAATCCTCTTTTATGGTGCATACTATCTGATTCTTATATTTTAAATTGATGCTTGAATACCTTTCCCACCCCACTTTTGGCAGGGCTTTTTGGTAAAATAATTTCAAATTTTCCAGTTTGACGTCCAAACGATTGGGCAAACCCAATTTGATTTCATACTGTCCAACGCGTGGAATTAAAACCCATTCCCCGTTTGGTTCAATATTGATTTGCTCCATTTGGGCATTCCAGAACGCATCCTGTCTGAATTTCAAAGCCAGTTCGCGCAACTGATTCACCTGCACGGAATCTTTGATGTTCCCGGTTGCAATGATCACGTCTGCTGCGTTATACAGGCTATTGTCAAGGATCACTCCGGTGGAATCCACATAATAGCTTCCGGTTTCGTCCATAATGCGGATAACAGGCTCATATTGCCACAATTGTATGATCACATATCCTGACTTCGTCGGAAAGCTTTCCACCCGTTTGACCAAATCCAAAGCTTTAACCACTTTTTCAACCCGTCTGTAATCAATTTGACTGAGTGGTTTGCCCTTCAAAGACAACTGATTCAGCTCAAGCATTTTATAAACTTCTGCCGCACCGATATACCGATGTTCTGAGTCATCCATGACCTGAACAAGGACATCGACACAGCGATCGGAACCGGATATTCCCGAAAATCGGTTGATGGCAAAGACCAAATAGGTCAACACGCCGATCACTGCCAGAAGTCCGAGTATCCTTTTCAACATACGCTGTAATATTTTGAAATTTTGGAAACCAAAGTATCAATATTACCCGCACCCAAAGTTACCAAGATTTCTGGTTTCTTTTGTGCCAATAAATCAAAAACTTTCTCCATGTGTATCAAGACTTTGGATTTTGTTTGAACCTGATCCAAAATCATCTCGGAATTGACTCCGGGAATGGGCAATTCTCTTGCCGGATAAATGTCCAACAAGATCAAATCGTCCAATTCGGAAAGTTCTTTGGCAAATTCGGCAGCAAAATCGCGCGTTCTGCTGTACAAATGGGGTTGGAAGATGCCGGTAATTTTTTTATTCGGATATAAAGCCTTGATTGATTGAATACTGGCCCTTAATTCTTCGGGATGATGGGCATAATCGTCAATGTAAACAAAGTCTGGACGACGAATGATGAAATCAAAGCGACGTTTGGACCCTCTGAAATCGGCCAAAGCGCATTTGAGCTCTGCATCCGTCACGCCATTCAGATGGGCAAGTGCCAAAGCGGCCACGGCATTCTCTACATTGATGCGGATGGGCACGCCCAACTCCATTCCAGAAATACAGCCCTGCGGATAATGAAAATCAAAATACAGTCGACCATCCTGAAAAACAATGCTGTCCGCATAAAAATCGGCAGGTTCATCCACCGCATACGTGTAGGATTTGACACCGGCTTGCAAACGTGGTTTCAGGGGTAAATTTTTCTTGATGATCAAGCAGCCATCAGGGCGAATTTTCTCGGTGAAATGGGCAAAACTCTCCAAATATTCGGTGTGATTTTCATAAATATCAAGGTGATCGGGATCGACCGAGGTCACGACAGCCATATACGGGGTAAGCTGATGAAAAGAGCGGTCGTACTCATCGGCTTCAACCACGGTTAAATCGCTGTGATCGCTTAAGAGTAAATTGGTGTTGTAGTTGTTTGAAATGCCCCCCAGGAAGGCGTTACAATCCACACGCGATTGTTTCAGCAAATGGGCTGTCAGCGTTGTCGTGGTGGTCTTTCCATGTGTTCCTGAGATGCATAGACAGCGGCTGTCTTTGGATACTTCACCCAAAACCTGAGCCCTTTTCAGCACCTTAAATCCTTTGTCTTTGAAAAAGCGAAGTTCACTATGGTCTGAAGGAACTGCCGGTGTTCGCACCACCAAGGTCGTTTGGGGATTTTTGAATTCAGCCGGGATCAAATCGGTGTTGTCTTCAAAATGTATGTGAATGCCTTCCTTTTGCAGTTGGGTTGTCAATTCGGTTGAGGTTTTGTCGTAACCGGCTACATGATACGATTTCGCATGAAAGTACCTGGCCAGATTGCTCATTCCAATACCGCCGATTCCGACAAAATAGAGATGGGTGTGTTGTTGTGTTGACATCTTAAATCAATTTCAATATTTCTTCAGCGATGCGATCGGCAGAGTCGATTTGTGCCAGTTTTTTGATATTGAGGCGCAGATCTTCCATTTGTTTTTCGTCATGAATGCAGGTCAACATCTTGTCAATCAAGTTGTTTTCTGCTTGTGCATCGGGCACGAGGATGGCTGCATTTTCCTGGACCAAAGCCATGGCATTTTTGGTTTGATGATCTTCTGCAACATTGGGTGAAGGCACCAAAATGACTGCTTTTCCCAACAAACACAACTCGGAAATGGAGCTGGCACCTGCTCTGGAAACCACCAAATCGGCGGCTTGATAGGCCATATCCATTCGATCCAAAAATTCCAAAACCAGCAAATTTTCGGGCTTGTTTGCCTGAAGCTGCTCTTGAATGGCTTTAAAATAATACTTTCCGGTTTGCCAAATGACTTGAACATCCGATTGAGCCAAGGCGTCCAAATGCTTCAGCACGCTATTATTCAGGGTTCTGGCGCCAAGGCTTCCACCCATGATGAGCACCACGGGTTTACCCGGATCCAACTTGTAGTATGCAACGGCTTCTGCTCTGGATATCTGGTTTTGAACCAAATCCTGACGTACCGGATTGCCTGTCAAAATGATTTTATCTTTCGGAAAGAAACGTTCCATGCCTGAATAGGCGACACAGATTTTGGAAGCTTTGGAGGCCAGCATTTTATTGGTCACGCCCGCATAGGAATTTTGTTCCTGAATGACGGTAGGAACGCCACAGGCTGCAGCAGCTTTCAACAAGGGGCCGCTGGCATAGCCGCCCACCCCAACCGCCACGCTGGGTTTGAATTTTTTTACGATACGTTTGGCCATCAGGGTACTTTTCCATGCCAAATACAGCACTTTCACATTCCTGAGCAAATTTTTTCGGTCAAACCCTTTGATGGGCAAACCAACGATTTGATACCCTGCTGCCGGAACACGGTCCATTTCCATGCGGCCTTCAGCGCCGACAAATAAAATATCCACTTGCTCCGGGCGCTTGGATTTCAAGGCATTGGCAATAGAAATGGCAGGAAAGATATGCCCTCCTGTGCCTCCACCGCTTACAATAATGTTTATTTTTTTCATCTCTGGCATTGATTTAAACCCCATATTCTTTTGATGTTTCTAAGGCCTCATCGGACAATGGCTCCTCATTGGGCGCTTCTGTCACTCCAAACCTACTAACACTCAGTATGATACCAAAATAAATACACGTAATAATGGTCGATGTTCCGCCCTTACTGATCAAGGGCATGGGCTGTCCCGTTACCGGCCCTGCCCCAACAGCCACCAACATGTTGATAAAGGCTTGAAATCCAATCATTATGGTGGAACCCATGACCAAAAGCATGGGGAAAATCTTGGTACAGTTTCTGGCAATTTTCAATCCCCTGTACATTAAAATTAAATACAAAAAGGGAATGAGCAGCGCTCCAATCCAACCCATTTCTTCGATGATGATGGCATATATGAAGTCGGAGTAAGCTTGTGGTAAATAGTCGCGCTGTGTGCTGTTTCCTGGAAAAACGCCCAACACTCCACCATTTGCGATGGCCATTTTGGCATGTGATGGTTGAAAGTTGCGCTTGGTGATTTCAAATCCTTCTTCCATGACGGTTGGTTCATGTTCAAAAATTCGATTGTGCCAGGTCTCCCATCGAGGTAGCGAATCGATTTTTGGGATTAATGAAAGCAACAAAATAAAAGTTCCCCCTACCACGACAACAATCAGCAGCAAACGAAGCATTTTTTTCATTGGGATCCGACCAAGAAACATGAGCACATACACCACAATGCACAGCAAAACTGCAGTTGAAAGATTTTCACCGAAAATGAGAATGGCAAAGGCACCTGTCATTCCCAAAATAATCCAAAAAGCCATGTTCATTTGCTCAGGCGCTTTTTGACATCGACTTAAAATAAAAGATGTTAGAATGACCATGGACAATTTCGCAAATTCAGAGGGCTGAAACTGAACGCCAAACAATTCAATCCACCTCGAAGCATCGTTCAGTCTTACACCAATAATAGGCGTTAAGATGAGTAGAACAACGGCAATAAAAAGGGTTCCGATGCCAAGTATGGTCGCATGTTTGTAGTGAAATTGATGCAAAAACACAACAACGGCAGTACCCAATCCCAAAAACATGGCATGTTTTAATATGGGACCGGTTGTGGTATGTGTTTTGTATGTCAGGGTGCTTGAAGCGCTGTACACCTCAATCAATGAGATGATGCACAATGCGGCAAACAAATACCAAACCACCTTATCTCCTTTAAATAGACCGTAGACCTTGCTCATAATCAGAGATTTAACACTTCTTTCTTAAATTGTACGCCCCTATCCTCATAATTGTTGAACAAATCAAAGCTGGCACAGCAGGGTGACAACAAAACGGTGTCTCCTTTTTGTGCTGTTTCATAGGCCAAATGCACCGCTTCCTTCATGGAACGTGCATCGTGGGTTGCAGGCACCTTTTCATCAAAAAAATCATGCAATTTTTGATTGTCCACACCCAAAAAGATGAGTGTATGACATTTGTCTTTGACCAGTTGCTCAATTTCAGTGTAATCGTTGCCCTTGTCTGTTCCTCCGAGAATCAAGACCACAGGAGTTTTCATGGACTCCAGCGCATACCAGCAGGAATTTACATTGGTGGCCTTGGAGTCGTTGATATAGGAAACGCCACGCACGGAGGCGACTTTTTCCAATCGGTGCTCTACACCTTTAAAATTGCACAAGGCATCGCGGATATTTTCCTTCCGGATTCTGGCAATATTGGCTGAAACGGCAGCAGCCAGTGAATTATACAAGTTGTGTGTTCCCATCAGGGAAAGCTCTTCTTGTTCAATTTGGAATTGCTGTTCGGGGGTATCAATCACCAATAGCTGGTTCTCAATAAAGGCTTTGATGCCGGTACCCTTTTTCCTGGAGAATGGAAATTTTCTGGCTTTGATGTCCCGCTTTTCCAATTCTTTTTGAATGAGGGGATCGTCGTTCCAATATATAAAGGAATCGTTTTCCGTCATGTTTTGAACAATTCGGAACTTGGAATCGATATACTGTTGCATATCATAGTTGTATCGATCCAAATGATCGGGAGTGATGTTGAGCATGATGGCCACATCGGCTTTAAAATGGTACATGTTGTCCAATTGAAAACTGCTCAGCTCAATCACATAGACATCATAGTCATTTTCAGCCACTTGCCTGGCCAGACTTTTCCCAACATTTCCGGCCAGCCCAACGTGTAAACCACCGCCTTTCAAAATATGGTAGGTTAACAGGGTGGTTGTGGTTTTACCGTTACTGCCGGTGATGCAAATCATCTTGGCATTGGTGTAGCGTCCGGCAAACTCGATTTCGGAAATAATGGGAATGTTCTTTTCTTTTAAAGCCTTAATAATGGGTGCTTTATCTGGAATTCCTGGGCTTTTAATCACTTCATCGGCATTGAGAATCAAGGCTTCTGTGTGGGTTTTTTCCTCCCATGGAATCTGATGTTCGTCCAGCTCTTTTTTGTACACGGGTTTGATTTCAGACTTGTCTGAAACAAATACATCAAAGCCTTCTTTTTGGGCTAAAATGGCCGCTCCGGTGCCACTTTCTCCTGCTCCTAAAATTACAATTCGTCTCATGATCAACGCATTTTTAAGGTTGCAATGGCCAGTACAGCCAGGATCATTCCAATAATCCAGAATCGAACCGTTATCTTGGATTCAGGCACCGCCGAGAAGGGTTTTCGTAATAGGGCCTCTACCCCTGCGCCTCCCGCTTTTTGAAAATGGTGGTGCAAAGGTGCCATTTTGAAGATACGCTTTCCGACACCGAATCGCATTTTGGTGTATTTAAAGTAGTATCGCTGCAGGATGACAGACAAATCTTCGACAATGAAAATGCCGCAGAATATGGGAATGAGCAATTCTTTTCTGATGATGATGGAGAAAACGGCAATCACGCCACCGAGCATCAAGCTACCGGTATCGCCCATAAAAACTTGTGCCGGATAGGAATTGTACCAGAGGAAGCCAATGGTGGCACCAATGAATGCCGCCATATACACGGTGAGTTCCTGCGTTCCTGGTATATACATGATATTCAGATAGGAAGCCCACTTGATGTTGGACGACACATAGGCCAGCACCAGGAGCACCACCCCGATAATGGCCGAAGAACCGGTGGCCAACCCGTCTATACCATCGGTTAAGTTTGCACCGTTGGAGATGGCTGTCACAATAAAGATGACGACGAGAAAAAACAAAAACCAACCAGCAAGTTGTTTGTACTGACCCATTTTGTCAAAAAACATGGCGTAATCCAGGTTGTTGTTCTTAAAGAAGGGAATGGTTGTTTTGGTCGATTTGACTTCATCCGATTTGTAATGAACATTCTCGACTTTTTCATTTTTCAGGGTTTCCACATTTTCGCGAATCACCACTTGTGGGCTTTGGTACAAAACCAAGGCAACGATGAAGGCGATGGAGACTTGTCCGAATATTTTGAAAATTCCTTTGAGCCCTTCTTTGTCTTTTTTGAATACTTTGATGTAATCATCGGTAAAGCCAATGGCTCCAAGCCAGACGGTTGAAATCAGCATGAGGATGATATAGATGTTGTTCAACTTGGTGAGCAACAAAACCGGTATAAGGATGGACAACAAAATGATGATTCCTCCCATGGTGGGTGTGCCTTTCTTACTCATCTGCCCTTCCAGATCCAAATCGCGAATGGTTTCGCCAATTTGCTTTTTTTGAAGGTAATCGATGATGCGTTTTCCGACGGAGGTGGCAATAAACATGGCCAAAATAAAGGCCAACGAAGATCGGAAGGAAATGTATTGAAACATTCCTGCTCCGGGAAAATCCAGTTTATCTAAGTATTCAAATAGTGGTACCAGCATACTGTTCTGTTATTTAAGACATCAATTGAAATATTTCCTGTAAAATCTGCTTGTCGTCAAAAGGATATTTGACACCTTTTATATCCTGATAGTTTTCATGCCCTTTTCCTGCGACCAAAATGACATCTCCAGGAGCTGCCATCATACAAGCTGCCCGAATGGCTTCTTTTCGGTCCAGAATGGTCAAAACCTTCTTTTTATCGGTCCATTCGACTCCGGTGAGCATGTCATCCAAAATGGATTGTGGCTCTTCAAAACGTGGATTATCCGAAGTCAAAACAACAAAGTGACTGCCATTCAGGGCTTCTTTGGCCATCATTGGGCGTTTGCCCTTGTCCCGATTTCCGCCTGCACCAACAACGGTAATCACCCTTCCCTGGGTCAACTCATTGATGCTTTTCAATACATTTTTCAGGGCATCGGGGGTATGTGCGTAATCGACAATGGCCAGAAATCCTTTGGGTGACTGCATGTATTCCAGGCGGCCGGAAACAGGTTTTAAGGTACTGAGGACCAACAAAACTTCATCCGGATTTTGCTCCAACAAACATGCAGCACCATAAATGGCCAGCAAATTGGACACATTGAATAGTCCGATGAATTGAACCAGGACTTCTTTCCCATTGATATCCAGCTGCATGCCTTCAAAATGCTGTTCTAAAACCTGGGCCTTGAAATCGGCCAGGGTTTGGGTTGAATAGTCGTATTTCCGGGCCTGGGTATTCTGGAGCATCACGTCACCGTTCTTATCATCGGCATTGGTTAAGGCAAAAGCGCCTTTGGGCAATGCATCGAAGAACGTTTTCTTCGCCTTCAGATAATTTTCAAAAGTCAAATGGTAATCCAAATGATCGCGGGTGAGATTGGTGAAAATACCTCCGATGAAATGCAATCCGGCAATGCGTCTTTGCTCGACGGAGTGCGAACTGACTTCCATAAAAGCATAAGTACATCCGGCTTGAACCATCTGATCGAGCAGTTGGTTCAACGTCATCGCATCCGGGGTCGTATGGGTGGCTTCAACCGAAACTTCATGGATGCGATTGACCACGGTCGACAACAAACCTACCTGATAGCCCAACTTTCTAAAGGTTTCATACAACAAGCTGGCGATGGTTGTTTT
>CAYYJF010000043.1:7657-15820 GCA_964472175.1 uncultured Bacteroidales bacterium | reverse complement strand
GGCTCAATGAAAAAATCAGGTGAATAGTGGAATGAACCACTATTCACCTGAGGGAAAATTGTGTTTATTTCACCGGACTCAATTTCAATACGCAGACCGAGTTGAGGGGGATATTTACTTGAAAACTGCCTTTGACCTTGCCCAGTTGTTTGAGCTGGGGGGTAATGGCTTCGTTGTAGTTGACCTGTGGGTATTGAGCCGATCCGTGGTAGTAATTTTGATCACCCTGGTTTTTGATGCCTGTGTTTTCGGAACTGATGTATTCCAGGGTAGCTGAATAGTTTTGGTTTTCAGCACCTTTCAGGTTGATGGTGGTGGCTTTGTCCAGCTTTTCGGCATTGACCACTTTGACATAGACGGTGCCGGTTTTGGTGTCGATCGTGGAGGATGTGTACACTTTGGCATCGGCTGTTTGATCGCCTTTTTTCAGGAAGGGGGATGTTTCAAAGGCTTTGTTCCCAACATTGTTGGCAAAGAGCGACAGGTAGTAGTAATTGCTGGTGCGCCACAAGCCTCTGTTGTCAAACCAAATCAAATTGGCATTCCATTTGTTGAACCCTTTTTTGCAGAACAGGGGGGCGTAGGCCGCCATTTTTACCATATCGGAGTTGCGTTCCAGGCCTGTGAAAAAGGCAGCTTCTGCCATGGTGGATACATAGGCGTTGTTGGTAGCGTTGTTCGAAAACTCGCCAACAAAAACGCGTGTGGCTTTGGAACGGTCGTAGGTGTTGCCTTGATTGCCGCGCGTCATGCCCGGATTGTATCGGTTGGTGTTGGTGTAGAACCAATTGTCGTTGGAGTAGTAGTGTTCATCGACATAGCTGTCGGCATATTTTTGATCGATGATGGCGTAATTGTCATTGAATTCGCCTCCCGAAGCTCTGGCGCCTGAGGTGGTGATGAGGGTGATATCGGGATATTTGGCTTTGACGGCTTTGCTGATGATGTCGAATCTTTTCCAGAAAGCGTCTCCGCTGTTTTCGTTTCCAACGGCCAGAAACTTCAATCCAAAGGGTTTGGGGTGTCCGAATGCGATGCGTTTCTTTCCCCATTCTGTGGTGGCATCGCCGTTGCAGAATTCAATCAAATCCAGGGCATCTTTGACGTGGATGTCGTAAAAGCGTTTTCTGTCGGCTTCTGTGGCCAAAGGGGCGATATAGGATCGGCCTGCAAATTGGCAGGTGACACCGTTGTTGATGACAGGAAGCGGGGTTGCGCCCAGGCCTTCGGCCATGAGAAAGTATTCATAGAATCCGATGTATTGTGAAGTCCAGGTGCCCCAATGGTTGCGGGTCCCCACACGTTCTTCTGCAGGTCCGATGGTGTTTTTCCAAAAATATTGACCCCAATAATTCGGACTTTCGGTTGCGCATCCACCCGGAAAGCGCATAAAGGTAGGTTTGAGTTTCTCCAACGCTACCAACAAATCTTTGCGGAAGGGTCCGAATTTGCCGTTTTTCCAGAGTTGTGATTTTTCCGGAATGAGCGTCACGAAATCCAAATAGAAAGTACCGGCTGCATTCCCTGAGATAACCAACCTGACATCGGCTGTTTGATTGGCTTTCAAAACGCCCTTGTATTTCACCCAGCTGTTCTTGAGCTTTTTAAAGGTGAGCACATTGGAGATGATTTTTCCCTGGGTATCTTCCAGATATACAGCAATTTGCCCTTGATAGTTGTTGCCTTGCAAATACAAACTCAAATCGTACTTGCTGCCTTTGTTGGCTGCAATGGAGGGGGTTTGGGTGTTGTTGGAGTAGTAATTGCCTTCTCTGTCCGGTCCGTATTTGGTGATGCCATAGCCGTTGGCTGCCAGACCAAATCCCTTTCCCGGTGTTTCGATGTCAAAACGAATGCAATACTGCTTGTATTTCAGGGCATCGTCGTATGGATCGTTCTTGTCGAAAGGGTAATATTCCGTGTATTTGACCAAAGGTTTTTCGTCAACGGTGGTAGCTTTACCTGCGGCATCGCCTTTTTTGACAACAGTCCATCCGTAAATGATGTCGGGTGAGGTCGAAAACTCAGGAATTTTGTTTCCTGCAGGTCCGTATTCTGAACCTGCAATAACGTTGAAGGCCTGGAATGAATTGTTCTGAATCAGTTGCGCGCAAATACCGCCATCATTCGATTGATTGATGTCTTCGTAAAAAATGCCGTTTAAAGTGGGGCTGATGTCAATGCCCAGCTTTTGGGTGTTCAGGTCGAGTTGATAGGCAGAAGTGCCGGAATTTTGTGCGGTGGCGCTTGTCAGGAAACCACTTGCCAATAGCAACAGTGCTGCCAAACGTGTTGAAAATGAGTTCATGATGTGTAGGTTTAATAAATAGGGCTTTTCGATTGTCGAAGATACGACAATCGGGTGAATTCCAAAAAAAAACAGGAATGGGTATGTGTAGCATCTACTTTTGAATAAAGGGTTATTATAGTGGAAGATATTCCACAAATATCATACATAGTGGATAAAATTCATATATTTGTGTCGCCGAAAGTTTTAAAGTGGAAAATTTTCGTTTTTTGCATTTATAATAAAAGATGGTTGATTTTACCAAAGAGATTGTATTTTCTTCTTCTGACAAAAGTGTATCAAGTAAGATAAGCAGGGCGGAGAAAGAAGGGCTGTTAAGAAAAATAGCTCCTAGAATTTATACAACAAATCTCAAGGATTCGGATATTTATATTATAAAACGAAATTTTTTTGAAATTCTTCAATGGCGTTTCCCAAATGCTGTGATTAGTCATAGAAGTGCATCCGAACTTCGTCCGACGGAAACGGGAAGCTTTTTTATAACAAGTAATTATACCAAAAAGATTACGGATCTGAAAGGAATTGTACTTCATGTTATGGAGGGGAAGCCGGCTTTGGAATCGGATGTGAATTTAGGTGGAATCTATGCTTCCTCGGAATGGAGATGGGTATTGGAAAACATGCAGGTTTCGCGGAAAAAAGGTGAAGCGTCTAAAAACTTTCCCATTGGACTCATAGAGGATAAACTCGAAAAAATAATTCTTCGGGAGGGGAAAGATGGCATCAATAAATTCCGTGATAAAGCTCGAGAGATAGCCCTGCAATTGGATTATGAGGATGAATATAAAAAGTTAAACCTTTTGATTTCTGCATTATTGAGCACGCATCATGTAAAAGTGTTGAGCTCATCTGCTGCCAAAGCGAGAGCAACCGGTATGCCTTTTGATGCGAATAGGGTTGAACTATTTGAATTGCTCTATGAAAAATTGAAAAATTACTATTTTCCCGAAAGAAGAAGTAAAATCAATTCGGAAGAATCGGTCCGACTGTTTTCTTTTTTTGAAGCGTATTTTTCAAATTATATTGAAGGAACAGAATTCACAATTGAAGATGCCAAAAAAATCGTTGATTCCGGGATCGTCATTCCAAAGCGGGTCAAAGATTCCCATGATATTTTAGGCACATTCAGCATTGTGTCAAATAGTTATGAGATGGGTATGACGCCTTCTACAGCAGATGATTTCATTCAAATACTGAAAAGGAGACATTTGACAATGATGGCTGGAAGGGCTGAAGAAGTGAATGCAGGAGTGTTTAAAAATCAGAATAATCGAGCAGGGGATACCGAATTTGTTGATTTTACTTTAGTCGAAGGCACATTAAGGCAGGGATTTAAGTATTATGCCGCATTGACTGATCCTATGGCAAAGGCTATTTATATCATGTTTATGATTTCGGAAGTACATCCATTTACGGATGGTAATGGAAGAATTTCAAGAATAATGGGCAATGCAGAATTGTTTAAAAGCGGATTGACAAGAATCATTGTTCCAACCGTCTTTCGGGAAGATTATATCTTGTCTTTGAAAAAATTGACTAAGAAAAAAGACCCTGATACCTATATTCGAGTAATGGACAAACTTCAGATTTTTTCATATCATATTTCTGGAGACAATTTTGAAGCGCTTGATTTGTATTTTAAGGAAACAAATGCTTACAAAGAACCGTCAGAAGGCTATTTGAAGATCATCGACCAATCAAGGTCGGAGATCAAACCAGATGAAAAGTAAAGCACCTGCAACATTCAATGCAGGTGCTTTTTTTGGGGTGGGCCCAACAGGGCTTGAACCTGTGTGTTAAATCCCTGTAAATAATTTAATAAAATCCGCTTTGTCACAAAAATCTCATATATTTGTGACAAAAATAGGCTTTGGGAAAATGAAATCCATTCATCAACAAATAGTACAAACTATCCGGGATTTTAAACAAGGAACAATTTTCTTCCCTGAACAATTTGATCAGGTTGGAAATAACGATGCTGTAAGGCAAACTCTTTCACGGATTTGTAAAGAAGGGTTGATAATCCGATTATCACAAGGCGTTTATTTATACCCTATTGTGGATAAAGAATTAGGTGTATTATATCCTTCGGTTGACACGATTGCAAAAGCCATTGCGCTAAGAGATAAGGCTCGTATCATACCGACAGGTCTTTATGCACTTAACAGATTGGGACTTTCCACCCAAGTGCCAATGAATGTCGTTTATCTGACAGATGGGATACCTCGTAAAATCAACATCGCAGAACAAACGATCACATTTAAGCAAACTGCACCCAAGAATTTTGCTTATAAAGGTGAAATAACTCCTTTGGTTGTTTCAGCATTGAAGGAAATAGGCAAAGACAGCGTTTCGAATGAAGAAACGATTCAAATACAAAAGATGCTCAAACATGAGCCAAAGGATGTTGTACTATCAGATGCTCAAATTGCACCCCGTTGGATTACCAATGTGATCATGTCGATTATAAAAGATTTTGAGAATGAATAATTGGGGTATCGGAGGTGTTGCGAGCGCTCTTTTCAACATCGTTCGCAAGCCATCTTTCTTTCAAAGGAGGTACATCGTTAAGTAAGTGTTGGAATTTGATAGAAAGATTTTCCGAAGACGTGGATATTGCAATCAATAGGGAATTTCTCGGATTTCAGGGAGCAATATCCAAAACACAAATCAGTGATAAACTTAGACGGGCATCCTGCACTTTTGTTCGGGAAACCATGAAATCAGATCTGGAGCAGCAATTGCTGGGGCAAGGTATAGATAAGTCTTTATTCAATGTTACTGTCAATATAACATCAGTTTCTACTACAGATCCGGAAATCATAGAAGTCCATTATCAGTCAATACTGCCGGAAACCTCTTATATACAAAACAGAATTTTGATCGAAGTGAGTGGAAGGTCAATGACTGAACCTGTGGAAGAAGTAGAAATAAATTCAATCATTTCGCAAGCTTTTCCTTCAGCAGAATTTGCAGAACCCTCTTTCGCAATAAAAGCTGTTTCACCCAAGCGAACTTTCTTGGAAAAGGCTTGCCTGCTTCATGAAGAATTTGCCAAAGAGACAGGAGAAATCCGTGTAAACAGAATGTCCCGCCATATTTACGATTTGGAAAAACTTATGGATGCGCAGATTGCACAAGAAGCATTGAATGATACAGCATTATACAAGGCAGTCATGGAACATCGTCGTAAATTCATTGGATTAAAAGGCTTTGACTATTCGACATTGGAACCGCAATCCATTTCGTTTGTCCCTCCTGATGAAGTTATTTCATATTGGAGAGAAGACTACAAGAATATGCAAAACTCGATGATTTACGGTAAGTCCTTATCTTTTGACAAGTTGATAGAGCGCATTACGGAGTTAAATGAGCGGTTTAAAGCAATTGACTTTGCGTAATGTATCCACATGGTTTGTATGCATATAGAAAAACAAACAAAAAGCACCTGCAACATTCAATGCAGGTGCTTTTTTTGGGGTGGGCCCAACAGGGCTTGAACCTGTGACCCCCTGATTATGAGTCAGGTGCTACTAACCAACTGAGCTATAGGCCCGTTTCGGCTTGATTGGTGTCCGGTTGAACACGTTTCCGAAATCGGCTGCAATATTACGTCTTTTCCGCGAATTGGGCAAGTTTGAAGCTGAAAACTTTGTTCCATGTTTTGTATCTTTGTTTCATTGAATGAAAGTAGCACCAGATGGTTCTTTTAAACGGAATTAAAAATATCATTTTCGATTTTGGCGGTGTGCTGGTTGACTTGCAACCAGAGCTGAGCCTGGAGTCGTTTGCCAGATTGGGCATGCCTCAGGTGGCCGATTATTTAACCCCTTACGGGCATAAAGGTCCTTTTGGAGAGTTGGAAAACGGACAGATAACGGAATCTGAATTTTATCAAAAATTGAGAGATTTGTTTCGTGTTCAGGTTGATGATGCATCGTTACAGTCGGCCTGGGCCGATTTTTTACTGCATACACCTGTCAATAAAATGAAAATGGTGTATGAACTGGCCAAAACCCATCGGGTATTTTTGCTGAGCAACACCAATCCGATTCACATTCGTAAGTTGGAGGAGTTTGACAAGGCGGGCTTTCCGGTAAAGGTTTGTTTTGAGAAATTGTATTTGTCGTACGAGATTGGACTGTCCAAGCCAGGCAAGGAAATTTTCAGTTATGTGCTCAGAGATGCAGGCATTAAACCTGAAGAGACTTTGTTCATAGACGATGGACCTGCCAATTGTCAAACGGCTGCTGAAATGGGTTTCAGGACGCTTCAACCGGCTGCCTTCGAGGATTTTACCGGTGATTTGCTGCAGCCTGATGCTTGTGTTGCGACCATGGGCTTTTTTGATGGGATTCATCTCGGACATCGCTATTTGATTGAATCGACTCAAAAAATTGCGCAAGAGAAAGGTTTGCCGACCATGGTGATTAGCTTTTGGCCCCACCCCAGAACGGTGTTAGATACCAACTTCTGTCCCCAATTGTTAAGCGATGATACGGAAAAAAGGCAGTTGCTGAGAACGACCAACATTGATCATGTCCGAACCATCACTTTTAACAAGGATTTGGCAGCGCTTTCGGCTTTTGATTTCATGAAAGAGGTCTTGAAAAAGGAATTGCATGTGTCCACTTTGGTCATTGGTTATGACCATAAATTTGGCAACAACAGGTTGGAAGGTTTTGCTGAATATCAGGCCTATGGAAAACAGTTGGGCATGGAAGTAATCATGGCTAAGCCTTTAAAGCTCCCCGATGCTCTGCAAACGGAGCGGGATGTGACCATCAGTTCTTCATTTATTCGCAGAGCCATTGCTGCCGGAAAAATGGATGTTGCCAAACAGTTGCTTGGCCGATACTATCATTTGACAGCAAAAGTGGTGGGTGGCCATCGCATTGGACGTCGACTTGGTTTTCCAACAGCCAATCTGGAACCGATCAGTGAATCAAAATTGATTCCGGCCATAGGGGTTTACGCAGTATGGGTTTGGATAGGAAAGTCGTATTATAAAGGCATGCTTTATATTGGTAAACGTCCAACCTTACAACAAGATTTGCATCCTGTCATTGAGGTAAATCTCCTTGATTTTGAGGGTGATTTATATGGAAAGATTCTTGAAGTTGCTTTTGTCGAACGCACACGCGGCGACGAAACATTCCCGGATTTGGATGCCCTGGTTTGTCAACTTGAAAAGGATAGAGCCACTGTCCGCAAGCTGCTCAAAAAACCTTAAAGATCTATTGGTAAATGTCTTTTGATGGATTGTTCCAATGAAATGAGCGTTTCGGTTGCAGTGACGCCCGGTATTTCCTGAATGCGTCGGTTCAACAAATCCATCAGGTGCTCGTTGTCCCTGCAATGTAATTTCACCAGGACGGTGTATGGCCCTGTGCAAAAGTGGCATTCAATGATTTCAGAAATGCGTTCCAAATACGGGACGACATCTTTATACATGGAGCCACGCTCTAATTTTACTCCAATATAGGTGCATGTTTGGTATCCCAGCGTTTTGGGATTGACGGTATATCCTGAACCGGTGATGACGCCCAAATCAATGAGGCGTTGAACACGTTGGTGAATGGCCGCTCTGGAAACACCGCATTCGGATGCGACATCTTTAAAGGGTACTCTGGCATTTCTGGTAATGATTTCCAAAATCTGACGGTCAAGGGCATCGATTTTATCAACAACTACTGGCGCATTCATGACATATAGGGTTTAAGCGTGATTTGAATACTACAAATGTAAGAAATATTTTAATATTTGCGTATGTATGTAGCAAAATAATAGCGGTCTGCCTATAAAATGTAAGGCAGACCGCTATTATTGTGACGTATTGATATTTTTTACTTCTT
>CAYYJF010000043.1:0-7557 GCA_964472175.1 uncultured Bacteroidales bacterium | reverse complement strand
CCATTGCCTTGAGTAAGAACTTTATATTGGAGACCGGAAGCTGTGGTTTGAACACCGTCTTCTTTGGCATTTTTATCCATGAATGCTTTCACTTCTTCTTTGGTATCTTTGGCTGCCTGAATTTGAGCATCTGCCAAGCAACGTTGGAATACTTCGTAGGCTTCGTCGGGTGAAATAGCCAATTTGGTGGTGTCGCCTCTCAATGTTTTTTCAAATACGGCCAAGAACAAATCGAGGTTCATTTTGGTCGGGAATTGTTCCAGATTTTCAGAGAATTGTTTGCCGATTCCAACACCATAAGCATAGCTTAAGCTGTCGATTGAGTTTTTCATTTTGCTGCCTGAAGTTTTGTTGCATGATGCAAAACTGATGCCCATAAACAGGACAGCAACGGTAAATAAAATGCTGATTTTTTTCATGTTTTCGTTATGATTGGTTTTACTGTAATCAATAAGTTCGGCAAAAGTAATAATTTCCAAGAAACTTAGGTATTAAATATCATTAAAATGCAATTTGATGGAATGGAAATGTGTATTTTTATGGTTTTAATGATCCTTACAAATATGAGTAAAACCATTCGAATTCATTGCCTGAATACCAACACGTATGAATTGTTTCCAATGGGAACAACAGTTTTGCAAGTGTATGAAAGTATGGCTGCGCACATCATTCCAAATGCCATCGTCGCCAGGGTGAACAACAAAGCTGTTGGTTTGCATTATGAAATCTACAACCACAAACAGATTGAATTTATCAATACGTATAGTAGCTCAGGAATGCGGGCTTACGTCCGGACTTTGACCTTTGTCGTGTCTGCTGCTGTCGCCGAATTGTTTCCTGAAGGGAAGTTTAAACTGGAGCATCCTGTATCAAAAGGTTATTTCTGCCGTTTAGAATTGGGCAGAACGGTTACGCCCGATGATTTGGTTTCAGTCAAAAAAAGGGTTCAGGAATTGATCGATGCGGACAATGCAATTGAGTTTGTAGAAGACGAAACACCCAACGTTATTGAGCTTTTTAAAAACAGAAACAGACAAGATTTGGTCGATTTGCTGATTACCCAGGGCTCCTTATACAGTGGTTACTTCAAAATGGGTTGGCACGTGGATTATTATTATGGAGCCCTGGCCATTTCAACCGGATATTTGAATTTATTCGATATTTCGACGTATCATGATGGGCTGTTGTTGCAGATTCCAAACAGGGTTGATCCCACTGTTTTACAGGATATTGACGATCAACCTAAGTTGCTGGGCGTTTTTAAAGAGTATTTAGATTGGTGCGACATCATGGATATGTCCAATGTGGGTGATTTGAATCGGGCTTGTGAATCGGGCGAATCAACCAATTTGATCAACATCTCAGAATCTTTGCAGGAAAAGAAGATTGCTCAAATTGCGGATGCCATTCACCAAAATGAGCAAGCGAAGATTATTTTGATTTCCGGACCATCTTCTTCCGGCAAAACGACCTTTTCTAAAAGACTGTCAATTCAATTGATGGTTTTGGGGTACAAGCCGGTGGCCATTTCTTTGGATGATTATTTTCTTTCGAGGACATTGACTCCCAAAGATGAAAATGGAGAGTATGATTTTGAATCCTTTCATGCACTGGATCTTGAGTTGTTCAACAAACATCTCAAGGCTTTGATTCAAGGAGAAGAGGTGGAGGTGCCAACGTTCAATTTTGCCTTGGGCGTCAAAGAGTTTAAAGGAAATAAATTAAAATTGACGGATAGGTCGATTTTGATTTTTGAAGGAATTCATGCCCTGAACCCCAAATTGTTACCCAAGATTCCAAAAGAAGTACAGTTTAAGGTGTATGTTTCGGCTTTGACCGCCATGTCTTTGGATGATCACAATTGGATTCCTACGACAGACAACCGTTTGTTGAGAAGAATTATTCGGGATTTCAGGTACAGAGGATATTCGGCCAAAGAAACCATTTCCCGGTGGGATAGTGTGCGAAAAGGTGAGGAAAAGTGGATTTTCCCTTATCAGGAAGAAGCGGACGCCATGTTTAATTCGGCATTATTGTTTGAATTCTCTGTTTTAAGGAGTTATGCTGAGCCCATTCTTCGGATGGTTCCCAAAAGTTGCGCCGAATATGCTGAGGCCCATCGCTTGTTGCGTTTTGTGGAATATTTCACCCCCATTTCCGACCCTGAAATTCCATATACTTCTTTGTTGAGGGAATTTTTAGGAGGGAGCAGTTTCCGGTATTAATTGATGCGCATCCTCGGATTTTTCGTATTTTTGTAGACGAATACACCCCCATGTTACGCCAATCATTACAACAGAAGTTGCAGCAAAAGTTGTCTCCGTTGCAGATACAACAGGTTAAATTGCTTGAGGTCACTGCCCTGGAGCTTGGTGAGCGTATACTTAGGGAAGTGGATGAAAATCCTGCATTGGAAATGGGTGACGACCCTAAATTGGGAGAAGATTCATTTTCTGATTCAGAACAATCTGAAAATGATGATTTTATCATAGATGATTATGAACGGGACGATGACATTCCGGATTACAGAACCCGATTGGATGCCAATGTTCAGGAAAGCAGAAAAGAGTTTATTCCGGTTTCTGCCGGAATGGGATTGAACGATTTTCTGATGGAACAATTGGATTTGCAGGAATTGGACGCTCAAACCAAAACCATTGCCGAATATATTGTGGGGAGTATCGATGATGATGGTTATCTGAGACGTGACGCTGAAAATCTTGGTGACGATCTGGCCATTCAGATAGGGCTGGATGTCCCTACCCGGGAAATAATCGAAGTAATTCGGTTGATTCAAACCTTTGATCCTCCGGGTGTGGGAGCCTCCAATTTGCAGTCCTGTTTGTTACTTCAGTTAAAAAGAAAGACCCAAACGGAGACAGTGAAAGGTGCCATCATGGTCTTGGAAAACAGTTTTGACGAATTTTCCAAGAAACATTATGATGCCATTTTGAAACGTTATGAATGGGATAGCGATGATTTAAAGTTGATTATTCAGGAAATTGTCAAGCTGAATCCAAAACCGGGCAGCATGTATGGTTCATCCCTTCAATCGGCTTTGATGGAAATTACGCCCGATTTTTTACTTGAAAACGAAGATGGAAACTTAAATTTGTCTCTGAATAACAGCAGCATACCTGAATTGCATGTCAATGCCGATTATATCACGATGGTTCAGGATTTCAAGGGCAACGAGAAAAATCAGACCAAAGCAGCCAAAGATGCCATTCAGTTTGCGAAGCAGAAAGTGGATGCAGCCAGATGGTTTATTGATGCCGTGAAAACAAGACAAGAAACGTTGTTGCGCACCATGCAGGCCATTGTGAATTACCAATCGGATTATTTTCTTAACGGAGATGAAAAATTATTGAAGCCAATGGTGTTGAAGGATATTGCTGCGCGCACCGGATACGATGTGTCCACCATCTCACGTGTGAGCAACAGCAAATATGTTCAAACGGAATTTGGTATATTTGCCTTGAAATCTTTTTTTTCTGAAGGCATGCAGACCGAAAGTGGTGAAGAAGTTTCTGCACTCGAAATAAAAAATATTTTAAAAGAATCAATTGATAAAGAAAACAAACGTAAACCATTGACCGACGAGCAGTTGTGTGAAATATTGATGACCAAAGGCTATCAAATTGCGCGGAGAACTGTGGCCAAATACAGAGAACAATCAGACATTCCTGTTGCGCGTTTACGAAAAGAACTATGAACGACACCATGCATAAAACTCAACAAATCATTTCTGCCATTCTGCATCCCCTGACATTGCCTTTCATCGGTACGGTGCTCCTCCTCGAATTGGGCGTTTTTGGAGAATTGCCTACCGCGTATCGACTGTATGTGGATGCCATTGTTTTGGTCAATATGTGCTTGTTGCCCGGTGTCGGTATTTGGCTGTTATTGAAAACCGGGTTGGTGTCTGATTTGGATGTGTCAAAGCGTTCTGAGCGTGTTTGGCCCTATTTTATTGTCTTGTTGACCGGAATCACCGCCTGTGTCATGTTGTACCGGGCACATTTTCCATGGTGGGCCGTCAAATTTTATATCGGATCTATTTTTGGAACCTTTCTGGCCTTTTTCATCACTTTAAAATGGAAAATTAGCGCACATACATTGGCTTTTGGCTGTTTGGTTGGGGCTGCCATCATTGTCAGCCTTAAATTGTCCCTGAGTTCTGTGTTGGTTTTGTGTGTGATGTTTTTGCTGGCAGGAATTCAAGCTTCCAGTCGCTTGTACTTAAAAGCACATACCTTGGGACAAGTGTCCGGTGGTTTTTTGCTTGGGGTTCTGTCTGTGATGTTGACGTTTTTTCTAATCCCTTAATATTGAACCAATTAAATTTTGTAATATGAATGTACCTGTCGAATTAAAGTTTACCAAAGACCACGAGTGGATTCGCATTGAAGGCGATGAGGCCGTTGTTGGGATTACCGATTATGCGCAATCAGAGCTGGGCGAAATCGTTTTTGTTGAATTGCCGGCTGTTGGAACTTCACTCGATCAAGAATCTGTTTTTGGTTCGGTTGAAGCCGTTAAAGCTGTATCTGATTTATTTTTGCCCATGTCTGGTTCTATTTTGGAAGTAAACCAGGAATTGGAAGACAAGCCCGAATTGGTCAACGAATCACCTTATGAAAATGGCTGGATGATTCGTATCAAGCTCAAAGACTTGAATGAATCTGCGCAATTGCTTTCATCAGAGGCTTATTCAGATTTAATTAAGTAAGGTCGAGGTCATGAAACCAAAAGTGAGTATCATCATGGGCAGCACCTCCGATTATAAAATCATGGAGAAGGCTGCTGAATTGTTGAACGATTTCAAGATCCCTTTTGAAATCAATGCATTGTCTGCCCATAGAACACCTGATGAAGTAGAAGATTTTGCGAAAAATGCAGCTTCAAGAGGCATTCAGGTCATCATTGCTGCTGCCGGTATGGCAGCGCATTTGTGTGGCGTTATTGCAGCATCAACCTCATTGCCCGTTATTGGTGTGCCCATTTCAGCAAGCCTGGGCGGCATGGATGCATTGTTGGCCATCGTCCAAATGCCTCCGGGAATACCCGTAGCTACTGTTGGTATCAACGGCGCTTTAAATGCCGGTATTCTGGCAGTACAAATGTTGGCTGTTGGTGATGCTGAATTGCAAAAGCGATTGGTGGAATACAAAACGGGTTTGAAAAAGAAGATTGTAAAAGCCAACGAAGAACTTCGCGAAGTAAAATTCGAATTTAAAACCAACTGATGCGATATACCCCGAATCTGTTTCAATATACCAGACGAAGCACTTCTACGGTTCAGATCGGGAAGCTGCCGCTGGGTGGAACTCATCCCATTCGAATCCAATCGATGACCAATACCTCAACGATGGATACTGATGCCAGCGTGGCGCAATGTAAGCGCATGGTGGCTGCAGGTTCGGAATACGTGCGTCTTACGGCACAGGGTGTTCGTGAGGCGGCCAATTTGGCGAACATCAAGCAACAATTGCGTGCGGAAGGTTATGATGTACCCTTGATTGCGGACATTCATTTCAACCCGAAAGCTGCAGATGAGGCAGCATTGCATATAGAAAAAGTTAGAATCAACCCCGGTAATTATGTTGATTCGGTCAAAACTTTTGCCAATATAAGTTATACGCAGGAGGAGTATGAAAAGGAACTGGAAAAGATCAGGATCAAATTTGTTCCATTTTTAAACCGATGCAAAGAAAACCACACGGCCATTCGGGTTGGTGTGAATCATGGCTCCTTATCTGATCGCATCATGAGCCGTTATGGCGACACGCCGGCCGGAATGGTGGAATCTGCCATGGAATTTTTGCGCATTTGTGTTTCTGAGAACTTTTCGGACGTGGTGCTTTCAATCAAGGCCTCCAATGTGCTGATTATGGTTCAGACGGTGCGGTTATTGGTGGCAAGAATGGCTGAAGAAAACATGCGGTTTCCCTTACATTTGGGTGTGACTGAGGCCGGGGATGGTGAAGATGGACGTATCAAGTCGGCTGCCGGCATTGGCGCTTTGCTGATTGACGGCATTGGAGATACCATTCGTGTGTCTTTGAGCGAAGATCCGGAATGTGAATTACCGGTTGCCAGAAAATTGATTGAATTGCTGCAACAACGCGTTGCATGTGATTCTACCGAAGAAATGGATTTGTTTGAAATTCAAGAATATAGCCCATTCGATCCTTTCGTGTATCATCGTAGAGAAACGCATGCGGTGGGACGATTTGGACATGGTCAGGTGCCATTGGTCTTGGCAGAAGATTTGAATCATCGCATCGATTTTTCAAGTGCTGCATTGAAACCTGATTTTGTTTACGTTGGGAAACAAGTAGGTGAACGCCAGGATGATATAGCCCAAATTGTTGATTTTGAATTCTATAAAGAATCGCCAAAGTCCTTTCCATTATTCAATGTTTCCAATCTAACATCCTTGAATGCCTGTAAAAGTGCCATTCGATTTGTTCAAATGTCGGTGGAGGAAATCATCAAACAACCCAGATCGCTTTTTCAGGAGGAAAACCGGGTGGTGTTTTTGGTCGAAAACAGACGTTCAAATGTGGTGGCCGAGTGGCGCATGTTGATGCATTATTTTCTACGTTATTCCATTCTTAGTCCCATCATATTTGTTCGTGAGTTATCTGCAACTTCCCTGGATGAAGTCCAATTGGCTGCAGGTATGGATTTTGGCCCTTTGTTTATTGATGGTTTTGGTGATGGCCTCTTATTGAAATCTTCACCCGATGCGCCATTTCAATTGGAGGTATCGGACGGCATATCCATTGCCTTTGCTGTGTTGCAATCGACCAGAATGCGCATGAGTCGGACAGAATACATTTCGTGTCCAAGTTGCGGTCGCACCTTGTTTGATTTGCAGCAGGTTATAGCTGCCATAAAAGCCAAAACATCCCATTTGAAAGGGTTGAAAATTGGCATCATGGGCTGTATCGTCAATGGACCCGGAGAAATGGCTGATGCCGATTATGGCTACGTGGGTGCAGGTAAAGGACAAGTATCTTTGTATAAAAAGCAGCAATGTATCGAGAAAAACATTCCTGAATCTTTGGCATTGGACAAATTGATTCAGTTGATCAAAGACAACAACGATTGGGTTGAACCTGAAGTGTAACAGGGTGCCCTTTGAATGAAAGGGCCTGTAGCAGTGAAAGGACCAGAAGTCAGAAATTACAACAAACAAAAAACCATCTCAAAATCGCTTGAGATGGTTTTTTTGTACAGGATTGAAAGATACGATCCGGTATTGTTTTGGTGAATTTGATTATTTCACGATGGCTGCAATGGCAGGATCAGTGATGAATTTTGCAAATTCAAGATCTTTCAATGCTTTTGCTGCATAAGCTTTGTCCGCTTTAACGGCTGCTGTCAATCCGCTAACAACCAAATCTTTATTGTTTGTTCTGGCACCAACAATGGCTTTCAGATATTGGGTATCAGCATTGGGAGCAGCAACTGCATCCAAAGTAGCTTTGGCTTTGTTGTAATCTTTGGTCAACAATTGAGCAAGTGCAGCATTGTTGGATTTGATGC
>CAYYJF010000042.1:0-15973 GCA_964472175.1 uncultured Bacteroidales bacterium | reverse complement strand
CGGAGTTGTCTGTAGTGGACTGGTTAGGACCGAATTATTTTATGCACCCAGAAATCGAAAAGAAGATCGCTGAACTCAGCGAAGCACTCACGCGGCACGCCCCACACGAGGCGGTGTCTTTCCGGCTCTTCGTAAACTGCGAAGAGGTCGAGGCCACGCTAACCACCCGCACCGGCGCGCAACTCAAGAAGGCCGGAATCTCGATGCGCAACATCGCGGGCAACTTCATCGAAGAGCGGACCTGCGCGGCTGCTTCTTCGTCCTAACAAACCATATATTTGGCGAAAAGGATGTTTAATCCTTTACATCGCAAAGTTATCCAAAAAATCAATTGGTTCCCAGAAATCAATTGAATGTTATCGCGGGGGTAGGCCACCATACTTGGCTTCATATGTTTTACACTATGAAAAGACTTGCACATGAACCCTCCACCATTTTTTATGAAAAAGTATTTGGATAAAATTCCACATGATTGGTTTTCTATTATTGGATGGATTCTTTCTCTTTTCCTTGTTATCGTGTTTGTCGATGGAATGATTAAAAAAGATTATTCCGGTTCGTTTTGTATCTTTTCAGTTACTTTCATACTCGTTCGTTCAATTTTGAAGACAAAATGTGATTGACAACTGATAATGGTTAGGTAGGATGCCTACCACCTAAGTTCATTAAAATACTTTCGCATTAATGTAATATGTAAGACTAGTCGTTATATTATTGCGATTTCCTAATGCCGGTAGGCCGGTTGGTGGGGTGCGGATACCACTTAATAACGCACATTCGATTTTGGGTTAGAATCTTTTTTGCAGTGATAGATCGGTTGGATAGTTAGCATCGGTTTTCTAAGCCGACGGTTGCGGGTTCGAGTCCAGCCCGTCGCACCATTTTCTTGTTCTTTTTTGTTGACAATATAAGAGATTGAAGATATTATATCTTCAATATTAGATTTTTGGTGGTATGATGGAATTGGTAGACATAAGAGACTTTTTGTGGCCCTTGATGAAATCATTGGAGGGCCTAAAAAAATCTCTTGGGGAATCCCCGTGGGAGTTCGATTCTCCCTACCACCACCAGTTTTTGCCCGTGTGGTGAAATTGCTAAACACGACCGACTTAAACCCGGTTGCCTAACGGCTTGTCGATTGGAGTTCGACCATGGGCACCACTTTAAATAAAAAGGAAGACGAAATATTTTTCATATTTTCGTCTTCCTTTTTTGCTATATATCCATCTATGGCATCGAGAAGATATACATTGGAGATCCAAGAAATAAAATCTCTTGACATCACCTCCCACATAAATAAGATTGTCAACAATGAAAGCCTTAATTTTAAGCGATTTACACTTAAACCATTGGTCTTATGATAGAAATATCAAACTAATTGATATTGTCAATTCAGCTGATGCAGACTGTATTCTTTGTGCGGGGGATGTGGATAGTGTTAGGAATACTCATGATTGGAACATTTTTCTTAAAGCATTGAAGATTCCAATGTTTTATGTAATGGGCAATCATGATTTGTATGGTTCTCACATAAAGGAGGCAACTAATACACTTAACGAGTATGCCGGTTTCCATCCATATTTTAATTTTTTGCACAACAGTGTGGCCACTTTCCGCGATTATATTATTATTGGCAGTCCTTTATACACAGATTTCAATTTGTATGGAAAAGGACCAATTGAAGTAATCGATCCAAAATACAGTGCAATTGCAGACTTCGATTCAATCAGAAAAAATGGATTTGATGTGTGTGGTACAATTACTCCGCAGGATTATGTTCCATTGCATTTGGAAGCAAAAGCGTTCATTAAGAAGACAATTGAAGATAATCCAGATAAAAAGCTAATTGTTTTAACTCATTGGATGCCATCTCCAAGGTGTATTTCTTTGAAGTTTGCCGGTGATTTGTACAATCCTTATTTTGCAACCAATTGCGATGAATTATTTTATCTAAATGAATCTGTGAAATACTGGGTATTTGGCCATACTCACGAGGCGAATCGATTGAAAATTAATAACACCACCTGTATTTGCAACCCCCGTGGGTATCCCGGTGAGATGAAAAATTGGAAATCGACAAACTTTATTGTTGACATGTAGAGTTAACCCGTTTACCACTGGATAAATAAACCTCACAACCGGATAAAATATGAAACATCCAATTCAATTTGATAAAAACTATTGTTGCCAGTCAACTTCTTGCAGATTCCGTTCTGAATGTGCGCAACACTGTACGGCGGGTGTATGCCGACAAGATGATGGATTCACCCCCGTGATTGAATATAACGTAAAAAGTAACGAGTATCTATGTGTTACTTGTGGCGGAACATGTTCTTCAAGTTGTACCACGTTCCCGGAGGATACATGTGGCTTTGGAATGTGGTCGAAAAAGCACCTTCAGTCATTCCAAACAATCATCGCCAAAGAGTTCCAGTCAACCGAGCAGGAACAGCCGACGCAATCCGCTTCTGACGTGCCACTAAAAACCGCAAAAGAAATGACAACGATTGCCACAAACGTGTTGGAAGAGAACAGCACAATCAATCGAATTATGGCATTGGTTGAGTCCGAAGCGCGAAATGGAAAATATGAAGTAACATTTGATTTTAAATCGAATGATGCGCCGGGAATTTATGAACAATTAAGAAAACTCGGTTACGTCGTTCAGATTCAAAATTTTATGGACGGAGATAGAATGACGGTGAGTTGGCAATGATTTTTTTGTTGACTTTGATCTCCTCACAGACATTCTTTAATTCAAAAATCATATGCTAATTTCATCTCCAACGAATCTTCATGCGTCCGCAATTGACGTACAGGCAAAGAGTATTGTAATGCAATCAATTGACGCCGTTGTTGATTTTTATAAAAAGAAAGCGGATGACGCGGAAGCACGAGCCAATACAAATATCCCAGTAATCGGGAATGTTGTCAAATGCAATGGATGCGCAAGTGTATTTAAATTTTGGTTTGAAACCTATACAAAAGGAGCTTTTGGGGCAGAAAAATCAATTGAAGAAATTGATGCTACATATCTTCCGTTGTTTGACGAAGCGAATAAAATAAATGACGCGATTCATGAAAAAAATCTTCCGATAATCGAATCAAACAAAGTAATCGTTAAAAAGATTACTGAATTGATGGAAAGTGTTGGAATTAAATCAGAGTATTTCAAGCCAATTTATTCTCGCTCTGGAACGTATAAAGGTACTACAACCGTGCCCGCCGGATTTATTGATGATTTAAATCGAATTGTTTGTACTTCCGATGGTTATGAAGATGATAAACAAAATATTGAATATAAGCTAAGAGAATATAATCGATATAAAGAAAACCGTCGTACTTGTGAGCGTCGGAAGGAAGAGGAATTGCGTGAAAAAGAATTGCGCGATCAGAAAATCAAAAAATTTGCGGTAATTTCCAGTCATTATACCGATGCCACGAGTATTTCATCGACTGAACTATTAAGTATCATACTGTCGAAAAATGAATATTTGAATCTTGCCTATCAAATGGAAATGGTAAGAAACGAGTTTTTAACTGGAATTGCAGGGATTCAAACCGCGCTTCAAACCCTTATCAGCAAAAATCAATCGGATAGTAATACGCAAATTGAGTCATCCGTTGTTCAAGCAATGCATGCGTATTGTCTTGACTCTGACGGAAGATATTTTAGAGACTGTGAGTGGAATTATTCACGTCTGTATGAATTGGCAAAAGAACAAAATCCTCAACTATACTCTGATTATTTCGAAATCGTCAACATGGTTGGTCTATAACAAGTAACAAAATAAAATGAAAAAGCTATCGAACACCTCACTCAAAATTGCAACATTGCCCGCGTCTGCTTCTTTGGTAGAAGTATTTCAACAGATTGACCCGAAAATCAAATCCGAAAAAGATATTCAAAAGTACGCAAAATCGATTCAGCGGAAGATTGCATCTAAAAAGAAGAAGTCGTAACAAGAATGGAATACTTCTTATTCGTAACTATTAATCATTATAAAAATGAGACATACCAAAACTGATTACTTTTTCAATGTCCTTGCATTTTTTGCATTGCCATATTTTGTCATGTTTGATGCAATTTATGCCATTTACAAAAAAAGAGATCACATGCTGTTATCTTGTTCAGATTCCATGTTTTTTCTTGCAATTGTTAGTGCAATTTGTCAGATTGCTATTGCAATTTCAATCTATCACTTAATTTTCTGAAAAAATGACTATTATCGAAGCTATCCACGAAAGTGCAAATGCCGGCAATGAACAAATTTCCGTCGATTTTGATGGGAGTTACAACGATTTCAAATGGGAGAATTCCCGATTGACCGCCAGCGCAACCAAGGATTTGAGTTTTTATCCTCACGTACATAACGCATTGCAAAAGACCGTAACGTTGAGCGGAGTATATCAAAAACATGCGTGGACTGTTATCGTGAAGCTAACGAACTAAAATTTATTGGGGAGTATTGGTGCCGCCTTCTAAGCGGTGAACGCATAACTGGATTAAAATGTGGGTTCGAGTCCCATCTTCCCAACCATTTCAAAGTAAAGCGATGTCAATTACTGCTTTGATCTTTTCTGGGTCAAAGCAGTTAGTATAATGTACTTCGTGCAACTTCCAACCAGCCGATTCAATTAAAGCATGTCTTTCGGCGTAGTATTGCCTAAGAGTACCATCCTTATTGTAGTGTTGGTTTCCATTAATTTCAATAGCAACCTTTCTTTCTGGAAACGCAATGTCAATGGAAAACGCTCTGTTTGGTATGGGAGACACTTCTGATTCAAATTTTATTCCGTTATCCGTGAGATATTTCTTGACGTTCTCGCATGGGACCGATTTGAACTTCGCTCCTCGCTTCCAAACGTGTTTGTCGGGGTTCTCTAGTAACCATTTTTTTCTTTTTTCTGATATCACCGCTTTAGTTTCATCCGACTGAGGATGCGAGTCTGTTTCACGAAGTTTCCTCGATTCCGCCGCAGTTCTCGTAACAAATAGTCCTATCTTTCGTGCAGCGGCTAGCGCCGCTGAATATATTCCAAACTCTAACGCAGTCTCTCTCCAAGTTTTTCCGTTATCATAGAATATCTGAACATTTTTCCAGTTGATTGGTTTGTTGAACCCTTGAAGAACTTCGGAAGGAGTTCTTTGTGGTTTTTTCGATTTCAACTTGCAGTCAGTTGAACAAAACGTACTCCGGGTTCCCTCAAGTTCATTACCACAACATTTACAACATCGTTTAATCGAGTGTTTGTCAATCCAGTAGCGGATTGTAGTAGGAGATACCTGTGTGATAGCAGAGATTTCTTTAAGAGATTTACGTTGGCGTACTAATTCATATAGTTTTTCTTTGTTCATATATATATAAGTATAGCGCAAAAAACAAAAACATTCAACTTATTTTTCGCTTGGGAGTATAGCTCAACTGTTAGAGCAGGGGACTCATAATCCATTGGACCAAATTGAAGGCAACGCGTTATCATGTATCTCCGTACACCGAAAAGTTAATTTAAGCCTTGACTCGCGCTGAAAAATATCCATACTCAATGTTCTTGAATCAAATAACATGAGTTCTATCTATATACCAATCCATTCATTCTCAGATTTAATCACAAATAGTTCATCTGAGACTTACGTTTCCGTAACCAACGCAACCGTCGATGCGTTTAAGAAAATTATCGATGCAAGCATTATGCTCGGTGGCGGAACCAAAAAGGCCGATGATTTGTTTACATTTGAGTTTTGTTATGATTACTGTGCCGATTGGATTAAGAATATACAAGAGCTAATCGATCTTGGGATTGACGCAAGTGAACTAAATGAGTATAACAAAACAATCAAAATCACCGACGCTGAACTGAAATTGATTAAAAATACATTGATTAAGAAATACCCACCAAAAAATTCTTATTATGATGGGCGGTGCCATTATAATGCAGATAATCGATTTCTTCGTGTCACTCCAAAGAATATGGATGATATTACACAATCAATTGCTACGACGATAGAAAATATAATTACCACACTCGACACATCTAGTTAAAACAATTATTTCCCTATGAACACGCCAACCATATACATCCCGATTCATTCTGCGTCCGATCTAATCACAAATAGTTCGTCGGAGACATTCATCCGAGCAACAGACGCATCAGTAACACAAGTAAAAGAAATCATCAATTCGTTGTTGAAGCTCGGTGATTCAAATCAGTCTGCGGACGACTTGTTTGAATTTAAGTTGCTTTATACATTGACATCCTATCTGGATGATAATGTGAAGCATAAGGCACGATCGGCGGGCATCATTGTTCCAGAGAAATCTTGGGAAGATACTTATGCAACCGAAGACCAAATCAAGGCGTTTATCGACTCACTTACGGAAGCCGAATCGGAAGAGTTTATTCCTCCTTGGGACGATTGCGATGAATACAATGTAAATTTGCAAGTTATCCCGAAAAATCCTGAAAACGAAGAAACGAATAAAATTGCCAATCTGTTGAATGGGTTTATTGATTCATTTGATCGAAGTTCGCGATATAATGGTTAATAAATGAAACAACAATCCCGACAACGAAAGTCGGGATTTTTTGTTGACTTGCTCATTAAAATTCACAATCTAGTGTCGATGAAACTCACTGACCTCTTCTCTACCGTAAAAGCTCGGCTCGAATTCCAAGCAAACTACCATTCTGTGTTTTTCAACGGAAAGACGCTTCGGATGCCAATCAATCCCGATAAGGAAGTAACTGAATTGATGTGGCCAGAATTCTATGATGTTAGTTTTGGGACAAAATGCAGTGGAAAATGTCCATATTGTTATGCCGGAGCAACTTCCACAGGCGTCCATTACACAAACCTTGCTGAAAAAATCAATAAGTTTTTTGGTTCAATGACGCAGAAGCAACGCCCATATCAAGTTGCGTGTGGTGGAAGTGGCGACCCAACCGAAAATCCAGAATGGAAGGAAGCGATGCAAGCGTTCATCGATCTCGGAATCATTCCAAATATCACCACGCATGGCAAATTCGTCGAAAAAGAAATCGATAGCTTGGTAGAATTGTCTGGCGGATTGGCTATTAGCTTGCATCCGCATCTCGAATCGACTTGGCGCAAAGCAATCAAGGTTGCTCGCGAAGCAGGTATGCGAGTCAATACGCACTTTGTCTTCTCCGACAAGGAATCAATTGATCTCTTTTTTAAACTCTACAATGAGTTGAAAACGGATGTTGAGTATTTTGTACTTTTGCCTCATATGAATGTTGGTCGTGGGGCTTTGGTGTCCAAAGTAGTTAATTATGACTACCTGAGTAAAATCGTCCTTCCTATTGCCGGTGAAGGTAAATTGGCGTTCGGAGCTAACGCGCAGAAATGGCTTGTCGAAAACCAGTCGGCATTGAAAATCAAGACCCACCCACCTGAAATTTTCTCCAAGTATCTTCATCTGAATGATGAACTTAGTTTGTTTAATAACTCCTTCTCTATGCAACCCGTGCCATATTCACTTGACACGGGAGTGGAACTTGGTCACGCTAGGACAGAATTTTAACCAATCCCATAAAAATGAATAAAACTCTGCTACTTCCCGCTCTTCATTCCAATTCAGATTTGATTACCAATAGTTCATCGGAAACATTTGTTTGCAACTCCGATGTTACTCAGGTTGAAACCGTTAAGGAAATCATTTCCGTTCTATGGAATAGCTTCCTTACTGAAAGCGAACAACTTCTTCCATTTGGCGGACGGTATGAGAAGGAATATTTGGACAAACTAAAGTCCAAGAGATTGTTTGGTGACATCTTTGAGGAACCGTATTTTTCAAAGTGGTCGCTTAATTTGTTTCATGATCTGCTTCATGGTGATTTTTATTTGCGTTACAATATTAAACGTGATAGAGAAATTCACTGTGATGAGTTTCGCCCGCTTCAAGCTGAATTTGATTGTTTGGTGGATAAATATGAAGATTGGGAACGTTTGCACCGTAATTGCGAAGAAAAGGATTCGCAAGAGGTACGATACAATACATTTATCGACTTCTTCAAACCGGCAATTGACGCGTTCACTCAATGGTTTTACGCGGTATGTTTGCCTGACAACGGGTTTTCTGTAAACGAGGGAGTGGAAGCGTTCAAATTGGAATTTGAATTTTCTGAGTGGCGTGGATTGGATATTTCCATCAAAACAGAAAGCGATAATCCAAAACATTTGGAATTCCTACAATTTGCGTCAAAATGTTTGGATTATGGGTATGAAGTTCGGAAGGGACAACTGATTTTGAATAGCGTCGAAGACAATTCAATTCCATATCATTTCTTCTGTAAAATTGAAGACGTGTTCGGTGGAGAACGAACCCATTTGGGATGAGTTGAAAGATAAACTATCAAAAGTAATCTCTTCTTTAAACATTTAAAATTCAAAAATCAACATGGAAATCACGCAAGAATTCAAAGAAAAACTAATTGAGGAATGTCGTAAAGCCGATGGGAACACTCCCTACTTTTGCCCGTCCGAATATTTTATGAAATTAAACGAGAAATTAAGTCTTTCAGATGAAACTGCTATTTCGGAAGCGGTTAAGAAAATATTCGCTCGAATTTATAAAGAAATTGAAGCCGACTTGAGAAAGAATATTGCAAATCGGAACACTATACCGGGTTATTATTATTTTCCGTTGGCTCAAGAAGAACGAAATTTCTATAATTATTTCATGGTCGTTGCCAAGGAATTATTTCCTTTGGTGGAATGTGATTATCCAAACTTTGTGATTTGGTGGGATAAACCAAAAGCAGAGGCTTACAAAAAACAAAAGAAGGAGCAGGATATTGATTCTTGCTCCGACAGTATTAAATATTATCAAGCGCGCTTGAATGAGATTACAGGAAAGCTTCTGTATAAAATCCCATTTGTTAATACCTTTTTCTTTGAGAAGCGCGTGAAGGAGATTGAAAACAAATTGTACAAACTAAATGAAAAATTGGCGAGATTGAATAAACAGGAATAAATATGTCTCTATCTTCTCTATATTTTATTGGGTCAATTATCACTTCATGTGCAATTGGATATAAAACAGAGCAAACAACTGGTTGGCTCGCTTTTGGATGTTTCATTCTGCTATACACAATTGTTGTCGGTGGACTTTGTTATCTCAATAAAAAATAAGTTGACACTCGATTGAATTTCTGAAATATCATAAAACATGCCAAGCAATAACTCGCCAGAATATATTAACCTATTCCAATTTTGCTCAATAAAAGTTGACGATGAAGTTGAGTGCCAACCATTCGTTATGGGCGAAATGGGATTTAATACACATGATTGTTTTTATAATAAACCTTTTACTGGAAAGGTAACTAGAATCGATTGGTGGAATGCGTGTTATTTGGTTCGCCCGCTTTATGGTAAGTCAGTTGAAAATATTGCTGTTCCGTTTTTTGCGATTACATTAATTTCACCAAAAATGGATTTAGAATCCGCTAAAAACGCCTTTATCTCTTTCCATAACGCATCGGGGTTTAAAGTTGGGGATAAAGTAAAAATCACACGGAAAGCAAATACTTATGAAATGGGGTGGAGTGGTTGTTGGGATTCTGCTATGGATGCGTGTATTAACAAAATTGGTGAAATTGTTGGTGATATAAACAATCATGGATGGCGCGTTAAGTTCACTGACGTAAACATGTGGGACCTTCCAGACTTTATTCTTCAAAAAGTTGAAGATGCTCCAATGCGTTCACAATAAAATCTCTTTATAAAAATGAATTTGATGAAATCATGGCGATTTGCTCAAGTTCTTGTGGTGGTTCCGATTATCATTTTCGGGGAGAATGGTTGAGAAAAATTGAATAATTTTGTTGATTTCTACGTAAATAATACCCACTATATCTCACATGTCCAAAACAACTCGAAAAATCAAAGCAAAGGTGAGCTTCATCGTCGGTACCATCCGAAACTTCTTCTGTCTCAAAAAGACAGAGATCGTGTTTGCTAGTCCTAGGTTCAAAGTAATTCGAGGTTATACCCGTCGAGGTACATTCACTCCGAATGTATTAGACGTGTATTTCTGTGGCGAACGTGAGAATTGGAAATTGTTTGCGAATATCTATCAGATTCCCGAAGGTTGGGTTGTTGAACATAGAGCTGATAAGAAGTGGACTTTTAATCGAGCAGATGTGTGTATCGAAAACGAATGGTGGCCGGAAGAATACTATTTTGACGATGTTAAGTCGTTGATTAAGTACATGGAAGAACATTTTCCTAAGATTTGAGTTGACTTTCAAAACAGGCAAATCATACTACTTTCATGCTAAAAACGCACAATAGTGAAATGACAGAGGAGATGATTCGCAAACTTTCTCATGAAGAACTAGTTCAAGCTGTGTTGAGAATGGTAAATGTTGAGCCGGTGAATGCCCAAGATTGGCTAGGCAAGGTATATGTCGCCGATCAACTTGCGGACGCTTTTCGTGGTCGTCTTATCTAAATTCAACTAATATAATATCATGTTCACAATCAAAACCAACGACCTAAAATGAGCGAATCAAAATACATCATCGGTAAATCATACCGAATTAATCACATCAACAACAACCCTGAATATACTTTTGTCGGTGTTGGTATTCTCATATCAATTGACCCCAATTACAATAGGGGTACTTTTGAATTCAAGCTGGTGAATTGCCCAGATTGTGAATATGGATATTTCACTGAGGCGGATATTGGGGAAATGGTGGAATACGGGTCCCTCACAAACCTTAACGAGTTGCTAAATCACGCTATTAAATTGGGCGAGTCAGAAGTAGCTGATTTCATTCGGTATAAAATATACCAAGAAGAAAAGAAATCTTAAAAATGAAACCAATTGAAAAATCGCTTTTGCTAACTACGGGATGCTTCGCACTATCGCTTGCGATTAATTTCACCGCCATTATTTTCTTGGACAATCCATATAAGACAATTATTGCTTGGTGGGGATTTATCGGACTTATTTTCGCTGGTGTTTGTGGGGTGAAATCAATTTCCAATAAATTTATTTGGATTTTTGGTCCATTTGTTGCAATTACTATGTATATTGCATTTGCATTGGTTAAGTTGAATGTAATCTCGGCTTGGATTGTCGGCAACGAAAAACAATAATTTTATGAAAGTAACTATTCCTAATGATTCAAATTCTGTTAGTGTGTTGGCGTCAACGCTTCCTAACGGTACACTATGCAGATTGTCTGAAAAACATGGTATTAATAGTCCAAATGATTTTGCTTATTATAAAGCAGATACTCTAATTGTGTTGGAAAATTTGGTTTATAGTCTCAATCATCCGGGCGATTCATGGGATAAGACGGTGGAAGTTGTTCCGCTACCAAAAGGATTCAAGGTAATTTTGGAACAGGAGTGAATATATGAAAAAGCGCCAACGACATGAATGGGAAAATATTAACAAGGGGCTCTTTGGGACACCATAACGAAAATCAACCGCTTCGGATGCTGGCAAATGGACGTGGGAGACCTTATTGAATGGGCCAAAAAATAACGTGCCGTGTTTGCGGTGGCCCACATGAAACAGGGGGCTACGCACATCCGACTAAGTGCTGGAAATGTGCGCCAACCATACGGTTCGTAAGTTGGATGCGATGAACCCAAGGAAAACTCGCAAAGGCTAGAATGAACAAGCATCAAAAAATCATCCAAAAAGGCGGTTCCCCATCAATCGTTTGGGCTGGTTCTGGTGGATATTGGAAGGAATTAATGCTTGACGGGAAGAACCCAGAGCCTATTGTGGTAGAGAAATCTTAAACTTATGAACCACACACTACTCTTATCCGAAGCTGACCGCTGGAAACTCGCGTATTCGTACATCCGGTTTAAATACGGTGACGATTCTATCTGGAGAGAGGAAGATCTACCGAAACTACAACCGTTTTTTAAATACTCGGATGAGCGTCATGGTAATGGTAATTTCCGCGCTATGACGCAAGACGAAAAAGATTCTTTCGATTATTATATAAAATGCGAAAGGGAGTATAATAACGAACTTACCGAAAAAAGAGATTCAGTTTATTATATCAGCGAATATACGCTGATTGAAGAATTTGGATATGAAATCCCCAGCGATGAGGATGAAAACGGTAATAAAATCTTCATCAAAATTGATGAGGATACTCCTTTGAAATCCACTGTTAATATTACATATCCTTGTGTTTGCGTTTCTTGGATTGCTAGTGGATATGATCGACTTGGCAGTTCATCCATTTGTGCAATCGACTATGTTGAACTAAAAGATTTTAAGCCAAATGAATAATTTCATTGTGAGTATGAATTCTGGAATCAGCTATCTGAAATGGTATACTTACATGGGTGGGATGTTAACGTGACGTTTGTTCAAAACTAACAAAATCAAAAAATTATGACTAAATGTATTGTATTGGGAAAAGATAACTCAGTTCAGCCGGTGAAGAAGCCGATTCAATTTGTTAAACAACTACTCAACTCTTCCGTTGACACAGATGATTCTTTTAGAATTGACATGAACTATGTTGAACCGGGAGAATTCGATTATATCGAACTAGTATGTCCACGTCGCACCAACATTGAAGAGTATGACATTATGTTTGCGTATGATGGAGACCGGCGCGAAGAAGGTGTTCTATTTCTTGGGTTTTGGAATGATGGCGTAGTATAATAAAACAAAGATAATATCTAAGATTAACAATCTAAACAAATTATGAGTACGAACTGTATTGTATTGGGAAAAAATAATCCAATCGAACAAGTTAAGAAACCGATTGAATTTCTTGTATTTGTCGATACATCTGAGGTAATGACCAAAACAAAACGGTGTAAGGTTGCGAAAATTAAACCAAATGAATTTTTCAACATAGAACTTGTTAACAAGGCAGGTTGCGTTGGATTGGATATTATGTTTGCATACAACCAAAACCGCAACTATGGTTATTTATACCTAGGTCATTGGAATGACGGCGTAGTGGAATAATTTAAAATTATGGTACTTAAACTTCGCATCTGGCTTCTTCAAGAAAAACTCGACAAGCTTTATCGCACTCGTTGTTTTTATAGGTTGAAGGAATATGACATGAGTGACATTCCCGCTCATCAAATTGAATATGGCATGCTACAATATGACATTGATGTTGCTGAGGATAAATTGAAAATTTTACTTGCAAAACTGAAACTCAAAACTGATAATTCCGGTAGATGAAAATTATCTTCTTGGACATTGATGGCGTGCTTTGCACGTCTCGCTCACACCTTTCAAAACATGGTAGAGGCGGTTTGATGGATGCGTGGGACGACGTTGGCGCATTGGCAATCAAACGAGCCTGTGAGTTCGGAACAAACGTAAAAATCGTTATATCTTCGACTTGGAGGAAATTCTGCCTTAATCCGCGTGACAATTCCGACATTCTTGGAGTTCGTCTTGCTCAGTTCCAACTAACCCAATTCCTTCATCCCGATTGGAGAACCAAAGGACTCAATGGAATCCGGGGACATGAAATTGCAAAATGGATGGAAGAGCATCCAAATGCAACCGATTATATCATTTTGGACGATGATTCCGATTTTCTCAAACATCAATACAAAAATTTAATTCGGACCGATTCTGAAAATGGCTTGACATATTCCGATATAAAGAAAATTCTCACTTGGTCTGGTGCATTCGACATTCTAACGTCCGATACCGATTCATAACAACTCGCCAAAAATGGGAAAGAATAAAAAAGAAATAAACTTTGATGATTTCAAGTCAAAGATCTATTGGCTTGATTCAACCGATCCAAAGAAATTTCGATGGCTCTGTTATCATTTTAATTTCGACACTCACAAAGATATCGATTTGATTGTGAAGGAAATCAACATTTTTGTTCACAACACCGTTAAGGTTGCAAAGCAGGTAATAACCAATTTGAATGATATGGAACCAAAAAACAAAAACGCCACCAGAAAGTTTATTTTGGTAGTTGACATTAATGGGATTTCTATGTTGGATTATGTCCTCGAACAGACTGGTGTCTGTTTGAATATGGAAGTTCAATAACTCAAACGCAATAAAACAAATGCACTCTGACAAAATCGTCGTCTATTCTCCTATTCAGAATTTCTTTTACAACACTGATGCGGGTGTTCTCATCATCCAACTCGGCCTTGGTGCTGCCATAATCGGGCTCCTAACAATGTTCTTGTATGTGTGGCTGACATCCAAGTTTAGAATCATGAATCGTGGAAAGTATCCATTGTTTTCTGCTTTTATGGATGCCACGCGCGCACGAGAAAAGATTTTGTGTCGCATCTCGTGTGCGATTGGTGTGATTTTGTTTGGTTTCTACGTTTGGTGGATTGTGTAAAACAAAAATCATTCTAATTCAATTAACCATTATCGTTGTGCGAGTGTTGCTATTTTTGCATTGACTTTTACAATTGTTGGTGTATAGTTATAAGCAGAGTCGGGGTTGTTAGTGATGAACCTTGCCTCTAAACAACATAAAATTCCTGATAAAAGATATGGAACCCGTAAATAATCAACCTTTGCCGAAGGCAAACGTGGCCGTTTTGGTTGCGCGTTTTCAATTGCATCTGTTGCACCAAGCTCACAAAGAGCTTATCGACACTGCACTACGAAATCATAGCCGAGTAATCATCGTTCTCGGTCTATCCCAAGTACGGGGGTCAATTAATGACCCACTTGACTTTCAGACACGAAAGCAAATGATTTTGGAATCGTACCCTTCCACTCGGTATCCAAATCTGAGTATTTGTTATATCTCGGATAATCCGAGCGATGAAAAGTGGTCAAAGAATTTGGACTCAATTATTTCCACGCAATGTGGACCAAATGATGAAGTTGTCCTATATGGAAGCCGAGATAGTTTTATTTCGTATTATTCCGGGAAGTATAATACGGTTGAATTGAAGACAACTATTTCCATTTCTGCAACCGAAATCCGAAATCAGGTCTCCCAAGCTCCGGTTTCCAAACCAGAGTTTCGTGCCGGCGTCATTTGGGGAGCGTATCAACGATACCCGCTTGTGTATTCCACTGTTGATGTTGCGTTAATTGACCCACACGAAAACAAAATCCTTCTTGGTCGCAAATCTACCGATTCGGAGCAACTTCTTCGGTTCCCCGGTGGTTTTGCCGATCCTCTCGTTGATAAATCGTTTGAGGATAGCGCGAAACGTGAGCTTCGCGAAGAAACGGGAATTAACGTAACCAACGTTCATTGTCTTGGCACTACTATCGTGAACGATTGGCGCTACCGAGACAATCCAACTGAAAAGATTTTCACCCATCTATATGTTGGGTTCTATTCTATGGGGTCTATTATTGCTGGCGATGACTTGGCATCTGTCCAATGGGTTGACCTAAAAAATTTGAATGAGACTCGATTTGTTACTGAGCATGTTGCTCTTTTTAACATGTTGAAGACTGAATTTCTTGACAACCGAGTTGCGCAGGACTACATTAAAGCAAAACTTGGTGTTGGGGTAGCTAAATAAAAATTTAACCTGATAAAAGATAAGGGAAAAATAATATATGAAAATTAATAATCATAACATCATCTACACGTTGGATAGTTATAAGCATCTTCATGGTGATATGCTCCCAGAAGGCACGCAATACGTTGAATCTTATTGCGAAGCTCGTTCTGGAGCAAAATATGACTATGTGGTATTTTTTGGCTTACAATATATCATTAAAGAATGGTTGGCCGGAGTAGTTGTTACGAAACAACTTATTGACGAGGCCGAACCACTTCTAAAGGAACATTTTAAGTTCAGCGGAGATGTATGGAACCGGTCGAAATGGGACTATATTGCGAATGTTCACGGAGGAAAACTCCCAATTAAAATTATGGCAATTAAGGAAGGAACTAAAATTCCCGTCTCCAATGCACTTTACACAATTATTAACACCGATCCAAATTGCGCATGGCTTACAAATGCGCTTGAAACGGTATTACT